>JAYVML010000135.1:0-7409 GCA_043758955.1 Novosphingobium sp. | reverse complement strand
ATAATTTATGACCGCAGCAAGCTGCGACAAGGCGATGTGATCGCCGGCCCGGCGATTGTGGTGGAAATGGATTCCACGACCCTGATCGAAAGCGGTTGTACCGCGAGCGTCGACCCAGTCGGCAATATCCTGATCAACCTGGCTTAAGCGAGGACTGATGCAATGCCCGCGCAAATCATTCAAACCAATACCGCTCCCTTCAAAACCGTTGCGATCGATCCCGTTACGCTCGACATCATGGAGAACGCGCTGCGCAATGCCCGGATCGAAATGGACGCTACCCTGGTGCGCACCGCGATGTCGCCCGGGATCCGCGAGCAAGGCGATGCCTTCCCGCTGATCGCCGATTACACCGGCAAAATGATCGTCGGCCAGTTCGGCAGCTTCATCGGTGGCTTTTTGACCCAGTTCGACGGGACGCTGGAAGACGGTGACATGATCTTCTTGTCTGACCCCTACAGCTGCGAAGGTGCAGTCAGCCATTCGAACGACTGGCTGATCCTGCTGCCAGTGTTCAAGGACGGGCGCTTGATCGCCTATACCGCGATGTTCGGGCACATGTCCGATATCGGCGGTAAGGTTGTCGGTTCGATGCCAATCGATGCTCGCTCGATCTTTGAGGAAGGTGTGCGCATTCCCCCGGTTAAAATCTGGAAGAAAGGCGAATACAACGAGGACCTGATGAAGCTGGTGATGCACCAGACCCGCAAGCCCGATTGGTGCCAGGCCGATCTCAACGCCCTGATCGCCTCATGCCGGGTCGCTGCGCGCCGAGTGGTTGAAATGGCAGAACGGTTTGGTGATGATGTGTATGTTTCCGCGACGCAGGAACTGCTCGCGCGTAACCACCGCGCCATGGAGGCCTTGATCAGCATGGCCATTGCCGAAGAGCCAGTCAGCTTTGAAGACTACATTTGCGATGATGGGGTAGGGTTTGGCCCTTACAAGATCCGTTGCACGATGTGGCGCGAGAATGGCAAGGTCGTACTCGATTTCGCCGGCACCGATCCGCAGAGCGCGGCCTCGATCAACTTTTTCCTCAATGAAAACATGTTCAAGATGTTCTTTGGGATCTACATGATCATGGTCTTCGATCCGCAGATACTGTTTAATGACGGGTTCTACGATCTGATCGACGTCCGGATCCCCGAGGGCTCGCTTCTCAAGCCAAAATTCCCTGCTGCGCTGTCGGGCCGGACTCATGCTCTGGGGCGAATTTTCGATATCTTGGGCGGTCTGCTTGGGCAGAAGACACCCGAATTTCTCAATGCTGCGGGTTTTAGCTCAAGCCCGCACCTCTTTTATTCGGGCAATGACAATCGCCCTGGCAAAAACGGCGAATGGTTTCAGCTATTTCAGATCGGCTTTGGCGGTATTCCCGGTCGCCCATTGGGCGATGGACCCGACGGCCACTCGCTATGGCCAGGATTCACCAATGTCCCCAACGAATTCCTCGAGCGCTACTTTCCAATGATAATCGAACGTTATGAAACTGAGCCCGATAGTGGCGGCGCAGGTCTGCACCGCGGCGGCAACGGCATCCACATGACTTACCGCTTCCTAGAACGCGGGACGATATCAATCCACGATGATCGCTGGTTCGTGCCGCCCTGGGGAGTCAATGGCGGCCACCCTGGTCAGCGCGCCCGTAAGATCTTGGAGAAGGCCGACGGCACCCGGATTATTGTTGGCAACAAGGTAGAAGATGTGCGCGTGGAGGCCGGCGACCAGCTGCATTTCATCACTTGGGGCGGCGGTGGCTGGGGCGATCCGCTTGAGCGTGATGCTGCGCTGGTCGGCAAAGAGGTTACTCAAGGGCTAGCTACGCCTCACGGCGCGCGCGCCTATGGTGTGATCGCTGACGAAAATGGCGCAGTTGACATGGTCGCAACCGAAGCATTGCGCAGTCAAATTCGCGCAGGTCGCGGGGAGTTGCCGCTGTTCGACTATGGACCAGAGATCGACACCCTGCGCGAACGCTGCCTTGCTGAAACTGGCTTGCCTGCTCCGATCCAGCCGGTTTGGGCGCAACTCGAGTCAGTGAAATAGGTCATGGAGAATACGGGCGCACTCAAAGGCATCCGCGTGGTCGAGCTGGGTCAGCTGCTCGCCGGGCCGTTCTGTGGCCAGCTTCTGGGCGATTTGGGTGCCGACGTGATCAAGGTTGAGCCGCCGGGTGCAGGCGATCCGATGCGCGAATGGGGGCAGGGTGCGGTCAAGGTCCAGTGGGAAGTGGTCGCGCGTAATAAGCGCTCGGTCTCGGCCAACATGCGCGTGCCCGAGGGGCAGGCGCTGGTGCGGCGGTTAATCGCCCATGCCGATGTTTTAATTGAGAATTTCAAGCCCGGTACGATGGAGAAATGGGGGCTTGATCCGCAGCAACTGCTGATTGAGCAGCCTGGCCTGATCATTGCGCGAATGTCTGGCTATGGTCAGACCGGGCCCTATTCCGATCGCGCCGGGTTTGGCGGAATCGGTGAAGCGATGGGCGGCTGGCGCTACATCGTCGGGGAACCTGACCGCGCGCCCAGCCGGATGGGCGTTTCGATCGGCGATACCCTGACCGCGACCTATGGCTGCATGGGCGTGCTTGCCGCGCTTCATCACCGTGATCGAACCGGCCAAGGACAGGTTGTTGACGCAGCGCTGTATGAAAGCGTGCTGCAAGTGATGGAGGGTCTGGTCCCTGAATACGACTATAACGGTTTTGTGCGCGAACGATCAGGCTCGATTCTGCCAGGTATTGCGCCTTCCAACGTCTATATTTGCAGGGATGGAGAATACATGATCGGGGCGAACAAGGATTCGCTGTGGAGACGGCTAGCCACGGCCATGGCCCGACCCGAACTCGGGGATGATCCGCGTTTTGCGACGCATATTGCGCGCGGAGAAAACCAGCGCGAGCTTGATGCGCTGATCAATGCCTGGACCGCTAACCTGACGGTGACGGAAGTAGACGCATTGATGATTGCCAATTCGATCCCCGCCGGACGCGTTTACCGCGCGCCCGACATGCTCATAGATCCACATTTCCAGGCACGCGAAGCAATCGTTGAGGTTCAGACCGAACGGTTCGGGCCGCTCAAGATGCAGGGTGCGTTTCCAAAGCTTTCGGCCACGCCGAGTACCATTCGCTGCCCCGCACCGGCGACGGTCGGCCAACACAACGCCGAAATCTATGGTCAATTGCTTGGTCTGGATGCCGAGGAGCTCGCGAGCATGGCTGCCTCAGGGACAATCTAATGCCAACTGAAGATCAAGATCCAGAGTCTAACTACCGCACTGCATTCAACCAGCCGCTGGTCTTTGGTAAGCGTCCAGCTTTGCTGATTGTCGACGTATCGGTCGCCTATCTCAACCCAGCATCACCGCTTTATGCCGGTGTGGAGGATGCTCTCGCTTGCAATGTAAGGCTGGCAGAGATGGCGCGCCATGTGGGCGTTCCAGTGGTCTTCACTCGGGTGGAATATGTACCCGGCGGCGCAGACGGTGGGCTGTTCTACCGCAAAGTTCCGGGGCTCAGCGTGTTCGACCGCGGCTCAGCGCTCGGCGCATTCCCGCCTTCGCTTCAACCGTTGCCGGGCGAACTGGTGATAACCAAACAGTACGCTTCGGCGTTTTTCGGTACCTCGTTGGCCGACACGTTACGTAAGCACGGGATCGACACGCTGCTAATCGGCGGGTTTTCAACCTCAGGCTGTGTCCGCGCCACGGCGCTCGATGCTTGTCAGCACGGCTTCCTGCCCTTTGTCGTGCGGCAGGCATGCGGCGACCGCCACGCCGCCCCGCACGAGTCAAGCCTCTTCGACCTTCAAGCAAAGTATGCAGAGGTGATAGACGCGCCAGAAGCGTTGGACTTGCTGGTCGGCCACGGTGGTTAAGAAGCGAACGGCAGCTTTCGGGATAGCTGGGGGCAAGGCTAAACGGTGGCTTCGTGGGACAAAGCAGACGTCTCTTCCTATGTCCGGGGTGGCCCCTTCCCCTGCCCTGTAGCGCCGCCCTCTGACCGCCCAATCGGTTCGGCATTCACCTTTCCGGCTTCCAACTAGCCGTCTGCCCCAGCATCGTGCAGGAAGCTGACATCAGCGTGCGGTGGGGTTCTACCGGCTGGAGCGCGATCCACGGCGGACCCTCGAGTTGGTCAATGAAGCAGGCACGTCAACGGTCTTGGGCGTGCAGTTTGACAGCGACGAAGAAGCTTTTGCTAGGGTTCCGGCTAGCTGTAGAAGGGGAGGGGATGGAAACCTTTCTCGACAACAAGGTGATCCAGTTTCCGCGTCGCTTGATGGCCAGGCTGCCCGACGCACGCGAAAATCAGCTGATTTCTTAAGCACAGCAGAGAATCAATTTTATAGGTAATCATAGGATAAATAACGATTATATTCTAAAACTGCTCACTCCAGCAAGTCGCCAAGCCAACACGTCAGCGCCATGGCGGCCCGATCAACCACGGTGATCGGCGGGTTCTTCAGCCCGCGCTCGATCCCGCTGATTTAGGTCTGGTCCAAGTCCGCTGCATCCGCGAGAGCCTTCTGCAGCCAAGCGTTGCCATTAGTGCGTAGCGCAGATCGCCCGAGCGGGCTAACAGGCACAGCGATGAGCACCTCCGCGCACCGGCCCCGCCGCCTATGGGATATCAGTCAGGTGTTGCGACCGGGACTGCCGGTATATCCAGGCGACACGCAATTCACCGCGGTGCAGACTTGGGCGATGGCCCGCGGCAGCGTCGTCAACGTATCTGCCCTTACCTTGTCGAGCCACAGCGGGGCCCATGCTGACGCGCCGCTCCATTACGACGCCGATGGGGTGAGCATCGACGTAGTTGCGCTTGAAGCCTATCTCGGGCCGTGCTTGGTAGTTGACGCGCGCGCCGCTGGCGCGCTGCTTGAGCCCCACCACTTGCCATCACTCAGCGGCGCGACGCGGGTCCTGTTTCGCACCTATCATTCGTTCCCTTACAATAACTGGACTGCGCGATGGACTGCCGTAGCAGCCGAAACCATCACCGCGCTGTCGGCGGCGGGGGTTGTACTGATCGGAATCGACGGGCCCTCGCTCGATCATCAAGATTCGAAAACGATGGACGCCCACCACGCGGTCGCCGCGGCCGATATGCGAATTCTTGAGGGGCTGGTGCTCGATGCCGTTCCTCCGGGATGGTATGAGCTGATAGCACTGCCATTGAGTATTGCTGGCGCGGACGCTGCGCCAGTTCGCGCGGTTTTGCGCGAGCTGCCATGAACGATTTGCCATGAAAACTTCGATATGAGCTTTGCAGACGAAGCGCTGGCACTTGACGCCGCCGATCCGTTATCCGCGGCGCGTGACCTATTCGTACTCCCAGATCGGGTGATTTACCTCGATGGCAATTCGCTCGGCGCCCTGCCTCGCGCGACCGCGGCGCGGGTCGCCCAGGTGATCGAGCGCGAATGGGGCGAACGGCTGATCCGCAGCTGGAACGGCGATGCAGACGGTGGGCCGGGTTGGATCGATCTGCCGCAGCGCGTCGGCGCAAAGATTGCCCCGCTGATCGGCGCAGCGGCCCATGAGGTAATAGCCTGTGATTCGACTTCGGTGAATGTTTTCAAATTACTGGGCGCGGCGCTGAAATTGCGCCCCGGACGGCGAGTGATTCTGTCCGAGCAGGGCAGTTTTCCAACCGATATCTACATGATACAGGGGTTGCAGCAGCTTGGTTCGACCGAGCAGCGACTGGCTGAACCCGAGGTGCTGATCGACGCGCTGGATGATAACGTCGCGGCCGTGCTGCTCAGTCACGTCCACTACAAGACTGGTCGAGTCCACGATATGACAGCGATCACAGCGGCAGCGCATGCCGTGGGCGCGCTGGTAATTTGGGACTTGTCGCACAGCGCTGGCGCAATCAAAGTTGATTTGTCGGACAGCAACGCCGACCTAGCTGTGGGCTGCGGCTATAAGTACCTCAATGGCGGTCCTGGTGCGCCCGCGTACCTCTATGTCGCTGAGCGGTTACAGGCAGACATTGCCAACCCGCTGTCGGGCTGGATGGGCCACAGCGCACCGTTTGATTTTGCGGATGCTTATGCGCCCGCCGCTGGGATCACCCGGATGCTCGCCGGAACGCCGCAGATTTTGGGCCTAGTTGCGCTCGAGATCGGGGTCGAGCTGATCGCCGCGCTGGGGATGCCAGCGCTGTTGGCCAAGTCCTGCGCGCTGACCGACTTTTTCATTCGTGTGGTAGCGGCAACCTGTCCCAGCCTCGGATTGATCAGTCCAGCTTCTCCGCAGCCGCGTGGCAGTCATGTCGCGCTGCGCCATCCCGAGGCTTATGCGATTTGCCAAGCGCTGATCGCGCGCGGGGTTATCGGCGACTTTCGCGACCCGGATATCCTGCGCTTCGGCTTCACCCCCGCCTATCTTGGGTTCGTCGAGGTTTGGCGCGCGGTCGAGCAGATCGCCGCGGTACTGAACGCGCGCGAGTGGGACCATCCGCGGCTCCGTCACCGGCTTACCGTCACCTAGTCGACAGATTCAGAGCTCTCTTTGGCCAAAGTAGCAGAAGGGTCAATGACGCAGGCGAGCAAGCTGCCATAGCCGGGAAATGCGATCCAATTAAGCTAACGCACGGTGGCTAGGAAAACGCGCGATTCCTGTCTCGGACGCATTGGATCCTGTTGTGGTCGCACGAGACAGACCAGGCGCAGGATGCAAAAACACATTGATAAATAGCGATTTCAATTGAGCCGTCATAGGTTTTCATAGTGATGGGGTCACAGGTTCGAATCCTGTAAGTGTCCGTTTGAGATTGGTCACGGATGAGCGATGCATCGTATCAGGAGGCTGCCGAGGGCGTGATGGATCACGGCTCCGGAGTCGTCGGTCCGCTGTTCATAGTCGCGCATGAGGCGGCGCCATCGTGCCATCCATCCGAAGGTACGTTCGACGACCCATCGCCTTGGCAGCACTTTGAAGCCACCTTCCTGATCGGTGCGCCGTACGTTCTCAATCACGAAGTCCCGATAGGCGGCGGCGTCCATCAGTTTGGTGCGATCATAGGCACCATCGGCGAACAGATGCTTGAGCCAGGGCCAGCGTTTACGCACGACGGCGACGATCTCCAGCGCGCCTGCGCTGTCGGAGATGTCAGCCGTTGTGAGGTTGGCCATAAACAACCGGCCATCGGTATCCACGGCGATATGGCGTTTGCGCCAGATAGCGTAGCGCATTCAGTACCTCGCGCGGGTCGGTCGCAGACAGAAAGGGCAGAAGAAGCGCCCACTCCTCATCGGTCAGATCGGTCGGGTAAACACCTCACGGCTGCGCAGCCCGGCGCCCGCCACATACTCACGGACAATCGTTACGCCACCGGTGAAGCCGTGCTCATCGCGCAGCCGCTCGAATATCCGTGACCCGGTATGGCGCTGCTT
>JAYVML010000134.1:0-5131 GCA_043758955.1 Novosphingobium sp. | reverse complement strand
GGCCTCAGCAAAGCCGACGTCGAGGAGCGCTTCGGCGGCATGTACCGCGCGTTCCAGTATGGCGCGCCGCCGCATGGCGGGATGGCCGCCGGGGTCGATCGGATGGTGATGCTGCTTTGCGGGGTCCACAACCTGCGCGAAATTACGCTATTCCCAATGAACCAGCGCGCAGAAGACCTGTTGATGGGCGCGCCGTCACCCGCGATGGCCCAGCAATTGCGCGAACTGCACATCAAGGTGGTCGAGTCGCCTAAAGCATAAGATTGCGCTCCAAAGAAGTGTCCATGCGGTGCACCCTCTTGCCAGCGCGCGCCGCCTTCTCTAGGGCCAAAGCCAACCAATTTTCATCTGCCGTTCACGAAGGGAACCATCCATGAGCGACACCGCCGACCGGGTTAAGAAGATCGTTGTCGAGCACCTCGGGGTCGAGGCTGACAAGGTCACCGAAGACGCCAGCTTCATTGACGATCTGGGCGCCGATTCGCTTGATATCGTTGAGCTTGTAATGGCCTTTGAAGAAGAGTTTGGTGTCGAAATCCCAGACGATGCGGCTGAGAAAATCGGCACCGTCTCGGATGCGATCAAGTACATCAACGAGCATAAGGGTTGATTGCCTTTGGCTGAAAGACCGTGCGGCCTCACCCATCGCGTGTGCGAAGCGGTTTGACGGTGGCGTAGGTCTTTGACAGGCTCAGTCCCTAACGGGCTGGGCCTGTTGTATTTGAGACTGGCGGAGAGAAGCATGCGTCGTGTCGTCGTTACCGGACTTGGCATGGTCACCCCCCTGGGGGCCGATGTCGAAACTACCTGGGCCAACCTGATCGCCGGCAAAAGCGGCGCTGGCAAGATCACGCGGTTCGATACGGCCGAGCACAAATGTCACATTGCTTGCGAGGTCAAGCCAGCGGATCATCCGTGGGGGTTTGATCCCGGCAAGCGGGTCGATCACAAGGTCCAGCGGCAGGTTGATCCGTTCATCATCTACGGAATCGATGCGGCCGGACAGGCGCTCGAAGATGCCGGGCTGACCGAGATGGATCAGGCGCTTAAAGAGCGCACCGGCTGTTCGATCGGATCGGGCATCGGCGGGCTGCCGGGGATCGAAAGCGAATCAATTGTGCTGCACGAAAAAGGCCCTAGCCGAGTTTCGCCGCACTTCGTGCATGGCCGGTTGATCAATCTCATTTCGGGTCAGGTCTCGATCAAATATGGGCTGATGGGGCCGAACCATGCCGTGGTCACGGCCTGTTCGACCGGAGCGCATTCAATCGGCGATGCTGCGCGGATGATCAAAGACGACGACGCCGATATTATGCTGGCGGGGGGTTCGGAAAGCACCGTAAATCCGCTCGGCGTGGCTGGTTTTGCTCAGGCCCGCGCGCTCAACTGCAGTTTTAATGATCGACCGCAGCAAGCCAGCCGCCCTTACGACAAAGACCGCGACGGCTTTGTCATGGGCGAAGGCGCCGGCGTGGTCGTGCTTGAAGAATACGAGCATGCCAAGGCGCGCGGCGCGAAGATTTATGCCGAAGTGGTTGGTTACGGTTTGTCGGGTGATGCCTATCACGTCACCGCGCCGCACCCTGAAGGCAGGGGTGCGGAACTGTCGATGCGGATGGCGATGCGCAAGGCGGGGATGGAACCGGGCGATATCGATTATGTCAACGCGCACGGTACTTCGACTATGGCCGACACAATCGAACTGGCGGCGGTAAAGCGCGTGTTGGGCAATGATTTGTCCGGAGCTTCGATGAGCAGCACCAAATCTGCGACTGGCCACCTGCTGGGCGGCGCCGGAGCAATTGAGACAATCTTCTGCATCCTGGCGATCCGCGATCAAATTGTGCCGCCCACCCTTAATCTCGACAACCCGGATGAAGGTTGTGAAGGCGTCGATCTGGTTCCGCACACCGCGAAAAAGCGGCGAGTGCGGGCTGCACTTAACAACAGCTTTGGATTTGGCGGAACCAATGCTTCGGTGATCGTCAAGGCGATCGACGACTAATGCTCGGCACACGCTGGGGCTGCATGCCGCTGATGATTGCGGCGGCACTGCTGCTGACCGCGCTGGGCTGGCTGGGCGGCGGGTGGGTGTGGAGCGGACCGCTGAAGCAGGACACCACGTTCATTGTTGCTGATGGCTCGAGTCTGTCCGCCGTGGCTGACAAACTGGCGCAGGAAGGGGCGATCGGTTCGGCCACCGCATTCAAGATACGCGCGCGGATCTTTGGCGCAGGCACGTCGATTAAGGCCGGAGAGTTCAAACTTCCCCTGCATGCATCGATGGCCCGGATCCTCAGCATCATTGCCAGCGATGAGGTACTCCGGCGGTTCGTAACCGTGCCCGAAGGGATGCCCTCGATTATGGTCTATGAGCGGCTCATGGCCAACCCAAGCCTGAGCGGCAGTATCGAAATCCCGGCCGAAGGATCAGTACTGCCCGATACGTATGAGATCAAAAAGGGCGAGAGCCGGCAATCAGTATTACTGCGGATGCAGGCCGCGATGCAGCGCACACTCGCCGAATTATGGGCAAAGCGCTCGCCCGATACGGTCGCCAAAACGCCCGGGGAAGCCATCGCGTTGGCATCAATTGTCGAGAAAGAAACCGGCAAGCCGAGCGAGCGTGCGATGGTTGCGGGGCTCTATTCGAACCGTCTCCGCACCGGAATGCAGTTGCAGGCCGATCCGACGATCATTTACCCGATCACCAAGGGCAAGCCGCTGGGGCGGCGCATTCGGCAATCGGAGATTAACGCGGTCAACGATTACAATACTTACAGCATGTTCGGATTGCCCAAGGGCCCGATCACAAATCCGGGCAAGCTGGCAATCGCCGCGGTGCTCAATCCGGCCAAGACCGATGCGCTTTACATGGTGGCCGACGGTAGTGGCGGGCATGCCTTCGCGGCGACGCTGGCCGAGCACAATGCCAACGTCCAGAAGTGGTTCACGATCCGCAAGAATCGCGGCGACTTTTAGCCGCTAGCGCCCGGTTGCGGCTTCCATCGCAGGCAGATAGCGCGCGCCGACAATCTCGATCGCGCGGCTGGCGGCATCGATTTGAGCCAATTGCCCCGCGCTGAGCGTCAGCTCGATCGTGCCGAGATTTTCCTCGAGCCGCGCAATTTTGGTAGTGCCCGGGATCGGTACGATCCAATCGCGCTGAGCGAGCAGCCAGGCTAGCGCGATCTGCGCCACTGTCGCCCCAAGCGGCGCAGCAATAGCTTGCAGCACCTCAACCAGCTTGGCATTTGAGGCCATTGCTTCTTGCTGAAAACGCGGCAGGCGCGCGCGAAAATCGCTGGCGTCGAACGTAGTCCCGGCGGTGATCGCGCCGGTCAGGAAGCCGCGGCCAAGCGGGCTGTACGGCACAAACCCAATCCCCAGTTCGGCCAGCAGCGGCAGCACCTCGGCTTCTGGCTCGCGCTGCCACAGCGAATATTCGCTTTGCAACGCGGTTACCGGCTGGACGGCGTGAGCGCGGCGAATCGACTGTGGCCCGGCTTCAGATAGCCCAAAATGCTTGACCTTGCCCGCCGCAATCAAATCGCGCACGGCCCCGGCCACTTCTTCCATCGGCACGGCGGGATCGACCCGGTGCTGATATAGCAGGTCGATCCGGTCGGTGCGCAGCCGCGTTAGCGAAGCATCTACCACTGCGCGGATGTGCGCCGGTGTGCTGTTAAGGTGCGGCCCGGTCTTGGGATCGCCTGCCAAATCAAACCCGAACTTGGTCGCGATTACGACTTGATCGCGCAACGGCGCGAGCGCTTCGCCGAGCAGCTCTTCGTTGACGTAAGGCCCGTAAACTTCGGCAGTGTCGAAGAATGTCACCCCCAGCTCGGCCGCCTGACGCAGCAGCGCGATCATTGCCGCCTTGTCCGGGGCCGGACCGTAGGCCCAGCTCATCCCCATGCAGCCAAGGCCTAGCGCAGAGACGTTCAGACCAGAGGTGCCCAGCGTGCGCATTTGCATCAGTTTTGTTCCTTCAAAGCTTGGCAATGGTGAAGTAGGTGGGAATGCGATCGAGCTCGGCCTGCAATGCAGCCTGGTCGCCCTTCACCTTAACCTGCCGACCTGCAACTGCGCCAGCGGCAATTTGCCAAAAGACAACCCAACGATCAATCCGCGCGCGCCCTTGACCTTCACTGCGAGGACCTTCGGGCTTTATCTTGGCCCTCAACGCAACCCGACCGATGGTGGCCCAGTTCGTGAGGATCGGATAAGGGCGAGGCCGTGGCCCTTGATCCGAATCACGCACCGTTCATCGTTACTGCCGAATTGCCGGGCGATGTCTTCGCCTGGAGCGATGGGCTGCGGCGCGCGCATTTCCCCCCAGAACGCAACCATCTGGCCGCGCATGTCACGCTGTTCCATTCGTTCGCGCCGTCGCTGCGTGAGGAACTGCTGCGCGAACTGGCGCGATGCGCGGCCGAATACGCACCGCCCGCCGCGCAGATCGACGCGCTGATGGACCTGGGCGGCGGCACCGCGCTGGCGGTCCGTAGTCCCGCAATGTTGGCGATCCGGGCTGAGCTTGCCGAGCGGTTCTTTACCGTGCTCACCGCGCAGGATCGCGGCAGCAAACGGCTGCATATTACGGTGCAAAACAAGGTCGAGCGCAAGGCCGCCAAGGCCTTGCAGGCGGCGCTTGGTGCGGAGCTAATCCCGCGCGCATTCGGCTTTACCGGGCTGGGGCTTCACAGCTATCTAAACCCACAGTGGGAGCAGCTGGGTGTGTGGAAATTTCGCGGGCACCAGCGTGCTTGACCATGCCCGGCGCGCACCCTATGTGCGCCGCCTGCCCAGCGCTTTGGTGCGGTGCAGGCCTGGTACGGCGGAGTAGCTCAGCTGGTTAGAGCAGCGGAATCATAATCCGCGTGTCGGGGGTTCGAGTCCCTCCTCCGCTACCAAAATCAATGACTTAGCAGACAGCCATTTAGCCTTTTTACACACGGGTGTAAAAAACACCCTACCCCGCGTCCTTGTGGCTTGCGAGAAAAGCGGCGTCGTTCGAGAGGCATTGCGCGCGCAAGGCATCGACGCGTGGTCATGCGATCTTGAGCCGGCGCAAGATGGTTCGCCGTTTCATATCCAAGGTGATGCTATTGAGACTGCCTATGCGGGT
>JAYVML010000133.1:0-6343 GCA_043758955.1 Novosphingobium sp. | reverse complement strand
GCTCGACACTTGCCGTCACAGCGACGAGCGATTTGATCCCGGTTCGTTCGCCTTCTGATTCGGCGATGTTCACGCTTACTTAAGCCAAGCGATCGCCAGACGGAGGTTAATGGAGGGTAAGCATCCGGTGAGGGCCGCTCTGGGTAGGATCAGTTGAGGCCGCAGCAACGCTTGTATTTTTTGCCTGAACCGCATGGGCAGAGTTCATTGCGGCCGATTTTGATCGATGAGCGCTGTGGCCGGGATGGTTTACTGGCGAGAATCTGCGCCATTTTGCGCAGTGCTGGCAGCACGCTTGGAATATATTCAGCGCTGGCGCGGCGCATCTCTTCGACCTCCTCAGGAGGAAGGCGTTTGTCGATTTCATCGATGTTGAAGAAGACGGTGAACGGCTCGACGAGCATGCTGCTTCGTTCGTGATCCGCCAGATCGAGCCAGACATCAGAGGCAAACGCCATGGTTTTGCAGAAGCCGCGCGCCCATTGCGTGCATCGCTCGACATTGGCGATCCCATTTTCATCGAAGTACATGGGTAGCCAGGCGGGGCCATTCGCGTCGATCTGGTTGTCGATCTGCCCGATGATTGCATTGTAGTGGCCCATGACACTGTCGAGGGCAGCTTGCATTTGCTCGGCGTTGTCGAAGACGGGCTCGTCCTCGCCCCACAGGAAGGGGATCCAGAGGCTGGGCGGGATCAGATCGGGGGCGACAACGAGACCGGTGAGGTAGCCCTCGAGTTCCAGAGGCCGCATGGCCATTGCTGGGGCGGCAGGCGATGCCAGAAAGGCCACCCAGCCTGCGAGCAGATCGTTCTTCATGCCGCTTGCAATACCATCTCACCGTCTTTCCGCCAGTTCCATGGCAGTAGATCGTCGAGGCGGCTGGCGGGATGCCCGGCGATGCGGGCGAGGACATCGGCGAGCCAGGCCTGTGGATCGACGTTGCCAAGCTTGGCCGTGCCGATCAGCGAGTACATGACGGCGGCGCGCTGACCGCCGCGATCCGATCCGCAGAACAGCCACGATTTGCGACCAAGGGTTATGCAGCGCAGGGCCCGTTCGGCGGCGTTGTTGGTGATGCAGACCCTGCCGTCATCGAGGAAGCGGGTAAAGGCATGCCAGCGGCGGAGCATGTAGTTGATGGCTTTGGCCAGATCGTGGTTGCGCGAGAGCTTCTCGAGCTGCGCAGTCAGCCAGTCATGGAGCTCGGCCATCAACGGCGCGCTGTGCTCCTGCCGTGCGGCGAGGCGTATGGCGGTGCTCTGGCCATTGATGGCACGCTCGATATCGAACAGGGCATCGAGCCGCTGCACGGCCTCGAGCGCGATTGGATAGATCATCCCGGTCCGCTCATCGCGGCTCTTTTTGCGTGCGGCTCCCGCGACGTCGGCAAGCTCGAAGAACTTGCGCCGCGCATGGGCGAAGCAGCCGGCTTCCAGCACAGTCCCCGGCTCGCGCCCGTCGCGATAAAGCTCGCTGTAGCCGCCATAGGCATCGGCCTGCAGGATGCCCGCCCAGGATGCGAGATGTGCGCGTGGATGTGTCCCGCGCCGATCGCGCGAATAATGAAACAGCGCGGCAGGCGGGGCCGGTCCGCCGAACGGGGCATCGTCGCGCACGTAAACCCACAATCGGCCGGTATCGGTCTTGCCTTTGGCGAGGACCGGGACAGTCGTATCGTCACCATGCAATCGCGCGGCGGCAAGGACATGCGCCTCGATCCGGCGATAGAGCGGCATCAGTGCGGCGGTTGCCGCGCCAACCTGATCGGCGAGCGTCGACAGGCTCAAGGGCACGCCCTCGCGGGCGAAGCGGTCGGCTTGCCGGTTGAGGGGTTGGTGTTGGCCGAACTTCTCGAACAGCAGCATGGCCAGGAAGCTCGGGCCAGCCCAGCCGCGCGGCACGACATGGAAGGGTGCGGGCGGCTGCGTGATCACCTCGCAATCCCGGCACGAAAACTTCTCCCGGACGGTCTGGATGACCTTCCACTGGCGCGGGATCACCTCGAGCGTCTCGGTGACATCCTCGCCCAGCTTCGACAGGCGCGTGCCGCCACAGGCCGGGCACGAGCACGGTGCGGGAATGACGACGCGCTCGCGCGGGAGATGCTCGGGGAACAGCTTCCTGACGGGACGCTTGCGTTCGAACGGCGCAACCCCGGTCGTCTTGGCGGCAGCCAGCTCGGCGGCAAGATCGTCTTCGCTGGCGCTGGCTTCGAGCTCTTCCAACTGTAACTCGAGTTGGTCGAGCAGGCGCTGGCTACGCTCCGAATGGGGACCGAACCGCTCGCGGTTCAGCTTGGCGATCTGCAGCTTGAGGTGAGCGATCAGCGCCTGATCGGCCGAGGCCTTGGCGCGGGCATTGGCCAGTTGGGCTTCAGCTTCGTTCGCACGCTGGGTCATGGAAACCACCAGCGCCTTGAGCACTTCGACATCGTCCGGCAGGTTCGAAACGGCGGCTTCCATGACCGGAATGAATCAGCATCTGGCCCCCGGTGCAACCCAAAAATGCGCCTCTTGCAGAGAAAATCCTCGCCCTATCCCGCGCTCGCCGGACGCCAGGAATACTGCGGGTTGCGCCAGTCGATCCCGTCGAGCAGGCAGGCCAGCTGGGCACTGGTCAGCGACAGCACGCCATCCTTCGCCGAGGGCCAGATGAAGCGCCCCTTCTCGAGCCGCTTGGCGTAGAGCGACATGCCAATCCCGTCATGCCAGATGATCTTGACCAGCGATCCGGCGCGTCCCCGGAATACAAACAGATCGCCGCCGTGGGGATCGCGCTTCAGGCCCTGCTGGACCATCAGCGCCAGGCCCTGCATGCCCTTGCGCATATCCGTGTGCCCCATCGCGATCCATACCCGCGCGCTCGGCGGGATCACCGCAGCGCCTTCAACGCAGCTGCTGCCAATGCCGGAGATGCCGACGCGAGAATGCTCACCCGGCGGCCGCGCCCCAGCTCAACGATAATCGCCGGTGGCCCGGTCCGAGCCGCCGCGCTGTCGTCAACCACTGCCTCGGCGAAACCTGTCCCGAGCAATGACGAGAGATCAGGTTCGGCGACCGACTGGCGCAGCTTGCTGCGCCATGTGTAGACCAGCGCCGTCGAAACATCGTGCCGCCGCGCCACCACCGCCACGCAGGCCCCAGGCGAAAACGCCTCGGTCAGAATCCGAACCCGCTCTTCCTCGCTCCACCGCCGACGACGCTCCGGCCCCGAAAATACCGTGATCTGACCCACCAACCGCTCCTAAGCACGCAAATAAGAGCACGCTTAAGAACGGTCCCTCACCGCACAGACAAGGCGGGTCCCGCCGGAGGGTTACAATGGAGGTGCCCAGATTATCATAGTAGCAGCGCCTCGCACCCAGATCAGGGCACGGAAACTCGGCGATGCGCATCACTCCCGCAAGGTGGGGGCGGAACAGCGGTTACGCTATCTTTAAAACGGCTGACGGTCTTTTCAATGCCGGAACATTACGCGATGAGACCGCGGCAGGGATGGAGCGAGCGCGCGTATTTAATCAGAATTGACGAAGCGTTCAATATTACAGGCTCATCAAGCCTGTTTCTTACTTTAGGCGACATATATAGCGCGCTGCCGCTTTCCACCCCGTTCATTGTTTTACACGCGATGACGGATTGCTTCCGACTGAAAATGATTCTCCCGCATAGTGACGGATGGCAACCTCGAAAGGGCCGACTTCAGCGTACACGTCAGTTAATCCGATTTAATTCAGGAGAGTTCCAACAGTCAGCTCGCCGGTATCTGTCCAGAAGATGGCAGCGCCCAGTACGGGTTCCTCGACGATAACTCCAATTGCGTCAACGTAAGCTGCAAGCTGGGGCCAGTAACCAATGAACCGATCTTCGTGGTCCCCCACGGGACCGCTCTTGAAATCAACAATGATGTAGCCCTGAGGGCCAGCAGCAATAAGGTCAATAAAGGCGCTTTGTGAGCCACCATCGGCCAGAGCGATGTCCAATGGCTGCTCACAGTGGAGATCTGCGTAGCCAAGTTCGGCCAAAGTGGCCCGAAGGGCGGCTGCCTGGGCATCCAGCGCCGCAATATCGCTCTCACCCAACTGGCAATGAGCGGCCGCCCGGTGGGACAGATCTGGGCGCTGGAGTAAAATACGAAAGGCCTCGTGAATAGCGGTGCCTTTATCCGTCGCTTGCGTCATCAGCGCGCTAGTGACACGCACTCCCTCCGCAATCTTTCGTGTTTCGAGTTTCGATGGGAGTGGCCTGGCTGTTACAATGGCCCGCGAGGCAGAAACAATCCGCACTGCTTCGGGAGTAGTTTGCGCGGCGACCGCGAAACGCGGCTCGCGGTCAGCAGAGGCTCGCAGTGGCTCCTGATCTTGGTCGAAGCAGGCGGGCATCTCCTTTGAGCAAACCAACATCCTTGCTGGATATGTCCCGGCCGCAAGCTCGATGCGATTTTCTTCAAGTCGTAGGCTACATATCTCGGCCAGCACGCGTCTGTGTGTAATCGGAAACGGTGGCTTCTTCGCGCCATCCTCTGCGGGCCATTCAACCACTAGCCGGTCGCGGGCGCGGGTCAGGGCCACATAAAGCAAGCGGTGCGCATTTTCCTCGGCGTCAGGCCGCAAAGCCGCAAGGAAGCGTTCAGTCGCTTCCGGGGCAGCAAAGTCGGGTGCGTAGGCAAGTGTGGCCGCTTCCACAACATGGTCGAGATCGTCGAACCCTGGAAACAAGCTCCTAAACGTCCCCGCCCGCGGGTCGAGCTTGTGGTCGAGGCCGCAGACCACCACAACAGGCCATTCCCGCCCCTTGCAGGCGTGCCAGGTGACGATCTCGATGCCGTCAGCTTCAGATCCTGATGGACTGGGGCGTTTGTCTTCGCCTTTCAGCGCAATCTTGTTTTCAAGCCAGCCCAGAAAAACATTAGCACTCTGTCCGTAGAAACCGGATGCTTCGCGCATATCGCGATGAGCGTCGATGAAGTTGGCTGCTTCGGCTTCAAACCGCATGAGATCGGCGCGCATCTGCGCGGGATCATCAAGCCGGTCACACCAACCCCGTAAATCAGCCGCTCGAATGACAGCATTGACTAGTGCATCTACCGGCATCGCCAGCGCATTGGGCCAAAGTCCCTGGAGCGTGGTCAAGAGGTCGGTTTCGATGAGTCCGCCTTGCGCGAGCGCGCTGAGCGCCGCATCGAGTGGCAGCGCATCGGGGCCAAGTGTTGCCAGATAGAGCGCTGCGTGGCTGTCTTGAGGGTTCACGGCGTAACGCAGGGCAAAGCTTGCCGCCTGGACCACCTTACTCTCCCACCAGCCGCCTTCGGCAACGCGCACCGGTAAACCCAATTCCCGCAAGGCTTCGGCGTAGTTGGAGCAATGCTTGTGCGTCGGACACAGGACGGCCACATCCTTCGCTTCGAGCGGCCGCGGCAATTTTGTGTAGCGGTCATTTATTATCACGCTGTCATCAGATAACAGCCCCAGAATGCGATCAGCGATAAAGTGCTGCGGCTTGCCCCCGCGCGTCGCGCCGCGCTTATTTTCAAGCTGGATCACTTCCAGCGCCGTTCCCCTGCCCGGCTCGTTCTGTGCGGCGAGCGGGATATAGTCAGTACCAAACAATTGCGGCCCCAGCGCGTTGACGAACGCCATGATGCTGGGATCGGAGCGCCAGTTACGATCGAGCGGACTGGTCGCAAACTGCTTGGTCAGCGCTACTGTAAGACGCGGGTCAGCACCCTGAAAGCCCATGATTGCCTGCTTGGTGTCGCCGACGATCAACGCGCGTTTAGCCTGGCGTGCGAGCGTCCACAGGAAAGTGAACTGGATCGGGTTGGTGTCCTGAAACTCGTCGATCACGACGCAATCAACCTCGGCCATGATCGAGGCCAGCACACCCGGATGTTCGGCGAGCAGGCGCGCGGCATTGGTGACCATGTCGCCAAAGTCGATGACCCCAAGGCTGCGTTTGCGCGCTTCATAGTCCTTCATCGCGGCCTGGGCGCCTTCGACTAGAACCCGGCCATGGGCAATTGCATCGTCGAGTGGGCCAGGATGAACGCAAAGTTTGTTTGCGGCCTCCATGACCGCCACCGCGAGCTCATCGTACCCGTCGGGCCCCGGACTGCCGCGTACGTTTTGACGCAGATTGCGCAGCTTTTGCCACAGCTTCCAGTCTTTCTCGCCCTTGGCGAGCATCCGCTCTGCTGCTTTAAGCGCACGGAAGTTTTCCCGGTAAGCCTTCTTCGCCGTGGGATTGGTTGCCCCTGGCGCAAGTGAATTTGGAAAGGCGGTTAGCAATGCCTCAACCGCTTTCCTCAACCCAGCGTTCAGCGCTTCGCCGCTGGGCGCCGGGGAC
>JAYVML010000132.1:0-3082 GCA_043758955.1 Novosphingobium sp. | reverse complement strand
CTGTTCCAGTCCGGTTGCCATGGGTCTTTCGTTGGACGTCTCGACGTTACGGTAGAACAGGGCAAAGTGGTTCACCACCACCATCAGCTTGTGCCGATTGACGACAGCCTTCCCGAGCACCCCGTCATGGCAGAACTCGTTGCGGAGGCGCTGCGTAAGGAGCCCGTTGCCCTCGCGGAAATGATCGGCTCTGTGACTACCCCACTCCATCGTTACGCGATGCTCAGTTCGAGCATGGACGATGTCCTTCTTGAGGCGATAGCCGACGCTGCGGGAACGCAAATCGCTTTATCCAATGGCTGGCGCTACGGCGCGCCAATTGCCCCGGGTCCGATCACCAACAACGATCTTTGGAATATCATTCCGATGAATCCGCCCGTCTGCGTCATCGACCTGACCGGGGCAGAGATTTTCCAAATGCTCGAAGCGAATTTGGAACGGACCTTTGCCGCGGATCCGTACGAGCAGATGGGCGGCTATGTGAAGCGAATGCGGGGGCTGGTGATGTACTTCAAGGCCGAGAACCCGGCGGGTTGCCGCATCGAACGCCTTTTCGCCGAACGCGCGCCGATTGATCCGACGCGAGATTATACCGTCGCGTTTGTCACTGAGCAGGGCGTTCCAAAAAGATTTGGACGAAATCGGCGTAATCTGGAGGTGAGCTCTATCGATGCCTTGCGTTCGCTTTTTCAGCGAAAGAGACCCCTGACTCCCTCGCAGATCGAAACCGTTTTCGAGATTTGACGGTGCAAATCGTTGACGTTGCCTAGACGTGTTAACCGCTAAGTTTTCAACGGCTCCCTTTCTTTCATCCTTTTGCGAATCTGCTCGTCCGTAAGGCGCGCATCGTAAACCGAGCGCGGTTCAATGGTCCGTGAGACCAACGTAGCAGTTGCCACCGCGAGGAGGACAGGGACCATAAGGGCGCGGCTATTCCCGGTGAGTTCGATCATCAGGACCACAGCTGAAATGGGACCTTGGGTTGTTGCTGCAAGCACTGCCGTTGCGCCCACCACCGCGAAAGCGCCAAGAGGCGTGCCGGGAAAAATGGACGACCATAGGTAGCCCAACGCCGAACCGAGAAGCGCACCTGTCGCGATTGACGGCGTGAAAAGGCCACCAGGCGCTCCACTTCCTAAGCAAAGGACGGTCATGGCGGGCTTGAGCACCAGTAGTGCCATGATCAGCAGCGGTGCAATCTGGCCGGCAAACGCGAGCTGGTTGATCTCTTTGCCATTACCCAAGACCTGGGGAAACCCAATGGAGATGATTCCCAAGACTGCGGTTGCCAATACGGGGGCGAGAAGACGTTTCCAACCTTTCGGCCGGTGGCGATCAGCCAGGGCAATTGATCGTACATAGCCAACCGACACAATTCCGATAATCGGGCCGACTAGCAACGCCCATATCGTCAGCGACATTGAGCTCGTGAAGTCTGGGATAAGATAGGTTGGCGTGTTTGGAAGAAAGATCCAGGAAACTGCGGTCGCAATGAGCGAGGTCATCAGAGCTGGAAGAACTAGCCTCAATGACAGCACGCCACGCAACACCTCAAGCGCGAACAGTGCGCCCCCAAGAGGCACACCGTAAGCCGCTGCCATTCCGCCACCTGCGGCGCAAGCGACCAAGAGCCTCCTCTGTTCATCAGAGAGCTGACTCGTGTCCGCCATTTTATTAGCGACTACGGCGCCGACTTGCTTGGGCGCGCCTTCTCGGCCCAGTGAGACGCCCATGCCGACGATAATGACTGACAGGAACGCGCTGCCTAACGTTCGGATCGGCGGCAATCGACCGCCTGTATTCGCGATCGCCTCGGTTATGTCGATGCTGTTGCCGCTGGATAGGCGTACAAGGAGGAGTTGTCCGGCTCCTGTCAGAAGGCCGGCGCCTAAAAGAATTGCTACGTGACGTTGCGCTGTCGCACGGGTCGTCGCGTCTAACAGAGAACCTGGGCCCGGCCATGCCAAGTGCTGAACGGCTTCGAGCAGATAGATCAGTACGGCTGCGCTGAGTCCTGTTGCTATGGCGGTCACGACCAGCGCGAACCAGAAGCGTGTCGCGCCGGACTGGGTCAGCGTAGCCGGGATTCCGTTTCGCGCGGAGTCTGCGGTGCGGGATTCTCTCAACTCGTTTTACACACAATCTGCATTCAAATGAGCCGCCCAACGAGACAGATTAGCGCGAGGTGCACAATCGCGACCGGACTGTAGATAAGCCGAGGCTTCCGGTCAAAGCGCTGCCCAAGCCCGGCCCATCGGTCCCAGCTTTAGGCCGCTATCGGCCAATTGCCAATTAAGCCGGAAGGTTAGCGATCGGCGGGTGATTCGCATTGTATTGCCAATGATGGTGATCTGTTTGAATGGCTTTGTCAGACCAATGTGTCAGGGTCGGCCCAGCGCTGCTAGCGGGCAGCCATGACGCGCAAATCCCGAGCTAAACTGCCCTCCCCTTTTCGCTACTTCAACTCATCTCTCGAAGTAATCCGCCTGGTTGTGATGATGTACGTGCGGATCCCATTGTCGCTGCGCAACGTCGAAGACCTGCTGTTTGAGCGTGGGATCGACATTTTCCACGAGACGGTGCGGATGTGGTGGAACCGGTTCGGGCCGCTGTTCGCTAGCGATATTCGGAGGCAGCGCGTGAGCCGGATGAAGGAATTCCGGCACTGGCGCTGGCACCTCGACGAGATGTACGTGAAGTTGGGTGGGGAGATGGTCTACCTGTGGCGCGCGGTTGACCAGGAGGGTGAGATCCTTGAGAGCCTCGTCACGAAGAAGCGCGACAACGCCGCCGCAATCAGCTTCATGAAGAAGGCACTCAAGCGTCACGGATCGCCCGAGGCGGTCACCACTCACGGTCTTCGCTCCTACGGCGCCGCGATGAACGAGCTCGGCAACAGTGAGAAGCGCGAGGTCGGACGCAGGGCCAATAACCGGGTCGAGAACAGTCAACTCCCATTTCGGCGACGAGAGCGAGCGATGCTGCGGTTTCGACAAATGAAGTCGCTGCAGAAGTTCGCCTCGGTCCACGCCAACGTCCACAACCACTTTAATCAGGAACGCCATCTTGTCGACCGCCAGAC
>JAYVML010000131.1:0-3452 GCA_043758955.1 Novosphingobium sp. | reverse complement strand
TGCGGCAGAAGCTGTGGACGATCAACCTCGCACATGGCGATACGATCACGCGCATTTCGGGATCGCCGCTGCTCGCTTCGCTGGACTTCAATATGTCGGTCCTGACTGAGGATGCTGAAGTCGTCGTCAACGCACCCTATGTTCAATTCCTCAACGCCGGGGCGCCGCTCGGTATCCGCTATATTCTTGAAAAACATAGCGGAAAGCCAGGGATCGCCGATGGCGATATCTGGTGCTGCAACGATCCGTGGATCGCCGCGTGCCACCAAATGGACGTGATGTTTGCCGCACCGATTTTTGTCGAGGGACAATTGTTCGGCTGGGTCGCTAACGCGGGGCATCAATATGATCTGGGCGGGATTGTTCCGGGCGGTTGGCCGCAAAATGCGGAAGATGTTTATTCCGATCCAGTAGTGCTCACGCCGTTCAAGATGGTTGAGCACGGGGAAATTCGGCCCGAGATGGAGGCGCTATATCTGCGCCAGTCACGGATGCCCGATCTCGTTGCGCTCGATTTGCGCGCGCAAATCGCGGGCATCGTCCTTGCTCGCGATCAGATCGCTGGTTTGGCCAAGCGGTACGGCGCCGATACGGTGAAAGCAGCAATGCGCCGGATGCTCGATCAGGCTCAGGAAAGTTTTCGTCAGACCCTGCTGAGGGTGCCGGATGGTACCTGGACTGAAATCCGCTATCTCGACGAAGCCTTGCCGGGTCAACGCACCACGCAGCGCACGCAGCTGAGCATCACCAAAAAGGGTGACCGGATTACGATCAATAATGCCGGGACGGATGCACAGACGCCGGGTACGAACGGCATTCCGTTCACATCGTTCTCAGGCTCGATCACCGGCATAATTTCGGTCTCGATGTTGTATTCGCAACTTTTTGCTTACGGCGGATGCGAGCGGCAGATCGATTACGATCTAACCCCCGGACTGCTGATGTGTTGCGATTATCCAACTGCGGTCAGTGGCGGCATTTTGCAGACGATCCCGATGATGAATGCGGTTCAGTCGATCCTGTCGCGGATGATGGGCTGCGACGATACACTGCGCAGCGATCTGGTTGCACCTTGCGGCGATTTTATGCTGCCCGTGCTCATCGGCTATGATGATCGCGGCAAGTATTTCGGCCAGGCGATCCTCGATTCATTCGGATGCGGGTCCGGCGCCCGTTCGTTCGGCGACGGTGTCGATTCGAGCGGCCCCACATTCAGCCCGCTGTCGATGGTGCTAAATGTTGAGCAGATCGAGCAGTGGTTTCCGTTGTTGTTCCTCTATCGCAAAGAAGATGCCGATGGCGGCGGCCCGGGTGAGTGGCGCGGCGGCAACGGTATGCGTTCGGCGATCACGCCTTACCGGTCGGATTCGATGACGGTTGTTACGAACTCTGGCGGCCAGTGCATATCGGCGCAAAACTGCGGTGGCCTGTTCGGGGGCTTGCCGGCACCTGCTGGGCATTATCTGGTCTATTACGGTTCAGATCTTCTGGAAAAGGCGCGCAACCGGATCGTTCCAGGAAGCATTTACGACCTGAATGCCGAGCGGACGGAGCCGCTGCGCGCAAAGTCGAATGGGGCCCCGCTCGACGCCGGCGATGTGATGGAAATTCGGACTGGCGGCGGCGGCGGTTATGGCGATCCGCTGCTTCGCGAGGTTGACCGGATCGCGCGCGATGTCACGCTTGGCTACACGTCGATTGACGCCGCGACATCGATCTATGGGGTAAAGCTATCGTCTGATGGCAGTGTTGATGTGGTTGGCACAGATGCTTTGCGAAACGAACTGCTGGGGAAGCGGGGGTCTTGGCGGGCCTCGGGCGTTAACGATGACTCGCCGAGGACCGCGGCAACTGGCGAACCGTCCCGGCGCATCCACGCTTACATCGCAGCAGCCGATCAGGATGGCGAACGCGTGCTTGCCTGTGACCGGTGCGGGCATCGCTATTGCGGCTATAGCGGCGATTACAAAGCGGCAGCACTGATGGAAGAATCGCCCGCAATGACGATCCCGTCGAATGTCGACCCAGCCTATTTTGTTGATGAGCCAATAGTTCTGCGCCGCTTCTGTTGTCCTTCGTGTCATGTGCAGGTTGGTGCCGAAGTCACTAAAGCAAACGAACCGGTCAAGGCGGAAATGGTCTTCGCATGATTGATACAGCACACCCCTTCCTTGACGGCAAGCCCAAGCGAATGCTGATTGGCGGCCACTGGATCGACGCGCTTTCGGGCAAGACGTTCGACAGTGTGAACCCCGCGACGGGTAAGGTCATCGCGCAGCTGGCTGAGGGCGGGGAAGACGATATTGATCGCGCAGTCGCTGCTGCCCGCGCCGCGTTTGAGGGGCCGTGGAGCAAGTTCAAGCCGTTTGACCGGCAAGCACTGATGCTAAACATTGCCGACACGGTCGAGCGGCATTTCGATGACTTGTGCGTGCTCGAAACGCTCGACATGGGGGCACCGATCGCGCGCACCAGCACCTATAAGCGCTGGATTGTCCAAGCTTTGCGGTTCTACGCTGGACAGGCGACGGCGTTGACAGGGGAGACGCCGCACAATAGTTTTCCCGGCGACATGTTCAGCTATACGCTGCGCGCGCCGATCGGCGTCGTTGGTGGCATCATCCCGTGGAACGGGCCGTTGATTTCGCAACTATGGAGCATCGCGCCAACGCTTGCGACTGGCTGTACGCTGGTACTCAAACCTGCCGAGGACGCTTCATTGGGCGTGTTGCGTTTCGCGGAGATCATGCAGGAGGCGGGACTGCCGGATGGCGTCGTCAATGTCGTCACAGGCATGGGGTCAACCGCAGGAGCGCGGCTGGCGGCGCATCCCGATGTCGACAAGATAGCCTTCACCGGATCGACGATCACCGGCCGTAAGATCATCGAAGCGTCTGCGGGTAACATGAAACGCGTTGCTGTCGAACTGGGCGGAAAATCACCCGATATCATTTTTGCCGATGCCGATCTGGAGCGCGCGGTGCCCGGCGCAGGCATGGGCTGCTTTAACAATAGCGGCCAGATTTGCTATGCCGGTCCGCGCGTTTTCGTGCAGCGGGGCATATATGACGAATTCGTGGAGCGACTTGCCGCGTTCAGCAAGACCATCAAGGTCGGCGACAGTATGGATCCCGCAACCCAGCTCGGCCCGCTGGTGTCGGCGAGACAGCTAAGCACCGTTACCGGTTATTTCGATCTCGCCCGATCCGAAGGCGCGCAAGTCGCATCCGGCGGCGAACGGCTCGGCGGCGATTTGGCCGGAGGTTTCTTCGTGCCGCCGACGGTGCTGTCGGGCATGACGAACGATATGCGCACCGCGCGCGAAGAGATATTCGGACCCGTCGCTTCGGTCATCGCGTTCGACACCGAAGAGGAGGCAATCCGCCTCGCCAACGACACTCAGTATGGGCTGGGCGGCGCGGTTTGGACCCGCGATGTCGGCACCGCGCACC
>JAYVML010000130.1:0-8874 GCA_043758955.1 Novosphingobium sp. | reverse complement strand
CAACAACGGAGCCAGCGCGATCCGGTGACCATGTTTGAGCGCCAGGATCAGGCGCCGCGAGGTATCATTGTAAAGCGTGCCCGCAGCGATCCCGTCATGCCGCGGCGGGTGCGCCAGGCATGGCGCGCAGATCGAGCCGGCGGCGATGCCGCTATCGAGCGGTCGCTGACAAGTTGCACAGCACGGTTCACCGGGTACCGCCAACCCGGCCCAGCACGCCGAGCACAGTCCGGCTTGCGCGGCGATACCAGCGCCGCACAGCGGACAGCGCGGCGGGAACACCAGGTCGATGACTGGGGCAAGGAGCGGATGAACCTGCATTAGCCGCCTCGTATCGCTTGCGCGGCGGCACAGCGCAAGGCAGGGCAGCGGCGTGGAGCAGCCATCCCCCCCGGTCATATTTGCACCCGCGCGCCGCCTGGCCGTACGGCGGCGAATGCTGCGCGCGCAATTGGCTGGCCATGCCCCGCGCTACTTGCTCGACGATATGATCGCCGATGTGACCGAGCGGCTGGCCTTCCTGCGGCACACCCCGCACCGGGTGCTGGCAATCGGCGATCTGGGCGAGCTCGGCGCGAAACTTGCCTCGCCCGACTGTGGAGTGACCGGGCTCGATCCTGCCGCGCGGTTCGATCAGGAAGCCCCATTTTCGGTGGACGGATACGACACCGTGATCAGCCTTGGCACGCTCGATACCGCGAACGACCTGCCCGGCGCTCTGATCCACTTGCGCAATGCCCTGACCCCCGGCGGGCTGGTCCTGGCGAGCATGGTTGGCGCGGGCAGCTTGCCACATTTGCGCGATGCAATGTTGACGGCGGACGGCGATCGCCCGGCGCCGCGGCTGCATCCCGCAGTCGACGTCCGCGGCGGCGGGCAATTGCTCCAGCGCGTCGGCTGGGGCAATCCGGTGGTCGATAGCCGCAGCCTGAGCGTTCGCTTTTCTGGTCTGGCCAGTCTGGTCGCTGATCTGCGCGCGCAGGGGCTGTCAAATTGCTTGGCCCGCTCGGGCCCCCCGCTAACTCGTGCCCAGCTTGCCATCGCCAGCGACACCTTCGGCAGTGGAACGGTGGAAACTTTCGAGATTTTGACCTTTACTGGCTGGAAAACCTAACTTAACTCCAAAGCCGCTTGCGCTGCGGCCAGTCGCGCGATCGGGACCCGGTAGGGTGAGGCACTGACGTAATCGAGCCCGACTTGCTCGCAAAAGGCAATGCTGGCCGGATCCCCACCATGCTCGCCGCAAATGCCGAGTTTGATATCGGGCCGGGTCGCCCGGCCGCGCTCAACCGCAAGTGAGACCAACTGGCCGACTCCGTCGATGTCGAGGCTGACAAACGGATCGCGCGGAAAGATGCCCTGTTCGACATAGACGCCGAGGAACATCGCAGCATCATCCCTCGAAACGCCCAGCGTTGTCTGCGTCAAATCGTTGGTTCCAAACGAAAAGAACTCACCGACCTCGGCAATTTCTGCCGCCATCAATGCCGCTCGCGGCAGTTCGATCATCGTCCCGACATGATAGGTCAGCG
Organism: Novosphingobium sp.; assembly: GCA_043758955.1. GTDB lineage: Bacteria > Pseudomonadota > Alphaproteobacteria > Sphingomonadales > Sphingomonadaceae > Novosphingobium. The sequence goes on along the minus strand of JAYVML010000130.1, from coordinate 7,342 downwards.
TCAGCCCGCGCTCGGCGAACACCGCCAGCGCGGTGCGGTCGATCAAATCCTTGAGGATCGCCAGTTCCTTGCGCGTCGCCACCAGCGGCACCATCACTTCTGGCACCGGCGCCTCACCCCCGGCGGCGGCCACATCACAAGCCGCCTCGAACAAGGCACGCGCCTGCATTTCGTAGATCTCGGGAAAAGTGATCCCCAGCCGGCAACCGCGATGGCCGAGCATCGGGTTGAATTCGTGGAGTTCTTCGGCGCGGCGCTTGAGTGTGTCGATCCCGATCCCGATTACCTCGGACAATTCGGCAAATTCGGCGTCAGCATGCGGCAAGAATTCGTGCAGCGGCGGATCGAGCAGGCGCACGGTCACCGGCAGCCCGGCCATTTCCTCGAAAATTCCGCGGAAATCGGCGCGCTGTTCGGGCAGCAACTTGGCCAGCGCGGTGCGGCGACCGGCCTCGTCTTCGGCCAGAATCATCTGGCGCACTGCGGCGATCCGCCCGGCATCGAAGAACATATGCTCGGTGCGGCACAGCCCCACTCCTTCGGCGCCAAATTGCCGCGCGACCCGGCAATCGGCCGGGGTTTCGGCATTGGTGCGCACCTTCATCCGGCGGTGTTGATCGGCCCAGCCCATCAATACCCCGAAATCACCGACCAGTTCGGGCTCGATCGTGCCAACATGCCCGGCCATCACCTCACCGGTGGTGCCATCGAGCGTGATCAGGTCGCCTTCCTTGAGCTCGCACGTGCCGATCCGCAGCGTGCGCCCGGCCATGTCGATCGACACCGCCGACGCCCCTGACACGCACGGCCGCCCCATTCCGCGCGCCACCACCGCGGCGTGCGACGTCATTCCGCCGCGCGCGGTCAGGATGCCCCTGGCGGCGTGCATGCCGTGGATATCCTCGGGGCTCGTTTCCACCCGCACCAGCACTACCGCCTCACCGCGCCCGGCCAGTTTTTCCGCCGTATCGGCATCAAGCACGATTGCGCCCGAAGCTGCCCCTGGGCTGGCGGGCAATCCCTTGGTCAACACATCGCGCACCGCCGCCGGATCGAGCGTGGGATGCAGCAACTGATCGAGCGCCATAGGATCGATCCGCAGGATCGCGGTTCGCTGATCGATCAAGCCCTCGCCGACCATATCGACCGCCATCTTGAGCGCAGCCTTTGCGGTGCGCTTGCCGCTGCGGGTCTGGAGCATCCACAGTTTACCGCGCTCGACGGTAAATTCGATATCTTGCATGTCGCAGTAATGCGCCTCGAGCAACTCGAACACCGTGGCTAGTTCGGTGTAGGCGGCGGGCATCGCCTCTTCCATGCTCAGCGGCTTGGCTCCGGCGCGCGTCCGTGAGGCCTTGGTCAGGTACTGCGGGGTGCGGATCCCCGCGACCACGTCTTCGCCCTGGGCATTGACCAGCCATTCGCCGTAATAGGCCTTCTCGCCGGTCGCGGGATCGCGGGTGAAGGCCACCCCGGTGGCCGAGGTATCGCCCATGTTGCCGAAGACCATCGCCTGGATGTTGACCGCAGTGCCCCAATCGCCTGAGATATCGTTCAAGCGGCGATAGACCTTGGCCCGGTCCGAATCCCACGAATCGAACACCGCCGCGATCGCGCCCCACAGCTGTTCGTGCACGTCTTGCGGAAATTCACGGCCAAGCTGGGTCGAAACGATAACTTTGTATTGGCTTACCAGCGTCTGCCAGTCTTCCGATCCCATCTCAACATCGGCATAAAAGCCTTTGTCTTCTTTAGCGATTTCCAAGGCGTCTTCGAACAGGTGATGGTCGATCCCCAGCACCACATCCGAATACATCTGGATGAACCGGCGGTAGCTGTCCCAGGCAAAGCGCGCGTCGCCCGATGTCGCGGCAAGCCCCTGCACCGTGGCGTCGTTCAGCCCCAGATTGAGCACGGTGTCCATCATGCCGGGCATCGAAACCCGCGCGCCCGAGCGGACCGAAACCAGCAGCGGATCGCCCGCATCGCCGAATTTTTTGCCTACCGCAGCTTCGATATGGGCCAGCGCAGCGGCGACTTCGGCGCGCAGCGCATCCGAAAAGTTCGCGCCCTCGGCCAGATAGCGCACGCACTCTTCGGTGGTGATGGTGAACCCCGGCGGCACCGGCAGGCCGATTCCCGCCATCTCCGCCAGGTTCGCGCCCTTGCCGCCGACAATGGTCTTGTCGCGCGTGCGCGGATCGATCTGCGCGTCCTCAGCCTGCGGAGGTCCGCCGAAAGTGTAGACCTGACTGTTCATGCGATCTGCTGTCTTCCTGAACATTAGGGTGACAAAGGTGACAGGGGTGTCACCCTGTGTAACCCGTCACTACCTCCAAAAAATCATGCACTTACGGGCTAACGTGCCGGGTTACACATATCCCGCCGTTCAGCCCTCGATCTTCGAAAAATCGGCCACACCATGAACCGCCTCGCGGAACTGCGCCAGCAGGCCCAAACGCGCTGTTCGTTTGTCGGGGTCGGCATCGTTGACAGTTACGCCATCGAAAAAGGCATCGATCGGCGCGCGCAGCGATGCCAGCGCGGCCATGGCCCCGGCAAAATCCTCGGCGGCGACGGCGGCGGCGGCCTGCGGCCCGGCGGTTGAAAGCGCATCCATCAGCGCCTGTTCGGCCGGTTCGGGGGTGTAGGAAAGCGGAATTCCCTCGCCTCCGGCAAAGCCTTCCTTCTTGAGGATGTTGGCCGCGCGTTTGTACCCCGCGAGCAGGTTGGTGCCATCCGACGTGCCGATAAGGGACTGGAGGGCAGTCGCTCGACGGCGAACACGCCACAAGTCCCCGTCGAAGCGCGTCCCCATGTCAGTCGAAGCCTGAACGAAGTCATACCTCGTGCCTTCTTCTCGCATCATAACGCCTAAGCGGTCGTGCAAAAAATCTTCCACTTGAAGACCTGGCCCAATAGTCTGATCAGCGTTCCAGAAGTGAGCGACCTCACTAACCAAAACCCGAACGTTATTGGCCTCAACCGTGCGAAGGTAAGCAATCGCCGCACGCCGTAAAGCGAACGGATCCTTTGAACCTGTCGGCAAGAGCCCCGCATCAAAGAAACCAAACAACGTATCCAGCTTATCCGCCAAACTCACCGCCACCGTCACCGGCGCGGTGGGCACATCATCGCCCTGCCCGACCGGCTTGTAGTGATCGCGGATGGCGTCGGCGACGGCATCGGGCAGGCCTTCGGCGCGGGCGTAGTAGCCGCCCATCACACCTTGCAACTCGGGGAATTCGCCGACCATCGCGGTGGTCAGATCGGCCTTGCACAGCCGTGCGGCCTGTTCGGCGAGATCGGCAAGTTCCGCACGTGTCCCCGCGAAGGCGGGGACCTCAGGCCTCAACGCGCGATCTCCGGAGGCCCCTGCCTTCGCAGGGGAACCGACAATGCCCTCTTCCACCAGCCACCGGGCCAACTTGGCCACGCGCTCGGCTTTGTCGGCGACCGTGCCCAGCTTCTCATGGAAGGTAATCCGCGCCAGCCCTTCGGCGTGTTCGGCCAGAGTCTTCTTCCGGTCCTGCTCCCAGAAAAACCGCGCATCGCTGAGCCGCGCGGCGAGGACTTTGCGGTTGCCGTCGATGATCGCCGTGCCGCCGTCGCTGGCCGCGAGGTTGGCGGTGCAGACGAAGGCGTTGGCCAGTTTCCCGCTTGCATCCTGACAGACGAAATACTTCTGATTGGTCCGCGCTGTTAGCTGGATAACTTCAGGCGGAACCTGAAGATAATCGGCGTCGAACCGGCCGAGCAATGGCACAGGCCATTCGGTCAGCCCGGCGTTCTCGCTCACCAAGCCCTCGTCCTCGACCAACGTCAGCCCGGCGGCCTGAGCCGCAGCGCGTGATTGCGCGCGGATCAGGTCCTGCCGTTCGGCATGATCAACGATCACGTGCGCAGCGCGCAGTTTGGTCTGATAGTCGGCGGCATTGCCGATGGTGATGTCGCCGCTGTGGTGGAAGCGGTGGCCGTGAGTGGCATAGCCTGCGGTGACCCCGCCAACCTCGCAGGCGATCAGATCATCGCCCAGCAGCGCGACGATCCCCGACAGCGGGCGCACCCAGCGCAGGCTTTCGGTGCTGCGCGAAGCCGCGCCCCAACGCTGCGATTTGGGCCAGGGAAACGCGCGGACGATCGCCGGAATTGCTTCGGCGAGCACTTCGGCAGTGGCGCGTCCGGGTTTTTCGGTCACGGCGAACAGCACGCCGTCGCGTTCGGTCAACTGGTCTTCGCTAAGCCCGGTCTTGCGCAGGAACCCTTCGAGCGCCTGCGGCGGCGCGCCCAGCCGCGGGCCTTTAAGCTCTTCGCTAACGGCAGCTGTGGCGACCGGCAAATCGCGTGCAATCAGCGCCAAACGGCGCGGGGTGGACCACACGGTCACTTCGCCCAAGGTCACGCCCGCCGCGCTGAGTTCCTTGCGCAGTAGCTTCTCCAGATCGGCCCGCGCGCCGGCCTGCATCCGCGCGGGGATTTCCTCGGAGCGCAGTTCGAGCAGGAAGTCGCTCACAGCACCCACTCCGGGAAATCCACTTGCCACTGTGCCGCGTTCTTCTCGATCCACGACTGGCAGCTGCCCTTGGCCAGATCACGCACCCGGCCGATGTAGCTGGCGCGTTCCTGCACGCTGATCACGCCGCGCGCTTGCAGCAGGTTGAACAGATGGCTGGCCTCGATCGCCTGTTCATAGGCGGCGAGCGGGATCTGGGCGTCAAGGCAGCGCTGGCATTCCGCCTCAGCCTTGGCGAAGCCATCGAACAGGCTGGCGGTGTCGGCCACCTCGAAATTGTATTTGGACAGTTCCTGCTCGTTCTTCAGGAATACGTCGCCATAGCTGACGCCATTCGAATTGAACGCCAGATCATAGACGTTGTCGACGCCCTGAATGTACATCGCGAGCCGTTCGAGCCCATAAGTCAGCTCGCCCGCAACCGGCTTGCAATCGAACCCGCCCATCTGCTGGAAATAGGTGAACTGGCTGACTTCCATCCCGTCGCACCACACCTCCCAGCCCAGCCCCCAGGCGCCGAGTGTCGGGCTTTCCCAATCATCCTCGACAAACCGGATATCGTGGAGCAGCGGATCGATCCCGATCGCGAACAGGCTCTCAAGATAGAGTTCCTGCAGGCCGGCCGGGTTGGGCTTCATGATGACCTGATACTGGTAATAATGCTGCAGCCGGTTGGGGTTCTCGCCATAGCGCCCGTCGGTGGGCCGCCGGCTCGGCTGGACATAGGCGGCTTTCCACGGCTCAGGACCGAGCGCGCGGAGCGTGGTGGCAGGGTGAAACGTGCCTGCACCCATCCGCATATCAAACGGCTGCAAGATCACACAGCCCTGCGCGCTCCAGAAGGCGTGCAGCCGCAGGATCATATCCTGGAAGGAAAGCGGCGGCGGCGGCGTCATGGCCGAGGCTTTGGCGGATGGGCCTGTCACGGTCAATATCTGCAATCGTTCATCGACTGGCAGCATTTGCGTGAGTAGAAAGCAGATATGTCCAAACCTAAGCGCCTGATTGCCCCGCTGTTTGCCCTGCTCGCTCTGGCTGGGAGCGGCAATGCGCCCGCCGAACAGCGCGTTCCCACGCCGCAGCCGGTGATCGCCGTGGCATCCGAGCCAGTTCAGGCGCACCCGGCGCTGTGGAAACTATCGGACCATGACACCACGATTTATCTGTTCGGTACGATCCACCTGCTCCCGCCGGGAATCGACTGGCTGAACGGGCCGCTGTCCTATGCGCTCGACCATTCGGACACACTGATGACCGAGCTGCCCGACTTGCCCCCGGGCGATGTCGCGGCGGCGTTGCTGCGGCACGGAACCCTGCCCGCTGGCAAAAGCCTGCGACAGATGATGAATGGCAAGCAGCGCGCGCGGTTGGAAGCAGCGCTGACTGCGCTCGGGTTGCCGCTGACAATCTTCGACCGGAAGAAGGCGTGGGTGGCGGCAGCGACCTTGCCGATCCTGCAGCTTCAGAAGGCTGGCTACAATCTGGAATCGGGGGCGGAGAATTCGCTGACCAAGCGCGCCACCCAGCTCGGCCATGCCCGCGGCGGACTGGAGACGGCCGATTTCCAGTTTGGCCAGTTCGACGTGCTGACCAATGCGCAGCAGCTCGAATACCTTGGCGCGGTGCTTGAAGCCCTGCCGCAGATCAATGGCGAGATAGCCAAGATGGTCGACCACTGGTCGCACGGCGATGCGGCGGCGCTGGCTGCGCAGCTGAATGCCGATAGCGACAGCCCGGTCTTGGCCGAGGCGCTGATCTTCAGCCGCAACCGCAATTGGGCAAAGTGGATCGAAAATCGCATGAAGACCCCCGGCACGGTATTCATCGCCGTCGGTGCCGGACATCTGGGCGGCAGGGGCAGTGTGCAAGAGGTGCTGGCCAAGCATGGTTTCAAGGCAGTTCGTGTCCAATAATTTCCTGCGCGGACTAGTTTTTGCTGCGCTGGTCGCGCTGACGCTGACGAGTTGCAGCAAGCCGGCTGAAGTGCACCCTGCCCTTTGGCTGGTCGAAGGACCGGGCGGGCAGAAAGCGTGGCTGTTCGGCACCATCCATGCCCTGCCGCAGCCGGTAAACTGGCATTCGGCCAAGATTGACGCTGCGTTGGCTCAATCCGATCGGCTGGTTCTTGAGGTAGCCAAACTCGACGACGATGCTGGCACTGCACAGACTTTTGCGGGCTTGGCTGAGAGCCCCGGCCTGCCACCGCTGAGCCAGCGGGTGCCGGGTGATCTGCAGGACGAACTCGGCACTGCGCTCAAACAGGACGGGTTCGCGCCCGATGCGCTGGACCGCTATGAAACCTGGGCGGCGGCGCTGATGCTGCAAAACGCCGCGATGGCGGCCGGAAAATCTGATAGCGCCAACGGGATCGATCGCGCGTTGCTGCGCAGCTATGCCAAACCGGTTGACGAATTTGAGGGGGTGGCGGCGCAACTGGCGATTTTTGATCGCTTGCCTGAAGCTGCCCAGCGCGCGCTGCTGGCGACGACGCTGGACGGTCCGGGCGATGATCTGACCCAGATGCGCAATCTGGAACAAGCCTGGGCGCAGGGCAATCTGGCCATGGTCGATGCCGCGACCAATGCCGATTTCCTGCACGATCCCGAACTGCGCGATGCCCTGCTGGTTGGTCGCAACCGCGCCTGGGTGACCAAACTGACCGGGTTGCTGATCCGCGGCGCGCGTCCGTTCGTGGCGGTGGGCCTGGCGCATCTGGTCGGCCATGACGGCTTGCCCGCGATGCTGAGCGCGCAAGGCTATACGGTTACCCGGCTGCAATAGCTCTGCACCAGCCTTGCATTTGCAGGCCATTGCCGCTAACGGCGCGCG
>JAYVML010000129.1:0-4566 GCA_043758955.1 Novosphingobium sp. | reverse complement strand
GCGGGGCTTCGCCCAGCCGGGTGGCGGCGAGCGCAAACAGCGCCACGAACAGCACCATCGGCAGCATCGCCCCAGCTGCAGCAGCCGCAAAGATATTGTCGGGCATCATCGCGGAGAGGATTTGAGCCGCTCCGGGCACTTTGCCGGCATCGGCTGCGCCGCCGCTTAGCGCTGCCGCCGCGCTGGCGGGAATCGGGAATAGGCCCAGCAGCGTGGTGCTGAGCAGCACCGACATGGTCCCGCTGGCGAGCAGGATCAGGCAGAACAGCGTCACCGCGCGCCGCGCCATCTGCCCCCCGCCCGCCGCCGCTAGTGTTTGCGAAATCCCGGTGTAAACCAGCCCGATTACCAAGGGCAGAATGGTCAGTTGCAGCGCCCGCAGCCAGAGCGTTCCGGCGGGCGCAGCGATGGCCAGCAGCGGCGCCTCAGCGCTGGTTCCGCGCACCAGCGTGCCCGCGACAAACCCCAACACCAGCGCCGCAAAGGTCAGCGCGGCAGGCACCCTGATTTCGGGAAAACTCGATGACGATTGGCGCACTTCCATTGCTCTTCCCCGCTTTGATTGCCGGGTGACAATAACGCGCCGGTGCGGCATGGCAATTTGCGAATGCGCGGCAAGCGCGCAGCGGGGACCCACGGGCGATGGCACGGCAATATTTCGGTACTGACGGAATTCGCGGGCTGACCAATGCCGGGGTGATGACCGCCGCGATCGCGATGAAGGTCGGCCAGGCTGCTGGCACGCATTTTCTGCGGGGCAAGCATCGCCACCGGGTGGTGATCGGCAAGGACACCCGGCTGTCGGGCTATATGCTCGAAAATGCGCTGGTTGCGGGGTTTACCAGCGTGGGCATGGACGTGGTGCTGCTGGGCCCGATGCCGACCCCGGGTGTGGCGCTGCTCACACGCGAGCTGCGCGCTGATGTGGGCGTGATGATTTCGGCCAGTCACAATCCTTATATGGACAATGGTATCAAGCTGTTCGGACCCGACGGGTTCAAGCTGTCCGATGCGGACGAACTGGCGATCGAGGCGATGCTGGGGGTAGATTTACCGCTCGCCCCCGCCGCCGAGATTGGCCGGGCGCGACGGATCGACGATGCCCGCGGGCGCTATATCCACGCGGTCAAAGGATCCTTGCCCGACGATGTGCGGCTCGACGGGCTCAAGATCGTGGTCGATTGCGCAAATGGCGCGGCCTATCAAGTCGCGCCCTCGGCGGTGTGGGAACTCGGTGCCGAAGTGATCACCGTCGGGGTCGATCCCAACGGCACCAACATCAACGATGCCTGCGGCTCAACCCACCTCGATCTGATCAAGCAAACCGTCGTGGCCAGCGGCGCGCACATTGGCCTCGCGCTCGATGGCGATGCGGACCGGCTGATCGTGGTCGATGAGCGCGGGCAAACGGTCGATGGCGATCAGTTGATGGCGCTGATCGGGACGCAGCTCGCCGCGCGCGGTGAACTGCGCGGCGGCGGGGTGGTGGCCACGGTCATGTCCAACCTGGGGCTGGAGCGCTATCTGCAGAGCCAAGGCCTGACGCTCGAACGGACCAAAGTGGGGGACCGCCACGTGCTCGAAAAGATGAAGGCCGACGGGTTCAATGTCGGCGGCGAACAATCCGGGCATATGATCCTGCTCGATCACGCCACCACCGGTGATGGCACGATCGCGGCGCTGCAAGTGCTGGCCGCGCTGGTCAAATCGGGCAAGGCCGCGAGCGAGCTGCTGCATCTGTTCGATCCGGTCCCGCAATTGCTCAAGAACGTGCGGTTCAGCGGGGGCAAACCGCTGGACGATGCACGAGTTCAAAAAGTCATTGCTGACGCGGAGACGCAACTGGCCGGCAAAGGCCGCCTGGTAATCCGCCCCTCAGGCACCGAACCCGTAATCCGGGTGATGGCCGAAGGAGATGATGCGGCGCAAGTCGAGCAAGTCGTCGACGATATCTGCGCGGCCGTAACAGAGGCGGCAGCATGAGCCTTGAAATGCGCCCCGATTGCGAACGCTGCGGCGTTGATTTGTCCGCTGAAGCGCCCGGCGCATTTATCTGCAGCTTCGAATGCACCTTTTGCGCGGCCTGCACCGAAGCGCTCGATGATCGCTGCCCCAATTGCGGCGGCGAACTGATGGACCGACCATCGCGGGCGGTTAATCACCATGCCAAGAGCCCACCCTCGACCGTGCGCAAGTTCAAGGAGTGAGGTGCTTCGCCACCCCCGTCATCCCGGGCTCGAACCGGGACCGCTGGCCGCCTGACGCAACCTTGCGCCAACACCGCCAGCGGTCCCGGATCAAGTGCGGGACGACTAACTTACACTAATGCCCATCCCCCGCATCCTCACCATCGCCGGTTCGGATAGTTCAGGCGGCGCGGGAATTCAGGCGGACATCAAGACGATCACCGTGCTGGGCGGCTATGCCATGAGCGCGATCACCGCGATCACTGCGCAGAATACGCTGGGAGTGCGCGCGGTAGAGGTACTTGCGCCCGAGCTGGTCGCCGCGCAGATCGGCGCTTGTGTGTCAGACATTGGAGTCGATGCGATCAAGATTGGCATGCTTGGCTCGCCCGCCGTCGCGGCGGTGGTGGCCGGACGGCTTGCAGCGCTGGGCGTGCCAATTGTGTTCGACCCGGTGATGATCGCTACTAGCGGTGCCATGCTGGCCGACGCGGCGACAATCGCCGGGTTCGAACGGCTGATGCGCCTGGCCACGCTGACCACGCCCAATCTGGCCGAGCTGGCCGCGCTGGGCGGGCACGAGGGGATGGCCGCGCGCGGCGTCGCTTACCTCGCCAAAGGCGGCGACGGAACCAGCGAGCGCGTTGAAGATGCGCTGGTTCTGCCCGGCTCGGAGCCGCAGATAATGGCCGGCACCCGGATTCACACGCGCCACACCCACGGCACCGGCTGCACGCTGTCGAGCGCCATCGCGACCTATCTGGGCAAAGGCCTGCCGCTGCTCGAAGCCGTTGACCGCGCACGGCTGTTCGTCCGCTCCGCCTTGCGCGCCGCGCCCGGATTTGGCGCAGGGAATGGCCCTTTGGGGCATGGGGATGCGCGCGGATAACGTTGTCCCGGATCAAGTCCGGGACGACGTCACTTCAATTCGTAGAATTCTTCGACCTTCGCCCATGCGTCCTCGGCGGTTTCAACCCAGTGGAACAGATCGAGGTCAGCCTGGTTGATAACGCCTTCTTCGGCCATCGCCTCGAAGTTCAGCACCTTGTTCCAGAACTCCTTGCCGAACAGCAGGATCGGTATCGGCTTCATCTTGCCGGTCTGGATCAGGGTCAGCAGCTCCATAAATTCATCGAGCGTGCCGAACCCGCCGGGAAACACCGCCACCGCCTTGGCCCGCAGCAGGAAGTGCATCTTGCGCAGCGCGAAATAGTGAAATTGGAAAGCCAGGTGCGGAGTAACGTACTTGTTAGGCGCCTGTTCGTGCGGCAGCACAATGTTGAGCCCGATCGTCTCGGCCCCGGCTTCAGCGGCGCCGCGGTTGGCCGCCTCCATGATCGACGGCCCGCCGCCTGAGCAGACCACGAACTGGCGCATGCCCTTTTCGACGATCCCGCAGCTTGAGGCAATGTGCGCCAATTGCCTCGCCTGCTCGTAATAGACCGAATTGGCCACCAGCCGTTCGACCACGGCCTTGCGTTCGGGCGTGGTGGCCGAAGCCAGCGCCGCTTCGGCCATGTCGGGCGAGGGGATCCGGGCCGAGCCATAGCACACCAGAGTCGAGCCGATCTTCGCCTCGTCGAGCAGCATTTCGCACTTCAACAGCTCCAACTGGAAGCGCACCGGACGCAGCTCTTCGCGGAGCAGAAATTCGGTATCTCGGAACGCCAGCTTGTATGCGGGGTCCCGCGTTTGCGGGGTGGAATTGCCATGCGCCTCGACAAACGAGGCTTCTTGCTCGGCCTTGTAAAAGCGCCGACGGTTAAGCCGCTTTTCCTGTTTTTCTTCAGTCATTGGGCCTTTTTGCCGCAAGCTAGCGGGCTGTCAAAGCAGAACCGCGCGATGGAGCGCAAGATCGGAAAATAAGGGTGAAGCAACTGGATGCCCCGCGAGGATTATAATCCTAGTTTGTGGCACTTCGTGGTCGTTCGTTAATCTACTCCAAACTCCATAACTCTGCCAATTAATGCCCGCACTCGACCGTTGCAGTTCGTGCCAATCCGTCTTATATTGTGGGGACTGATGTGGGGACGAACATGGGTAAGTTGACTTCGGTTAAGGTGAGAATCGTGAAGCCGAGCATTGGTGCGGATGGCAAGCCCACGAAGGCCGTCTTTCAAGATGGCGATGGCCTGTTATTGCTGGTAAAACCATCAGGCGCTCGATTCTGGATTTTGCGCATTCAGGCTAATGGCAAGCGGCGGGATATTGGTCTCGGCTCCGTTGAAGCAGTTGGCGTCGGCCGGTCTGTGTTCGGCGATCATAACGCATTCGCGGATATTCCCTTGATGCTGCGCAAGTCGCTGACACTTGCCGAGGCGCGCGAGAAAGCCGCCGCGCTGCGCAAGCTAGTAAAGGCTGGGGCAAACCCGGTTGCAGA
>JAYVML010000128.1:0-10518 GCA_043758955.1 Novosphingobium sp. | reverse complement strand
GCCAGCTTTAAGCGGTGCGGCATACCGGCGCGGCGACAGCGCCCAGGCGGCGATCAGTGCGCCGCCAGCCCCCATCCCGAAAAAGAACCCGCGCCGCGTAAACCTCATTAAGGTGTCCTAGCGCCGTGTCAGTGGTTGTCGAGCCAAGCAGCGACTTGCTGGGCCAGTGCAGCGAAGGGCGCGGCCTCGGCACCGTCACCTGCTGCGGGCGGGGTCCCGGCATCGCTCGCAGCGCGGATCGCCAGTTCGAGCGGGATCCGCCCCAGGAAAGTCAAACCTTGTGCCGCTGCTGCGACTTCGGCGCCGCCTTGCCCGAACGGATCGGACAGTTCACCGCAGTGCGGGCACTGATAACCGGCCATATTCTCGACCATGCCAATGATTGGCACGTGGCCCACCTCGAACAGCTGGATCGCCCGCGCCGCGTCGATCAGCGCCAGGTCTTGCGGGGTCGAGACGATCACCGCGCCGTCGGGCTTGTACTTTTGCAGCATGGTCAGTTGCACATCACCGGTGCCGGGCGGCAGATCGACCACCAGGATCTCGGCATCGCCCCACTTCGCGTCGATCAACTGTCCCAGCGCATTGCCCGCCATCGGACCGCGCCAGGCGATTGCCTTGCCCGGCTCGATCAACTGGCCCATCGAGAGCAGCGATAGGCCCCACGGGCTGGGCACCGGCAGCAATTGCTGGCCCTGCGCCCGCGGACGAATACCCTCAATCCCGAGCAGGCGCGGCTGTGAGGGACCATAGATATCGGCATCAACCAGCCCGACCTTGCGCCCCAGCCGCACCAGCGCAATCGCCAGGTTGGCGGCGATGGTGCTTTTGCCAACCCCGCCCTTGCCCGAACCGACCGCGATGATGCGCCGGCGGACCTTGTCAGCGATCAGCGCCACCCGAACTTCGTTTACTTGCGGATGCCCGGCGAGCGCTGTCTTAACCGCGGATTCAAGCCCTTCGCGCTCGTCCGGGTCAAGCCCGGCGGCGTCCAAAACCACCACCGCACGTCCCTCGACCAGTTTCAGCGATTGCAGGCGCGATCGGGCCAATTGCGGTAAGGCCGATGTGAGCGATTCAGTCGGGTCAGTCATCACGAGTTCCCCTAGCAAGGAAAAAGCCGGGCGAGACACTGTTTTTGTGCGCGCGTTATACCTATAGTGCTTGGATGAGCGGTTCAGACATGATTGGACGCGGAGCACCGCTGGCCATGGCGAAGAACGACAACCCGTGGGGGCAAGGCGGCGGCGGCGACAGCAGCACCGGCACCAGCGATGCCGGGTCCAGCGAACCTGCGGCTGAACCTAAGCCCGCGCCGGCTGGGGAAGAGGATCCTCGTAACCCTTGGCTCACTCCCGATGCCGACCCTGCCCCGCGCCGTTCGGCCAGCATCGAAGACATCTTTCGCAATCGCCGCGGCGGCGGTTCACCGGGGGGAGGTATCCTGCCCGAGGGCAGCAGTGCCGGGCTACGCTGGCTGCCGTGGCTTATCGCGGGCGCCTTTGCGGCCTGGCTCGCGTCCACCTCGGTGCATGTCCTGGCGCAGGACGAGCGCGCACTGGTCACCACCATGGGCCGCTATACCGATACCATCGGGCCGGGAATGCATGTCACCCTGCCCTGGCCGCTGCAATCGGTGCTGCGTCAGCAGACCGGGCTCGAAGCGACCACCCTGCTGCCCGAAAAAGAAGCTGAAACGCTGATGTTAACCAGCGACGGCGAGCTGATCGACGTATCATTCCAAGTTCGCTGGCGGATCAGCGACCTGCGGCAATTCACCTTCAATCTGCCCGATGGCGAGGCCGCGATCCGCCGGCTGGCCGATGCTGAAATGCGCGCTGGCGTGGCGGAAATGTCGTTCGACGCGCTGTGGACCGGCAAGCGCCAGGCCGATCTTCAGCAGCGCGTGCTCGGCCGGGTCCAGCGCGTGCTCGATGCCTGGCACGCCGGTGTGACGATTACGGCAATCGAGGTCTTGCGCGCGGGCCCGCCGGGCCGCTTGACCGAGACTTTCCAGAAAATCGGTACTGCCAAGGAAAAGGCCAGCAAGAACCGCGAACGCGCGGCACAGTGGCGCGATCAGGTGATCAAGGATGCCGGAAGCGAAGCGGCTGACTTCGACCAAGCCTATGCCACCTACAAGATCGCGCCCCAGGTTACCCGCCGCAAGATGTATTACGAGATGATGGAACGGGTGCTGCGAAACAATCCGGTGGTCGTGGGCGGAACGGGAATGCCGGCGACTGCCCTGCCTGAGCCTGGCGACAAGCCGGCGCCGGCTCAGCCGCAAGCGGGGCAATAACGATGACGCGCACAATTCGTCAGGCCCGGGCCGGGTTGTTCGCGCTGGCGGGACTGGCCCTATTGGCGGCATCGAGCGTGGTGATGGTGAACGAGGGTCAGCAAGCAGTGATCACCCGGTTCGGGGTGCCGCTCAACGTGGTCAATCGCTTCCGTCCCGAAGGTGCACCCGGTGATAGCGGGGCCGGCGTGGTGTTTAAGCTGCCGTTTGTCGACCGGGTGATTTGGCTTGAACGGGGCCTGCAGGGCTATACGCTGGGCGGACAAAAGGTCCATACCAGCGACGGGCAAGTGCTGCTGGTCGATATCGACGTGACCTATCGGATCATCGATCCCGTCCGGCTGGTCGGCTCACTGGGCAGCGGTGCAAAAGTGGACGATCAGCTGCGCACGATCTTGCCCTCACTGCTTGAGCAAGAACTGTCGCAGCGTCAGGCCGGAGTGATTGCCACGCCCGGCAGCGGGGGTGCCGGACAGCAGATTCTTGCGGCGCTCGATGCCAAACTGCGAACCTATGGGGTGCAAGCGGTCGATGTACGGATCGGACGGGTCGTCCTGCCCGAAGGCGGGCAGAAGCTGGCCTTCGACCGGATGCAGGAGCGCCACGATCGCCAAGCTTGGGAAATCGCCGATAGCAGCGCGTTCGAAGCCCGCCAGACCGTGGCCGAGGCCGATGCCAAGGCGGCGGAGATTATGCAGCGCAGCGCCGGGCAGGATCCCGAATTCTACGATTACTTCCGCGCGCTGCGCAGTTATGGGACCAATTTTGGCGATCCGGCGCGCAAGGGTGCTTCCACTATCGTAATCCCGCCCGACAGCGATTATCTCAAGCACTTCAACGGAAAGTAACCCAGCTGCGGCGGCTCATTCAATTGCGGTTCAGGCCGCTCGGAGTGAGACCAGCAACCGGGCGCAGATATTTTATCAACTAGCGAGGATCAAACTGGTGCGATACGCATATGGAGTAACATCGGCGCTGCTGCTTGGCGGCGCGGCGCTTTCGCTGACCACCGGGCTGCCGGCCGGCGCACAAGTGGCGCAGAACGACCAGAGCCGGATGCAGGACGTGGTTCCGCGCGTTGGCGCGCCCGCCAGTTTTGCTGATTTGACCGCGCAGCTTCAGCCGGCGGTGGTCAACATCTCTGTGCGGCAAAAGGTCGAGGTCCAAAATCCGCTGGCCGGCACGCCGTTTAGCGGAATCACTGGCGGCGGCGGTTCGCAGCGGGTCGCCGAGGCACAAGGTTCGGGCTTCATCGTCTCGGCTGACGGCTATGTCGTAACCAACAACCACGTGATCAGCCTGGATCAGCAAGGCGCGGCCGACGCGGTCATGGTTACCCTGGCCAATGGCACCGAATACAACGCCCGGATTGTCGGGCGCGATCCGGATTCCGATATTGCGGTGCTCAAGATCGACGCCAAGGGCGTGTTGCCGTTCGTCCGGTTCGGCCAATCGAGCAAAGCCCGCGCGGGTGACTGGGTAATCGCGATCGGCAATCCGTTCGGGCTTGGCGGGACGGTCACTGCGGGGATCGTCAGCTCGGTCAATCGCAACACTGGGACCGGCGCTTACGATCACTACATTCAGTCCGATGCCTCCATCAACAGCGGCAATTCGGGCGGACCCATGTTCGATATGCGCGGCAATGTGATCGGCATCAACAATTGGATCGTCGCGCCCAGCGGCGGCAATATCGGGATCGGCTTTGCCATTCCTGCCGACACCGCTAAGCCGATTGTCGAAAAACTCATTGCCGGCAAGGTGATCGAGCGCGGCTTCCTGGGCGTGTCGATCCAGCCGATCACTGACGAAATCGCGGATTCGCTTGGCTTGCCGCACAACCGCGGCGAACTGGTTCGAGTGGTGCCGCCAGGATTGGCTGCGGCGCAGGCCGGGATCAAACCGGGCGATATTGTGCTTAAAGTCAACGGGCTGGAGATCACGCCTGATCGCACGCTCTCTGCCATCGTCGCCGATCTAACGCCGGGCACCCGCATCCCGATTGATCTGCTGCGCCAGGGCCATGCCCTAACGCTAACCGCAACGGTAGCAAAACGCCCCAGCCAGCAGGAAATGGCCAATAACTTCGGCGCACCGCAAACCCCCGCCAATCCATTTGCCGCGCCGGAAAAGCAGGGTGAAGGGCTCGCCGGCGAAGCGCTGGGCTTGCAAATTCTAGGGATGACCCCGGCGCTGGCGCAGCGGCTGCAAGTTCCCGGCGAGACCAAGGGGGTCGTAGTCGCCTCCGTAGACAGCGCATCGGACGCGGCCAATCGCGGATTGCAGCAAGGCGATATCGTGATCGCGGTCAATTTCGCCCCGGTGAGCGGCGTCGCTCAGTTTGAAGCCGCGATCAAGGCCGCCAAGGCCGCTGGACGCCCCAGCATGACGCTGGAAGTGTTGCGGCCAGGTCAACCTGGCACGGTGTTTATCGCACTGCGGCTGCGCTGAGCACTCGATTACGCGCCAGCTATGCCCGGCGCTCCGGCTTTACGGCCGGGGCGCCGGAGGGTTCGCGGCCGGCTTGCTGCGGCCAGTTGCCTCGTTGAGGAAATCCTCATTGGCTGCGGGCGAAGGTGAGGCTGGCACCAGCCCGCCGTTATTGCCGCCCGGCATTGGCACTTCCTGTTGCGGCGGAGCCTTGGGTTTGTCAGCAGGGGCGTGCGTCACCGGATCGATCAGATTGCCTTGTTCGTCGACATAGTAATAGTCTTCAGGTCGGCCGCTGAAATTTGCTTCATCGTCGGGTTCCAGCTGCCAGCTGGGCAGCTGGACCTGGGTCTGGAACGGCTCGATCGGCCGGTTAGCCACGGCAAACTTCATAAAGGCCGCGAAGGCGCGGGCCGGGGCGGTCCCGCCCTGCAGGCCGGGCACCGGTTTATCATCGTCGCGGCCCATCCACACCCCGGTGGTCACGCCGCTGGAGAAACCGAGAAACCAGCCGTCCTTGTTCGAGGTGGTGGTGCCGGTCTTGCCCGCCACTGGTCGTCCAATCTGCGCCGCGCGCCCGGTCCCAATGCTCACTGCGGTTTGCAGCAAATCGGTGATCCCAGCGATTACGTTGTCCGGCACCAGCGAGGCGCTCTGCTTCTGTTCGTGCTGGTACAGCACTCGCCCAGCAGTGGTCGAAACCTTGACAATACCATAGGGTTCGATCGACTGGCCGCGTGCCGATACCGCCGCAAACGCTCTGGTCATATCGATCAGGCGGACTTCGTTCGAGCCGAGCACCATCGATGGCACGGTCGAAATCGGCGTGGTGATGCCAAACCGCCGCGCCATTCCGGCCACGCTCGAAAAGCCTACTTCGTTGCCCAGCTGCGCCGCCACGGTGTTCTTCGAATAGGCAAAGGCGGTGCGCACATCGATCTTGCCGGCGTAAGTGCCGCCCGAATTGCGCGGGCTCCAGCCCTGGATGGTGACCGGTTCATCGACCACTTCGGAGGTCGGCGTATAACCCGATTCGAGCGCGGCGAGATAGACGAACAGCTTCCACGCCGAACCCGGCTGACGCACCGCATTGGTCGCGCGATTATAGTTCGAGGTGACGTAATCGGTCCCCCCGACCAAGGCCAGCACTGCGCCGTCACGGTCCATGCTGACCAGCGCGCCTTGTGCTCCGCCGGGCACGTTGTGCTTGATCGAGGCGGTCGCCGAGTCCTGTAGCTTAGCGTCGAGCGTGGTCCAGACCTCGATCGGTTCGGTATTTTCCGGCAGGAGTAAATCCAGCTGCGGCAAGGCCCAGTCGGTGAAATAGCGCACCGAGTTCTGCCCGCCCTCCTGCGCGAATTTGATCGCCTTGAAATCGGCGGCCTGCGCCGCGCTGCTGCTGACTTTCTGGTTTTCCACCATCAGGCCGAGCACTACCCGTCCGCGTCCGACCGCCGCCTCAGCGTCTGCGGTGGGGGCATAATGCGACGGCGCCTTGACCAGTCCGGCGATGATCGCCGCTTCGGGCAAGGAGAGCTGCGTGCCGCTGTGGCCGAAAAATTTGCGCGATGCCGAATCCACGCCGTATGAGCCGCCGCCGAAATAGACCTTGTTCAAATAGAGCTCGAGAATCTGCGATTTGGAGAATTTCCACTCCATCGCCAGCGCCAACACACCTTCGCGGATTTTGCGCCCAAAGGTTTTGGTGTTGTTGAGAAACACCGTCCGAGCGAGCTGCTGGGTAATGGTCGAGCCGCCCTGCCGCCAAGCGCCGTCCTTGAAGCGGATATATATCGAACGCACCAGCCCGACGGGATCGACCCCGATGTGCGAATAATAGCGCTTGTCCTCAGTTGAGAGGATCGCGTCCTTCATTACCTGCGGGATTTCGGGCGCGGGCAGCCACTTGCCGTAGCTCGGCCCGATCGTGACCAGTTCGGTCCCATCGCGCGCGCGCACCACGATCATCTGTTCGTTCTGGTTGGCCTTAAGCTGATCAAAATCGGGCAGCGAGCGCGCTGCCAGCCCGACCGCGACCAGCAGCGATACCAGACCGAGCAATCCCAGCGAGCCGCCCCACACGAACAGCCGGCGTAACGCCAGCCGCCATCCGGTGAGCGCGGTTTTTGCAGGCTTGCCCGATCTGCCACCGCCCGGTGGTGCAGCGCGCCGAATATCATTTCTGGCCATTGGGCTCGATCGATCCTCTCGCCGGGCAAGGCGCGCGCGGCGGGCTTGTCATAAGGCAAATGCAGCGCGGAGGTAATGGGGGAAATGAGGCGATTGTGTGCACCCGCCGCGCCGGGGGTGCAGTTCGGCCAACCCAGCGCGGCTGAGCCTGCGCGCTTTAGTGCAGGTGTTCGACCATCAGCACCGCCCCGTCGTGCGCCGCGACCCGCATCCGCGCTCCCGGCTCAGCATCGGGGCCGCGCGCAATCCATTCGCTGTCGCCCAATTTGACCCGGCCTTGGCCACCTTCGATCACTTGCGTCACCAGCACCGTCTCGCCAATCGCCCGCGCGCCGCGATCGTTCATCATCGGATCGGCCGCTATGATCGGATGGCGGCGCAAATAGTTGCGCCCAAGGAACACCGACAGCACTGACAGCACCGCGAACAGCACCACTTGTAGCGGAAAGCCGATTGGCAAGAACCAAGTGACCAACCCGGTGATCAGCGCCGCCCCGGCCATCCAGATCAGGAACACTCCGGGAATAGTCATTTCGCCCACCGCGAGGATCAAACCCAGGGTGAGCCACAGCCAGTGCGGTTCGACTGTATCGAGCCAGCTCATTTCCTGACACCGCCGCCGCCGTTGCCCCCGCCACTGCCGAGCGCGTCTTTGACCAGCTCGCCGATCCCGCCGATCGAGCCGATCAGCTGGGTCGCCTCGACCGGGAACAGGATCGTCTTGGCGTTGGGCGAGGTAGCAAAGCCCGCCACCGCTTCAGTATATTTCTGCGCGATGAAATAGTTGAGTGCCTGGGTGCCCGATGTGGCGATCGCTTCGGAGACGACCTTGGTCGCCTGCGCTTCGGCCAGGGCCGAACGTTCGCGCGCTTCGGCATCGCGAAAGGCGGCCTCCTTGCGCCCCTCGGCCGACAGGATCTGCGCCTGCTTCTCACCTTCGGCGCGCAGGATTTCCGCGGCCCGCAGACCTTCGGCATCGAGAATATTGGCGCGTTTTTCGCGCTCGGCCTTCATCTGGCGGCCCATCGCGTTGACGATATCGGCGGGCGGGCGAATGTCCTTGAGCTCGACCCGGGTGATCTTGACCCCCCACGGTTCGGTTGCGTGATCGACCACGGTGAGCAGCCGGGCATTGATCTCATCGCGCTTCGACAGCGTCTCATCCAGATCCATCGAGCCCATCACCGTGCGCAGATTGGTCGTGGTCAGCTGCATGATCGCGAGGTAGAGGTTGGACACCTCATACGCCGCCTTGCCGGCATCGAGCACTTGGAAGAACACCACCGCATCGACCCCGACCATGGCGTTGTCCTTGGTGATGATCTCCTGCCCGGGAATATCTAGCACTTGTTCCATCATATTGATCTTGTTGCCGACCCGGTCGATGAACGGGATTATCAGGTGCAACCCCGGATTGGCCGGCAGCGAGTATTTCCCCAGCCGCTCGATCGTGTAGACATAGCCCTGGCGCACCACCCGCACGCCCATCAGCAGAAAGACTGCAGCGCCCACCAGGATCATAATCAGTAACGGACCCATCGCAGCAACTCCCCCTAGTTTCGCGCGCCATGGTAGCGCAGCAGAAACTGGCGACAAGCGAAACCCGAACCACACGCTCCGCCGTGCTTAACCGGGCAGTAACCATCGGGGACTATTACGCTGGGCATGATCCAGCAAAACCCAAAAGATTGGCAACAGGGCTTCTGGGGTTCGGAACATCCCGAAACCGCCGCGCTGCGCGTCCAGAAAGACTATGTCGACACCATGATCGCGCTGAAGCGTGAGAATATGGACCGCGTCTTCATCTATCTCACCGGCTTGCTCGACAAGGCCAAGGACGAACTTGGCCTGGCCCGCAGCGGCGGCGGCAGCGGTGATTCGCGGCGGATGGCCATGCGCCAGCACATTGACGAAATCGCTTCATACCTCAAAGGCCAGGCGCTCGATATCGACCGCCCGCCAACCTATCCCGAAGCGGCTGGCGCAGCCTACAAAGGCCATTACATCCTTGAGGAAGTCCCGGCGTTTTTTGGCCAGGTTAAATGCGTGCTCGATCAGTGGTACGACAACCACCTGCTGTCGGTTTACGACGAAGTGGTGATCCTGGTGAACCCCAAAACTCAGCCGAACCCGCGCAGCGAGGGCTAAACCCCTAAAGTTTGCCGAATAGCGCCAGCACTCTGGCCCAGGCACGCGCCGCCTCGGCCTTGTCATAGGTCGGCGCATCGAGCGTGCACCAGCCGTGGTCGGCATTATAAACCTCGATCTCGGCCGGGCGTCCCGCCGCAGCCGCGGCTGCGCGCAAGGTATCCTTGTCGGTCGGAGCGCGGGCATCGTCGTTGCGGGCAATCGCGAACAGATAGCTCGCCTGAGTGCTGGCGATCAGCCGGTGCGGGCTATCGGGTGCGGCCGTGACCAGCCCGCCGCCATGGCAAGACGCCGCCGCCTTGATCCGCCGCGGCACCGCGGCTGCGGCGCGCACGGTATAGGGCCCGGTCATGCAATAACCGATTGTCCCGATCCCGCGCTTGCGGTCGGTCACAGCTTGGCGGTCAAGCCAAGCGACGAAGGCCGCCGTATCGCTCGCCACCCCCGCCGGGGTGATCGCGGCGATCATCGGCTTGAGCTTGGCCTGCCCCTCGGGCGTGCGCCATTCGGCCATCGAGTTCATAATCGGCGCCTTGGCCGAGCGGTAATAGTGATTGACCACCAGCACCGCATAGCCCGCAGCGGCAAGCTGCCGCCCCATTTCCATATAGGCGGGGCGCAAGCCTGCCACGTCGGGCCACATGATCACCGCCGGATGCTTGCCTTTTGCCGGACGCACGAAGAACGCGTCCGCCGTGCCATCAGTGGTGGTGATCGCGACGCTGCTCTCGCTCAGCCCCGCGCGCGCCTTGGCCGCACTCTCGCTGCCGGTGCAAGCCGCAAGCACCCCAGCCGCACTGATCGCGGCAAATTGGCGGCGGTTCAGCCCATTGGCAGCCAGCGCGGCATCTTCTTCTTGAGCGGTCAGGTCGTCGCACATGCGGGGTTCTCCTTTGGCGGTCAGCTTAGCCGGGCCTCCAACCAGTACAAGGGTTCGCTAAACAGAAAGTGCAGAATGGCACGCGCGGAGTTTTGTGGTTAGGTAAGCTGTCACCGTAACCGCCACCGCATACCATTATACGCAGACGTCGAACCGGAGTCCGATTAATATGCAAGCAGCACTTTTTCAGCGGACTGGCGAAAATCCAATCGTTGTCCAAGTAAATGATCCTGTCGTTCTGGCTGGCGACGTTTTGGTCGACGTGATTGCCGCACCTGTCTTGGCTTATGCGCACGAGGTGTTCGCGGGAACGCGATCGATGTTGTTCGAATTGCCATTTGTCCCCGGCACCGGCGCGATTGGCCGCGTCAGTGCGATTGGCACGGGAGCTACAGAATTGGCGATTGGCGACTGGGTTTATTGCGACCCCACACTTCGGGCACGGGACGGCCAAGGCCTGCCAGCCATCTCTTTGCAAGGCCTAACGGCGAATGGGCCTTCCGCAACACCGCAGCTATTCAGGCGGCAGCCGGTGCGCCGATTGATGTAGTGTTCGATATTCTACCTC
>JAYVML010000127.1:0-16236 GCA_043758955.1 Novosphingobium sp. | reverse complement strand
GCGTTAAACCCGATCTCGAACCCGGCGGACTTGTAATCGGCCGGGACTTCTTCGGCTGCGGTGCCGTTGTCGGGCGAGGTGACCGACAGCGTGACCTTGTCGTTTTCAAGCGACATTTTGACCGCGCGGGTCTTTTCAGTGGCGATTGTCGCGACCCGGTCAACCCCTTCCCAGAAGCTCTTGGGATCGAGCTTGAGCAGCTTGTCATTGCCGGTCGGGATCACCCGGCTGTAATCGGGGAAAGTGCCGTCGATCAGCTTGCTGGTCAGCACCACGCCGTTTTCACCGCCGAGCGTGAAGCGCACTTTGCTCGCCGAAAGGTCGATCAGCACGTTCGAGCTGGGTGATTCTTCAAGCAGCTTGCGCAGCTCGTTGACGCATTTGCGCGGCACAATCACGTCGGGCATCCCGTCCGCTCCGTCGGGCTTGGCAATCGTAAAGCGCGCCAGCCGGTGGCCGTCGGTGGCCGCGGCGCGCAATTCATCGTCGGTCACGTGCAGGAAAATGCCGTTAAGGTAATACCGCGTTTCTTCGGTGCTGATCGCAAATTTGGTCCGATCAATCATTTGCGCGAGCAGCGCCGCGCCCAGTTCAAAGCTGGTCGGAAGATCGCCCTCGACAATCATCGGGAAATCATCGCGCGGCAAAGTCGGTAGCGAAAAGCGGCTGCGTCCTGCTTTGACGGCCATGCGGTTGTCAGCAGTTTCCAGGCTGACCTGGCTGCCATCGGGCAGCTTGCGGGCAATATCGAATAATAAATGCGCCGAAACGGTGATCGCGCCAGCCACGTCGACCGAGACCGCGCGCAGGCTTTCGACCACTTGCAGATCGAGATCGGTGGCCATAATTTTGAGCGTGCCATCGGCTGCCGCCTCGATCAGCACATTCGAAAGGATCGGGATCGTGTTGCGCCGTTCGACGACTGACTGGACGTGCGACAGACACTTGAGCAGCGTCGCGCGTTCGATGGTGGCCTTCATGGTCGGTTTCGTCCCCATGGGGCGCACGGCCGGAATCGGCCCATGCGCCGGTAATTCGGTCTCCATTCCTTAGCGTTCAGGCCGGTTCGGGCAAGTTTGGCGTCGCTCGTGAGCGGCGAATCTGGGGATAAACTGCCGTGTTTTCGCGCTGCGCTCAGCTAAGCATCGCCATCCCGCCGTTAACGTGCAGCGTCTGCCCGGTTATATAGCCCGCTTCCTTGCTCGCCAAATAGGCCACCGCCGCGCCGACATCCTCACCCTCGCCCATCCGGCCCATCGGAATCCGGGCGTTGAGCGCGTCCTTCTGGGCATCGGGCAACACTTCGGTCATCGCCGTGCGGATGAAGCCCGGAGCGACGCAGTTGACCGTGATCCCGCGGCTGGCGACTTCCTGCCCGAGCGACTTCGACAGCCCGACCAGACCGGCCTTGGCAGCGGCATAATTGACTTGCCCGGGATTGCCGGTGGCACCAACCACGCTGGTGATCGAAATGATCCGCCCATGGCGCGCCTTCATCATCGGTTTGCAGGCCGCCCGCATCAGCCGGAACGCCGCCTCCAGGTTGACCCGGATGACTGCGTCCCACTCATCGTCCTTCATCCGCATCGCCAGGTTGTCGCGCGTGATCCCGGCGTTGTTGACCAGGATATCGATCTTGCCCAGCGTATCGACCGTGGCCGGGATCAGGTGCTCGACCTGCTCGGTGTTCGACAGATCGCAGGTAATCTCGACGTGATCGTGTCCGTAGGTGTCATTCAGCTCCTCACGAAAGGCGCGCAGCTTGGCGGGGTTAGTCCCCGACACCGCCAACCGCGCACCTTGCCTGGCGAGCGCATGGGAAATGGCTGACCCAATGCCGCCAGCAGCGCCGGTAACGAGAGCGGTCATTCCGGTAAGGTCAAACATTCGGTGTTCCATTGTGAGAGCTCCAGAAATTGATTCGCGCAAAGGCGCAAAGGCGCAAAGGTGTCACCGATTGGGACGATGGAGGTTCACCAAACGGCGAATGCCTTCTTTCATGGTTTCACCAGAGAAATTAAGCAGTAGTCCCCGCGGCTGTTTGAGCAGCCGAAGATATGTCAGAACCTGCTTGGCATGGGCTCCAGTCAATTTTTCGACCGATTTCAATTCTAGCACCAAACTATCCTCGACCAAAATGTCGATCTTGAATGCAGCCGCAAACGTCAAACCGTCAAACTCGATGTCTACCGGTTTTTGCCGTTCGATCTTGTAACCTTTGCGCGCAAGCGCACCTGCCAAAACAATTTCGTATACGCTCTCCAGCAGTCCTGGGCCGAGTTCGCGATGGATCCGGATCGCCTCATGCACAACGTCGGCGCTGATCGCATCCACATCCGTCACAAACTACCCCTTTGCGCCTCTGCGCCTTTGCGCGATCAAACCTAAAACCTTGCCAACAACGCCTCGATATCGGCCATCGCGATCACGCTGGTCATGGCCACATCGGCAACGCAGCGCCCGATCATGGGGCCAAGGACCTTGCCGCCCAGCTCTACAAAATGCTCCACCCCTGCGCCACGCATGGCGATCACGCTTTCGCGCCAGCGGACCCGGGCGGTGACTTGTTCGACCAGCAGGCGTTGCACTTCGGCGGGGTCGGTGACCATTGCGGCGGTGACGTTGGCGTAGAGCGCTACGCGCAGCGCTCCCGGCGGGGTTACACCCAACGCCTCGGCCATTGCGTCGGCGGCGGGCTGCATCAGCGGGCAGTGGAACGGCGCAGAGACCGGCAGCAGCACGCCCCGCTTGATCTCGAATTCTTTGACCATCGCGACTGCGCGGTCGATCGCCGCTTTGTGGCCTGACAGGACGACCTGCCCCGGATCGTTATCATTGGCGACGGTGCAAATGTCGCCCTCAGCTGCCGCTTCCGCCAGCGCTTGCGCCTTGGCCAGATCGGCCCCGAGCAGCGCGCACATCGCGCCCACTCCCACCGGCACCGCCGCCTGCATCGCTTGCCCGCGCAATTTGAGCAGCCGCGCGGTATCGGCCAGGCTGAACGCGCCGGCGGCGCATAGCGCGGTGTATTCGCCCAGGCTGTGCCCGGCGACGAACTGGGCCTTGTCGGCCAGCGTGATCCCACCTTCCTGCTCAAGCACGCGCAGCACCGCGATGGCATTGGCCATGATTGCCGGCTGCGCATTCTCGGTCAGCAGCAGCGCCTCGTCGGGGCCCTCGCCCATGATCGCGAACAGTTTTTGCCCCAGCGCGTCATCAACCTCTTCGAACACCGCGCGTGCGGCGGGGCTCGCAGCCGCAAGGTCCACCCCCATGCCGATTTTCTGGCTGCCCTGTCCGGGAAAAACAAACGCTCGCATACCTGTCTCCTTTGGCGGCGCGGGTATTGCGCTCAGCGCTGCGCGGCAACCCCGAACGGCACGATTTTGTTGGCAATATCGTGGCCGATATCAGCCCGGCCAAGGTAAGCGATGCCCGCGCGGGCACACCAAAATTGCGCGATTTGTTCGGTGGTGTGGCCGAAGGCGACCTCGTTTTCGGGCACAGCGCTGACTCGGCCCAGCCGCAGTCCGGCGATCCCAGCCAAGTGCGCGGTGACATGGAAAAACAGCCGGTCCACCGCATAGTCGTATTCCGATACTTCTTCGACCAGCACCACATGGCCGGCTAGATCGGGCATCAGTGCCGTTCCGCACAGCATTGCCAAGGTTGTCAGGTTAAACGCCGCGCTGGGCCGCGCGTCCAGCCCCGGCTCAAGTCCTGCGGTATCACCCATCATCCATCCAAGCGTGCGCCGCACCGCTGCCTCGCCGCCCTCGCGGCGAATGTCGGAGGGCATCGGCGCGTGGACTGGACGGCCAATGCCGCGCGCATAGAGCCCGGCCAGCAAGGTTCCGCCGTCCGAATAACCGAAATAGCTCTTGTTCGCCGCCGCCGCGTCCAGCCCGGCCAGCGCATCCTGCGCAATCCGCGCCGCGCCATAGCCCCCGCGCGCGAACCACACTGCATTGAACGCCGGATCGTTGGCGCATTTGAGCAGGGCGACCAGGCGCTGCGCATCGCTGCCGGCAAAATGGCCTTGGTTGTGGAAACATTGCGGGTGGAAATGAAGATCCAATCCCGGGTATTCCGCCGCCAACGCGGTAACCCGCGCGGCATCGTCGGGGGTCAGTGAGCGCGACGGCGCGCAAATGGCGATTGCAGGCATGGCGCTTTCTAACCCGCCCGGCTTGTCTGACAAGCCAAAGCTGCAAGGTTGCGCTGACTGGCCCAGTTGTCTTTTTGAGCGGCGCCGCATACCGGGATCAGGATGACGGCACTGACTTCACACCCCTGGTTTTTTTGCGGCATCGGCGGTTCGGGCATGTTGCCGCTGGCGCTGATTCTGCACGGTGCCGGGGCGCAGGTTTCAGGATCGGACCGCAGCCGCGACCAAGGTCGCACACCCGAAAAGTTCGCCTGGCTGGAAAGCCTGGGCTTCGCCTTGCACCCCCAAGACGGCAGCGGAATTGTTTCGGCAGCACAGACGCTGGTCGCTTCGGCGGCGGTTGAGAACACTGTGCCGGAGATGGTCCGCGCCGCCGAACTGGGCTGCCCGCGCATGTCGCGCGCCGAATTGCTGGCGACCTTGTTCAACGCCGCCCCGACCCGGATCGCAATCGGCGGGACCAGCGGCAAGAGCACGGTCACCGGGATGGCCGGGTGGATCATGGATCAAGCCGGGCGCGACCCGACCATTATGAACGGCGCGGTGATGAAGAATTATGCTTCGCCCGAGGCCCCGTTCGCCAGCGCACGGGTAGGCAGCGGCAGCGTCTTTGTCTCGGAGGTCGACGAGAGCGACGGCTCGATCGCGCTGTACGATCCGAGCGTCGCGGTGCTGAGCAATGTCAGCCTCGATCATAAGAGCCTGGACGAGCTTAGGTCGCTGTTTGGTGCCTTTGTGCAGCGTGCTGCAGTGGCCGTGATAAATTGCGACGACACTGAGGCGGCGGCGCTCACATGCCACGCCAAGTCTATGATAAGCTTTGGAATTGACAGCCAGACAGCGATGATCGGGGTCGCCCCGGGCTCGATTGTCGAGGCGCCGACCAGCCTGTCCACCACCATCCTCGACCGCCGCGATGGTACGTCTGCGCGGTTGGAATTGGAGGTGCCGGGGCGTCACAACCTGGCCAATGCCCTCGCCGCGATCGCCGCGTGTAGTGCCGCTGGCGTGTCTTTTTCCGATGCGGTACACTCACTTGGATCGTTCGCGGGGCTGGCGCGGCGGTTCGATATCGTCGGCACCAGCGCCGCGGGCGTAACCGTGATCGACGACTTTGGCCACAACCCGGACAAGGTCGCCGCCACGCTTAAAACTCTCAAAGCCCATCATGGCCGCATCATCGCCTTCTTCCAACCCCACGGCTACGGCCCCTTGCGCCAGATGGGTGCCGAACTGGCCCAGACGTTCGCGCAGTTGCTCGGCCCCGAAGACCTGACGATCCTGTGCGATCCAGTCTATTACGGCGGCACGGTTGACCAAAGAGAGGGCAGCGAGCGGATCGTCCGGCTGATCCGCGATGCTGGCGGCAAGTCCGAATATATCCCAACCCGCGAAGATTGTTCATCGCGGATTATCCAGCTCGCCCGCACCGGCGACCGGGTGGTGATCATGGGCGCGCGCGACGATACTTTGGCCCTGTTTGCGCGCGAACTGCTGGCCGCGCTGGCTTAACCGTTCGGCCCGCGCAACCGTCTGAACTTGCAATCCCCGCCAAACTCGCTAAGCGCCGCTCCTTCTTGCGGTTCGCCGGAGGAAATCACAGAAAGCCGGAGGGGCCCCGCAATCGTGCGGATCGCCAGCGATCGGTTGGAATACTAGAAAGGCACATGCATGCCGATGTACGAGCATGTCTTCCTGGCCCGCCAGGATTTGAGCCAAGCGCAAGTCGATGCGCTGGCCGCTACCGCCACCCAGATTGTTGAAGCCGGCGAAGGCAAGGTCACCAAGACCGAGTCGTGGGGCCTCAAGAACCTGGCTTACAAGATCAAGCGCAACCGCAAAGCGCACTTCGTGATGATCAACATAGATGCCCCTGCGGGCGTCGTGGCCGAGCTGGAGCGCCAGACCGGGATCAACGAGGATGTGATCCGCTGGATGACCGTTCGGGTCGAAACGCACGAAGAAGGCCCCAGCGTGATGATGCGCAAGAACGACCGTGAGCGCACCAAGCGCCGCGAACGCGAGGAGTATTGAGCATGGCTCGCGCATTTTTCCGCCGCCGCAAGAGCTGCCCGTTTTCGGGTAAGGGTGCCCCGGTCATCGATTACAAAGATACGCGGTTGCTGCAGGGCTATATGTCCGAACGCGGCAAGATCGTACCGTCACGGATCACCGCCGTTTCCGCCAAGAAGCAGCGCGAGCTGGGTCAGGCGATCAAGCGGGCCCGCCACCTGGGCCTGTTGCCCTACCTCGTAAAGTAAGGGGAGAATACCGATGGATATCATCCTCCTCGAACGTATCGAGAAGCTCGGCACAATTGGCGACGTCGTCTCCGTCAAGGACGGTTACGCGCGCAATTACCTGCTGCCCAGCAAGAAGGCACTGCGCGCCAACGCGGCCAACAAGAAGCTGTTCGAAGCCAACCGCGGCAAGATCGAAGCTGACAACGCGGTCCGCCGCGGCGAAGCTGAGACGCATTCGGCCAATGTTGACGGCAAGTCGGTAGTGCTGATCCGCGCTTCGTCGAACGCCGGCCAGCTGTATGGCTCGGTTTCGGTACGCGACATTGTCGATGCGCTCAACGCCGATGGCGCGGGCATCAACAAGTCGATGATCGTGCTCGAACGCCCGATCAAGACGATCGGCGTGTTCGACGTCAAGGTGACGCTGCACCCCGAAGTGGTGGTGACGGTCAAGGTCAACGTCGCGCGCTCGCCTGACGAAGCCGAGCAGCAGGCGGCCGGGGTCGACGTGATCAGGGCCATGTTCGAAGATGACGCCGCAGCCGATGCTGCGTCTGACTTCGAAGGCGGCGGCGGCGAATTGCCCGAAGACGAAGCGGCTCCGGCTACCGAACCTGCGACTGGCGTTAAAGCTGAAGATGAGGCAGAAGGATAAACCTTTTGCCAAGCAAGTAATACGGATCGGGGGCGCTGCGGCGCCCCCTTTTCGTTGCTGCAATTGAAATGTCACCGATCTGCGGGTATAGTCCCGCGATGAAGATGACAGAAAAGCACATCGCGGAATTGGTTCGCGTTTACGATGAAGCCGTTACGACCCTGCAAAACGACATTGCCGCCTTTGCAGCCCACGGCACCCTCCCACCTTCTGATCGCCGCGAAGTGCGGGCCTGGTGTTATCCCGAAATCCGGATCTATTACGGCGGCGAGCAGACCGGCAAAAACAAGACCCGCGCGTTTGGACGGCTGGCACAACGCGGCAGTTTTGCCACCACGGTAACGCGCCCGGCGTTGTTTGCCAATTACCTGGACGAACAACTGAGCCTGCTGGCCGAGGATTACACGATCGAGATCGAAGTTGGCCGTTCGGCCCAGGAAATCCCGTTCCCCTATGTGATCGACGCCAGTTCGAGTTTGGGCGGCCTCAGCCCGCAAGACCTGGCCAAGCACTTCCCGACCACCGAACTCGCGCTGATCGGAGATGAGCTGGCCGACGGGATCGGCGTTCCCCGCGTTGACCAGACCCAGCCGCTCGCCTTGTTCGACGCGCTGCGCACCGATTTCAGCCTGGCCCGGCTCGCGCACTACACCGGCACTCGGATCGAAGACTTTCAGCGCTTCATCCTGTTTACCAATTACCACCGCTATGTTGATGAATTTGTTGATTGGGCCGCGTTACAACTGGGCCAGGGCGACTATGCCTCGCTAACCGGTGCGGGTGGGCTCGAACTGTCCGCCAAAACGACCCACGCACGCGGCAAATTGTCCGATACTGCATGGCGGCGGCACCAGATGCCAGCCTATCACCTGACCCGCCCCGATCGGTCCGGCATCACTTTGCTCAACATCGGGGTTGGCCCGTCGAACGCCAAGACGATCTGCGATCATCTGGCGGTGCTACGCCCCGAAGTCTGGTTGATGATCGGGCACTGCGGAGGGCTGCGCGATACCCAGCGGATCGGCGACTATGTGCTTGCTCACGCCTATCTGCGCGATGACAATGTGCTCGACACCGTGCTGCCGCCTGAAATCCCGATTCCGGCAATTGCCGAAGTGCAGATCGCGCTTGCGCAGGCAGCCGAGATGGTCAGCGGCGATGTCGGCGCGAACCTCAAAAAGCGGATGCGCACTGGCACCGTGGCCACCACCGATGATCGCAATTGGGAGCTGCGCTACACCCATTCCTCGCAGCGCCTCAGCCTTAGCCGCGCGATCGGGATCGACATGGAAAGCGCCACGATCGCAGCCCAGGGCTACCGCTTCCGCGTGCCCTATGGCACCCTGCTATGCATCTCGGACAAACCGCTGCACGGTGAGATCAAGCTGCCCGGACAGGCGAACCGCTTTTACGAGGAAGCCATCGCCGCGCACTTGCAGATTGGAATTACCGCCTGCAACCTGCTGCGCGCAGAGGGAGCCCGGCTGCACAGCCGCAAGCTGCGCGCCTTTCACGAGCCGCCGTTCAGGTGACCGCGTCATCCCGGATCAGGTCCGGGATGACGGCTGTTTTGCCAGAAAATCGCGGATCGCCAAGCCCAGATCGGGTTTGGTGACGCAGGACATATGCGTGCCGGGAATCACCGCCAGTTCTGCGCGCGGCAACGCTTCGAGCAGTTTGTCGGGCGATCCATTATCGCGGTCCTGATCGCCGCACACGACCAGAGTCGGCGTGTTGACGGCCGCAAGTTCGTCAGCCGGCGTATCAGCCATCGAACTCAGCAGCAGCCGTGCGGCGACCCGGTCCACCGCCATGCTCTTCATAAACTGCACCGCGAAGTAAGCCGGATCGCCGTTTTTGACCGCATCGAACCGGTCAATCGCATCGACAAAGAAATCGCGCCGAGCGGTTCCGCCGGTCAGGCCCTCCAGGCCCATTCCGCCGAGCACTAACTGCCGCGGTCGCAGCCCACCAATCACCCCGCGCACGCTGGTCCGCGAACCGAGTGAGAACCCGCCGAGATCATAATCCGTGAGCCCCAGATGCGCGATCAATGCCGCCAGATCGCGCGCCAGTACATCGGGCGGATAGGCGTCAGGATCGTGCGGTGCCGCGCTATGTCCGTGCGCGCGCAGATCGGGCATCAATACTTCGAACCCGGCCTCAGCCAACAAGGCGGCGTGGCCCCATTTGACCCAGTTCATCTCTGCATTGGAGAACAGCCCATGCAGCAGCACCAATGAACGCCTGCTGCCCACCTTTGGCCCAAACCGGTGAAGCGCCAGCTTCGCCCCGTCAAATCCATCAAAATATTCCATCTTCAGGAATCACCAATGATCGAGCCGAGAATCCCGCCCACAGCAGTGGCAGCCACCCCCGCGCCCAGCAGCGACCCCGTGCTGCTGCGCGAACCCTCCCCCAACGGCAGATAGCGTCCGATTTCTTCGGCCAGGTTCATGATCGGCATTGATTGCAGCCAGATCTTGCCTGGCCCGGTCAAGGTGGCGAGGAACAGGCCCTCGCCGCCGAACAGGACATTGCGGAAGCCGCGCATCATCTGAATGTCGATCTGAATGCTGGGCTCCTGCATCCCGACATGCCCGGCGTGAACCAGCAACTGTTCGCCCGGCGCAAGGGTCTTTTCAACCACCTCGCCCGACAGATCGAGGAACACCGTGCCCGGCCCGGTGACCTTCTGCATGATGAAGCCTTCGCCGGCAAAGAACCCGGCGCCCAGTCGCTGTTGAAACGCGATTTCAAGCTCAACCGATTTCTCTGCGCACAGGAACGTCTCTTTGCGGCAGATCAGCGACTGCCCCGGGGCGAGCGTGACCGGCACGATCTGCCCGGGAAAGCGCGGTGCAAATGCAATGTGCCCGCTGGCCTGGGCCGTGAATTCCGTAATGAAGATGCCGCCGCCCGCCAGGGCGCGCTTGATCCCGGCAAAAATTCCGCCCCCAGTGTGCGTGTCCATCCGGATCGACGGGCTCATCCACGCCATGCTCGCGGTCTGGCTATACAGCGATTCGCCCGGCGCCAGATCGATCGATACGGTCTGCATGGTGGTGCCGGTAACTTCGTAGCGCATTGGGGGGTCCTTCGCTGAAACAGCAATAAGCTAGATGCCTTGGTTTTAGCCGCTCTTCGCTGGGTTGAAAACTTCACTCTCACGTTCGAATTGCGTCCGGCCAAGCACACGATAGCGACTCAGGTGCGGCAGCAACACGAGACGCCGCGCCTTGGGTGAACTGTAGACCTGCGCTTTCGTTTGCCCCCAACCCGTACTAATCGAATTTACGTGCGTGGCCTCAAACCAGTCGATTATTCCATCCGCAACTGACGATAGCCCAAAGCCGACCACAAGTTTTGGTTCGTCAATCTTCGCCAGCGTCCAATCGAGCAGATTTGAACCCAGTTCGATGGCATCGGCATACGATTCCCGGGGCATTTCGATCCAACTCGGACTTCTGAAAGGAACGAATTGGAATGACAGAACTTTGCTCCATTTAACCAACGGAAAATGTGTATTTTTAAGCCGTTGGATTTGAACTTGCAGCGGCGTGAAGTTTGCTCCGCGCGCCCATGGCTGGTTGGCGTAGGAATTTATCACGTCTGGCGAAGCATCTTGCGAAAGGTCGTCGTCCAAATGACAATCGAGATCATCGTCGCGACCGCCACCCGGATTTAGGCCAATGGTTACGAGTTCTGGAGCTTCACGCGACGCCAACTGGCCGTAAATATAAGACCATCCTTTGCTGTGACCGCCAGATTTATAGCGCAGCTGAATTTCTGTCTTTACTTCTTGTGGCGTCGAAGTTGCGCTAATTTTCAATCGCCTAGCCCTTCTTCAAATGCCGCCGCCCGAGCAATTCCGCGATCTGCACCGCATTTAGCGCCGCGCCTTTGCGCAGGTTGTCCGAAACGCACCACAGCGACAGGCCGTTGTCGACAGTCGGATCCTCGCGCACGCGGCTGACGTAAGTTGCGCCGTCGCCGACGCACTCGACCGGCGTGACGTATCCGCCGTCCTCGCGCTTATCGATCAGCATCACGCCGGGGGCTTCGCGCAGGATCGCCTGGGCTTTCTTGGCCGAGAGCTCGCTCTTGAACTCCAGGTTGATCGCTTCGGAATGGCCAACGAACACCGGCACCCGCACGCAGGTGGCGGTAACCTTGATCTTGGCGCCCATGATCTTCTTGGTCTCAACCACCATCTTCCACTCTTC
Organism: Novosphingobium sp.; assembly: GCA_043758955.1. Classification (GTDB taxonomy): domain Bacteria; phylum Pseudomonadota; class Alphaproteobacteria; order Sphingomonadales; family Sphingomonadaceae; genus Novosphingobium. Next base: position 4,944 of record JAYVML010000127.1, on the reverse strand, counting down.
TTTGGTCGAACCATCGTCGAGGAAGCTGTCGATATGCGGGATCACGTTGAACGCGATCTGCTTGGTGAATTTCACGGGGACTGCAGGGTCGCCGACGAAGATGTTGCGGCTCTGCTCGAACAGTTCGTCCATGCCGTCCTTGCCCGCGCCGGAAACCGACTGGTACGTCGCGACGACCACCCGCAGGATCGTCGCGGCCTGGTGCAGCGGGTTCAGCGCCACGACCATCTGCGCGGTCGAACAATTGGGGTTGGCGATGATCATTTTGGCCTTGTAGCCGTCGATTGCATCGGGGTTTACCTCTGGCACGACCAGAGGCACATCGGGGTCCATCCGCCAGAACGAGCTGTTGTCGATCACCACGCAGCCGGCTGCGGCGGCTTTTGGACCGTAAGTCTTGGCAACTTCCGATCCGGCCGAAAACAGCGCAATGTCCCAGCCGGTGAAATCGAAGTGTTCGATGTTCTTGACCTTGAGCATCTTGCCGGTGTCGCCGAACTCTATCTCGCTCCCGGTCGAACGCGGCGACGCCACTGCGGCCAGCTCGTCGATCGGAAACTCGCGCTCGGCCAGCACATTGAGCATCTCGCGCCCGACATTTCCGGTCGCGCCCACGACCACTACCCGGTAACCCATCTTGTCACTCCAACAGACTGCGCCGCAGCCCCTAACCCATCGACCGCGCGGCGCAAGGGTCTAGCGTGGTTTGGGTGGCATCGCCTTATCCAGAAACGCGAAGACCGTTTCCCACAAATGCGGTCCGATTTTCGGCCCGGACACGCGGTGGGTATAGCCGGGGTACAGCATCATCTGGAACGGCACCGCCTCACCCTGTAGCTTGGCGATCAGCATCGAGCTGTTTTCGAACACCACGTTATCGTCCGCCATGCCGTGGACCAGCAGCAGCGGGTCCGTGATCTTGCCGGCATCGCCCAGCGCGTCAGACTGTGCGTAAACCTGCGGCTCCTTGTTCGGATCGCCCAGATAGCGCTCGGTATAATGGGTGTCGTAGAGCTCCCACTTGGTCACCGGCGCCCCGGCAATCCCGGCGGCGTAAAGCCCCTGATCGGCCTCCAGCATCTTGAGCGTCATATAGCCGCCGTAAGACCAGCCGTAGATCGCGATCCGCCCGCCATCGACATAAGGCAGGCCTTTGAGGAACAGCGCCCCGGCCTTCTGGTCTGCAACCTCGACGCTACCCATCGCGCGATTGATGGCGGATTCAAATTTGACCCCGCGGTTGGCGCTGCCGCGATTATCGATCTCGAAAAAGATATAGCCCTTGGCGACGATGGCCTGTTCCAGCCCGCCGCCCCAGCCCTTGGTCACAGTCTGCAAGTGCGGCCCGCCATAGTGCTGGAAGAACACCGGATAGCGTCGGCCCGGCTCGATCACCGGAGTGATCATCTTCCAGTGCAGTACTGTGCCATCCGCCGCCAGAATCGTACCGAAGATGGGCGCACGGTGGCTGGTCACGTAGGGCGTATAAGGGTGGTTGGCATCGAGCCGGTTTTCCTCGACCCAGGCGATCCGTTTGCCCTCGGCATCGGCCGCATAGACCTGCGGCGGCTGGCTGGGTGACGAGCGGCTGATCAGCAGCGTTTGCCCGGCCTTGTCCATGCTGGCGGAGTGGGCAAAGCCCGGCTCGGACAGGCGTGAAACTTTGTCTGGATGCGCCAGATCGAGTGCATAGACTTGCGGAGCCAGCACATCGTCCTTGGTGCCGGTGAAATAGACCCGGCCCGCCTTCTCATCCACTCCGACCAGCGCGGTAACCACCCATTCGCCCTTGGTCAGCTGCTGCCAGTTGCCATTGCGATAACGGTAGAGGTGTCCAAACCCATCGCGCTCTGACCACCAGATCAGGCTGCCGTCTTTGAGGAAGCGGTAATTGTCGCTCAGGTTGATCCAGCTTCCCGGTGCCGCCTGCGCAGAGAACAGCACACGCGCCTTGCCGGTGGCCGGATCGACCGCCAGCAGATCGAGCCGGGTTTGTGCGCGATCTTCGCGCTGGACGAAGAGCGCCTTTCCGTCGGGTGCCCAATCGACCCGCGCGAGATAAATGTCCGGGTCCGGCCCCAAATCGACTTGCATGCGGCCCGATCCATCGGGCTTCATCACAAACAGCGAAACCAGCGAATTGGGCGAACCGGCAACCGGATAGCGCTGCTGGAAGGTCTTGGTGCTCTCCGCGCCAATCGCGGTCCGCGTGACAATCCCGACCGGCGCATCGTCGAACCGCTCGACCGCAATACGGCTGTCATCAGGAGCCCACCAATATCCAGTGGTCCGCGCCATTTCTTCCTGCGCGACGAATTCTGCCTCGCCCCAGTGGACCGTGTCGGCGGTTTCGGCGGGCGACACCGGAGCCGCCTCCGCGCCAACTTTGCCGGTCCACAGCCGCTGGTCGCGCACAAATGAGACGTAGGTGCCTTTGGGGCTGAGCGCAGGATTTAGCTCGGCCTCGCTAGTCTGAGTCAATCGCTCGGTCCGGCCATCGAGGTGGACCAGGAACAGATCGCCATCGAGCGGCACCAGGATGGCGCTGCTATCTGCCGCCCAGTCATAGCTAACCACGCCCTTGAGATCGCCGATCCGCTGCCGCTCGCGCTGCATCTTTTCGGCCTCGGACAGTTCTTTGCCCGAGCCGAGCGCCGCCGAATCGACCAGCTTGCGCCACTTGTCAGTCTTGCGATCAAACCCCCACAGGTCATAGCGCTCACGATCATCGGCCCGCGCGCGCAGCACCGTCAGCCAGCGGCCGTCGGGTGATAGCTTGACCCCGCGCGGCACCGCGCCGTTAAGGCTGGGGCTGGCAAACACGCGTTCAACGCTCAGCGGAATCGCAGCAGTCACCGGTTGTTCCCCGGCGCTGGCTGGAGCAGCAGCAAGGAACGAAGCGGCGATGAGCAGGCTGAGCAGGCGCATGGCAAGGTGGTGATCCCCAAAACGAAGAAGGCGCCCCGACCAGAGCCGGGACGCCTTCTTAAACTGGTTTGAGCAGCTTATGCCAGAGCGGTTACTCGCCCGGACGCGGATCGCGGCGCTCGGCGATACGCGCGCGCTTGCCGGTGCGGCCGCGCAGATAATACAGCTTGGCCCGCCGCACCACGCCCTTGCGGACCACGGTGATGCTGTCGATGTTGGGCGAGTAGATCGGGAATACGCGTTCCACGCCCTCGCCAAAGCTCATCTTGCGCACAGTGAAATTGCTGCTGATGCCCTTGTTCGAACGCGCGATGCACACGCCTTCGTAATTCTGGACCCGGCTGCGCTCGCCTTCGATCACCTTCACGCCGACGCGGACGGTGTCACCGGGACGAAACACGGGGATATCCTTGGCGGCCTTGGCAATTTCCTCGGCCTCAATCTGTTGAATCAGGTTCATTGACCCGGTTCCTTCTGTTCATACCGCGCGCCAGAGGCAGACTGGACCCGAGCGCCATGATGACGCTCCCAAAGGTCCGGCCTGCGTAACCGTGTGTCGATCTCGGCCTGCGCCTTGCGCCATGCCGCGATCTTCGCATGATCCCCCGATCGCAGTACTTCGGGGATCGTGCGCCCGTCCCATTCCTGGGGCCGGGTATAGTGCGGATATTCGAGCAATCCCTGTTCAAAGGATTCCTCGGCCCCGCTGGAAGCCGCGCCCATTACGCCGGGGAGCAGCCGAATGCAAGCATCAAGCAGCATCAGCGCGGCCGGCTCCCCGCCCGACAGGACGATGTCTCCAACCGCCACTTCTTCTACCTCGCGTCCGGCGAAAATTCGTTCGTCAAATCCTTCGAAGCGGCCGCACACAATCGTGACGCCGGGACCGGTGGAAAGCGCGCGGACGCGGGCCTGGCTGAGCGGCGCGCCGCGCGGGGTCATCGCCAGCACCGGGCAATCCGGCTGAGCGGCGCGCGCATGGTCGATCGCCGCCGCCAGCACATCCGCGCGCAGCACCATCCCCGCGCCGCCGCCCGCCGGCGTGTCATCGACCGTGCGGTGCTTGTCCGCCGCAAAATCGCGGATCTGCACGGTATCGAGCGACCACTTGCCCTCCTCGCGCGCACGCCCGGCGAGCGAAATGCCGAGCGGCCCGGGGAACATCTCGGGGTAGAGGGTGATGACGGTGGCGGCGAAGGTCATGGTTCAAGCCAATGGCCCGCTTCGATCACTTTCGCAATGTGCCCTAACTCGAGACGCTCTAATGGGCTAGGATACTCAAAAGTTCCTCGAAAAGGCCACGTGAGCAATTGCCAGGTCAGCATGATGGGAAACCAGAGCGACAGGCCTTCATCGAGCATGGCAAATCTCTGCCACGGCCATTGCCACACCTGTTCGCCAAATTCCGCAGCGAGCGCCTCGGCAAGCTCTGTGACGTCGCCGCCGGATATACGGATATCCTGGTCGATCGCCGAACTCGCGCCAAGTTTAGCGACAGGCACGCCGGTGTGACGGGAAACAATCGCGATGATCCGTTCAAGCGCGGAGTGCATTACGCTGCCCAGTTTTCGACCACCAACCCCGGTACATCGACGAAGTGCTGCACATTGTCGGTGATGACAATCAGGCCAAGCGCCAGCGCGTGGGCAGCAATCAATCGGTCGTAACTTGCCCGCTTGAACTCAATCGATGCGTATGAACGAGCTGCGGCCTCATCGAACGGCAGGACTGGTATCTCTTCGGCCAAAATCGCCAGCCTGTCCAAGGTAGGTGGCTTTCCACGTTCCGAACCGTGGACGACCTCGGCAAAAGCCACCGCCGAGGTAACCATGTCTCCGGCGTTGCATAGCGAGGCCCGGGCAGTCACGGCATCGTCCGCGTCGAGACCTAACGCAATCAGGATGTTGCTATCGAGCAGGTACTTCATTCACCGGGCATATGCTTGGCCCGCCACTCCGGATCATCCCACAGCAGCGGACGCTCTTCGAACAGACGTTCTTCGGGTTTAATGTAGCG
>JAYVML010000126.1:0-9625 GCA_043758955.1 Novosphingobium sp. | reverse complement strand
GGACTGGGTCGAGATGGTCCGGTAATGCCCGGGGGGATCATCACCCGACCGCCCAGCGCCGAATTGCGCCCCGATCAGAAGGACGAGGATTCGCTGCCTCCGTACCCGGTGCTCGACGGCATTTTGCTGGGGCTGGTCGAACACGAAAAGAGCGTTGACCAACTGGTCCACGAAGGGTTCGAGCGCGAGACAGTGGTGCGGATCGAGCGCCTGCTCAACCTAGCCGAATACAAACGTCGTCAGGCCCCCCCAGGGGTCAAACTCGGCACCCGCAACTTCGGGCGCGATCGGCGATATCCAATCACTAACGCGTTTCGGAGCGGCTAATCAGGCCGCCGCCACTTCGGCGCTCAGCTCTTCGGCCGCCTCGAGCAATTTCTTCTCGAGCGCTTTGAGCCGCTGCGCCGAATCGATCTTTTCGCCGAACAGATCGGTGACGTAGAAAGTATCGATCGCGCGCTCGCCGTAAGTGGCGATGTGTGCCGAGTGGACCATCAGCTTGGCCTCGAACAAGGCGCGGGCCAGCCGGCTGAGCAGCGCGGGTCGGTCGCGCGCGTTGACTTCGATCACGGTGAAGCGGTTGGAGGCGGCATTGTCGAATTCGACCCCGGGGCTAACCGCAAAGGCATCGGCGCGCGGGCGGGGATGCGGGCGGGCGGTCAGCTGCGTCACCAGCTTGACCCGATTGGCCAAAGCGTCCTCAATCATCTTGCGGATCCGGGCGAGCTGGCTGGCTTCGGAGAACGGCCGCCCGAGCGGGTCCTGCACCAGAAAATTGTCCACCGCCATGCCATTTCGCGCGGTGTGGATGCGTGCGTCGATGATGTTGCCGCCGGCCAGATGAATGCCCCCGGCGATGCGGTAGAACAGACCCGGATGATCCGCCGCAATCACGGTGACCAGTGTCGCCCCGCGCGCGGCGTAGTATTCGGTGTGAACATCAAGCTGCGCGCCGTTGGCAGCGTCCAGCTGCGTCAGGTTCATCGCGATGATGTCTTCTGGCTCGGCGATCCAGTAGGCATCGTTGAACAGCCGCGCGACTTTGGGCGACAGCCCCTCGCTCTTGTCCATGCGCACCGCTACCGCCGCCTGCTTGGCGGCAACGCGCTGGGTCCGGCCGTGCTGGACATGGCCTAGCCGCATCCGCTCCTCGGCAGCATCGTACAGCTCGTGGATCAGTTGCCGCTTCCAGCCGTTCCATACTCCGGGGCCGACCGCGCGGATATCGACGATGGTCAGCAGCGTAAGCAGCCGCAGCCGCTCCAGCGTCTGGACCTGGGCGACGAAATCGGTGATCGTCTTCCAGTCGGCCAGGTCGCGCTTGAACGCGACTGCACTCATCAACAGGTGCGTGCGCACCAGCCAGGCGACCAACTGGGTTTCTTCGGGGCTCATTCCCAGCCGCGGGCACAGTTTGAGCGCCACCTCACCGCCCAGTTCGGAATGATCCCCGCGACGTCCTTTGGCGATATCGTGCAGCAGGACCGAGACATAGAGCGCGCGGCGGTTGGCGATCTTGTGGACGATGGCGGTGGCCAGCGGGTGGTCCTGCGTCAACTCGCCGCGCTCGATCCGCGCCATTAATCCGACCGCGCGGATGGTGTGCTCGTCGACCGTGTAGTGATGGTACATGTCGAACTGCATCTGCGCGTTGACCCGTCCGAAATCGGGAATGAAGCGTCCGAATACCCCCGCCTCGTTCAACCAGCGTAGCACCGTTTCAGGGTCGTGGCGGCTGGTCAGCAGTTCGAGGAACATGGCATTGGCGCGCGAATCGGCGCGCAGGCTGTCAACCAGCCGGGCATCGCGCAGTGCCAGCCGCATTGCCTCCGGGTGGATCTCCAGCCGGTTACTATCGGCCAGCAAGAACATCTCGAGCAGCCGTGCCGGGTCCAGCGCGAACCAATCATCCACGGGGACGTTGATTTTGCCGCCGAACACCTCGAACCCCTTCAGGCTGCGCTTGCGCGCGCGGAACCCCGCGAGCAGCCCGCGCGGCTGCCGCTTGGCGAACTGTTCATCAAGCTGGGCAAGAAACAGCCCGGTCAGGTGGCCGACATGTTTGGCCTGCAGGAAAAAGTACTGCATGAACCGTTCGACCGCACTTTTGCCGGGGCGATCGGCGAATTGCATCCGCGCCGCCACCTCGCGTTGAACATCAAAGGTCAGCCGGTCTTCTGCGCGCCCGGTGATCGTGTGGAGGTGGCAGCGTACCGCCCAAAAAAAGTTCTCGGCGCGGCGGAAGGTTCGATACTCGGCCGAGGTCAGCAGACCCGCCCCGACCAGTTCGGACACGTCCTGAACATGGTGAATATATTTGCCGATCCAGTACAGCGTGTGCAGATCGCGCAGCCCCCCCTTGCCTTCTTTGACATTGGGTTCGACCACATAGCGGCTGTCCCCCAGCCGCTTGTGCCGTTCGTTACGCTCGGCGAGCTTTTCCGCGACATACTGGCGTTCGGTTCCTGCCACCACTTCGGACCAGAAGCGTTCGCTGGCCCTATCGAACAAGGCCTGATCGCCCCACACATAACGCCCTTCGAGCAGGGCGGTGCGGATCGTCAGATCGCTTTTGGCCATGCGCACCATATCGTCGAGCGAACGACTCGATTGGCCAACCTTGAGCGCCAGATCCCACAAGTAATAAAGGATTGCCTCGATTACCTGTTCGCACCAGGCGGTCTGTTTGCCCGGAGTGATGAAGCCGATATCGACATCCGAATGCGGCGCCATTTCGCCGCGCCCATAACCGCCCACCGCGATGATCGCCAGCCGCTCGCCTGAGGTGCGGTTGTGCGAGGGATAGACATCGGCGGTAACATGATCGTGGATCACCCGCACCAATTGATCGATCAGGAATGCCTGGGCCTCGGCGCAATCGTGTCCGGCCGAGGGGTGTTCGCTCAGCCGGCGCGCGATCTCGGCGCGGCCTGCGGCCAGCGCGCCGCGCAGCAATTCGACCACTTGCGGCCGCGCCTTGACCGGGCTTGATGCGGCAACTGCTTCGGCAATCGCCCTGGCCAACCCCCGGCGATCAATCACCGCACGCTGATCGGGGATCCGCGCCGCGCTCACACCTTCACTGTCTGTTCGCTTTCCCACACGGTCAGGTAACGGGCCTTGAGTGTGCGCTTGTCAACCTTTTCGGTGCCCAGCCGGGGCAGCGTTTCGTGTTCCTGCCACAGTCGCACCGGCACCTTGAAGGGGGCCATTGTCTGCTTGAGATAATCGCGCAGTTCTCCCTCACTCAGCGTGCAGCCCTCCTTGAGCAGAAACACGCCGGTTGGCAGCTCGCCAAACTTTTCATCGGGCATCCCGAACACGCTGGCTTCCGCCACATCGGGGTGCGCGTAGATCGCCTCCTCCACCTCAAGGCAGCTGATGTTTTCGCCGCCGCGAATGATGATGTCTTTCTTGCGGTCGACGATGAACAGATATCCGTCTTCATCGAGGTAACCCAGATCGCCCGAGCGGAAGAACCCGTCGGACATGATCGCCGCTTTGGTGGCTTCGGTATTGTTCCAGTAGCCGTTGAAGTTGCAGATTGTGCGAATGGCGATCTCGCCAACCTGGCCGGCTGGGAGCTGCTCGCCTGACTCATCCAGAATCCCAATCTCGACCAGCGGCTTCGACGCAGTTCCGGTCGAGCCGGGCTTGGCTAGATAATTTTCGTTGAGATTGCCGCAGCCCACCGCGTTGGTTTCGGTCAAGCCATAGCCAAGCAGGGGGAAGGCGTGCGGTAGCGCTTCCTTGATCCGCTTGACGTGATCGACCGGCCGCGGCGCGCCGCCAGCGGCAAACGCGGTGCAGCTCGACAAGTCATACTTGGCGCGGTCCGGATGAGTCGCAATCTCAAAGCTCATCAGCGGCACCCCGACGAAATAAGTGACCTTTTCTGCTTCGATCAGCCGCATTGCTTCTTCGGCATTCCACTTGGGCATCATCACCAGCTTGCGCCCGATCGCGAAGCTTTGTAGGAACAGCGGCACTTCGCCGGTGACGTGGAACAGCGGGACGCTGACCAGCGTGCACGGCTGCACCGTCGGCGCGTTACCTTGATCGGTCATATGCGTGAGCATCATCAGCGTCTGCGCGACATAATTGAACACCGCCTGCACCACTGCACGGTGATCGGACCAGGCGCCTTTCGATTGGCCGGTTGAACCCGAGGTATAGAGGATGGTCGCGGCGTCATCGCCGGTCAGCTCGGGCAGCGGGGTGAAGCCATCGCCGCCATGCGCCAGCACTGCGCTCAGCCCATCGCGCCACGGCCGGTCATGCTCGAACACGACTACTCGCGTCGACAGACCCAGATCCGTAATCCGCGCGGCGCGTTGGGGGTCGGCCAGGACCAGCTTGCAACCGGTCAACTCGATCCCGGCGGCCATTTCCTCGCCGCTCCACCAGCCGTTGAGCAAAGCCGCGCAGCCCCCCGCCATTAACACGCCCATGTAGGCAATAATCCAGTTGGTCGAATTGCGCGCGGCGATCCCGACCCGGTCGCCGGTTTGTACTCCCAGGCCGGTAATCAGGGCGCCGGCTATTTCGCGCGCGGCGGCGTGGACCTGGGCAAAGGTGGTGCGTTCATCACCGTCCACCAGAAATTCAATATCGCCTTGTTGCGCACAGAAGTGATCGAAGTAGGCGACCAGCGTAGGTGGGGCATTCTTGAGCATCGGTAACTGGCGGCCGAACCGCTCGATCGTGCCGAGTTCCAGCAGTTCCCCAGGCGCGGTGATCCGGTCGATGACATTTTTGAGGGACTGATCGAGTGCAGTGGCCATGCAGCGTCCTTTAATCAAGCCCGGGGCACCCGTGCAGCGCCCCGATTCCTGTTACCAATTCCGTGCACCGGGTTTGTTTCCCGGCTTGCTCTGTGCCAAAAGGCGCGCGGTCGCTGCCCGCATTTGGCAGCCTGACACTTAAGGGGTTCGCGTCTTGCTGTCACTACCGCTGGCTCAACTGGCCGCCGCTGCTACTTCGGCGCCGCTGCAATGGTCCGACCTAGGGCTGAAGCCCTATCTGTTCCACATCGAAACCAGCTGGGGCGACTTTCAGCTGCGCTGGTATAGCCTGGCATACCTGGCCGGGATTGTGTTTGCCTATTGGCAGGTCTCGAAAATGCTCAAAGCCCCCGGCGCGCCGATGGCCCAGCGCCACGTCGATGACCTGTTTTTCTATTGCACGCTGGGCGTCATCCTTGGTGGACGGCTGGGATATGCCACATTTTATACCGGTGGCAGCACCGGGCTGCCCAGCTTGTGGACCCAGCCCAGCGAGCTGATCAAACTATGGAACGGCGGGATGAGCTTTCACGGCGGGCTGGTTGGCGTCCTGGTGGCAATCGCCTGGATCAGCTGGCGCAATGGCCTTAGCTTCCTGCGGATCTGCGATTATATCGCGGTACCGGTGCCGATGGGCATGATGTTCGGGCGGCTGGCCAATTTCATTAACGGCGAGCTATGGGGTCGCGTGGCGGGCCCCGACGTACCTTGGGCCATGGTGTTCCCCGGCGGCGGCGATGTGGCCCGTCATCCCAGCCAACTCTATGAGGCACTGCTCGAAGGCGCGCTGCTCGCCGGCGTGATGCTCTACCTGTTCTGGCGGACCCGCGCGCGCTGGCGGCCGGGCCTACTTGTCGGCAGCTTTACGCTGGGTATCGCGCTGGCGCGCTTCACGGTCGAATTTTACCGACAGCCCGATGAGCAGCTGACCGAATTTGCCCGCACCACCGGGTTTTCGATGGGCCAGTGGTTGACCATTCCGCTGATGCTGGTCGGACTGTTCTTTATGGTCCGCGCGCTGCGTCTGCCCGCGCTGGGCAGTGCCGATGCTCCTGCCGCGCCCGTCAATGAGCAGGTGCCCGCCGGCGAATGAGCGAAGCGGTGCCCGGCGATCGGCTCGCGGCGATCTTCCGGCGGCTGATTAACAATACCGGGCCGATCAGTCTGACGCATTATATGGGCGAATCGAACGCCCGCTATTACGCCTCGCGCGATCCGCTGGGTCTGGCAGGTGACTTTGTTACTGCGCCCGAAATCAGCCAGATGTTTGGCGAATTGATCGGACTATGGCTGGCCGATATGTGGATCAACGCCGGGCGCGAAGAACCGGTGCACTATATCGAACTTGGCCCCGGACGCGGTACCCTGGCCACCGATGCGCTGCGCGCGGCCCAGCGTTATGGTTTGCAGCCGTCGATTCATTTCGTCGAAGGCTCGACCGCGCTCAAGGAGCTGCAACTGGCCGCGGTGCCCGGCGCGCAGTGGCATCACGATCTCTCGACCCTCCCCGCTTACGGCCCGATCCTGCTGGTCGCCAATGAGTTCCTCGACGCGCTGCCGGTGCGGCAATTGGTGATGACCGCTGACGGCTGGCGCGAGCGGATGGTGGTGCCAGATGGTGACAAGTTTGCCTGCATCGCAGGCAGCCAGCCAATGGACGCCGCCGTTCCTGAAACGCGTCGCAGCGCAGCATTGGGCACGATCATCGAAACCTGCCCGGGCGCGGCGGCGAGCGTTTACGAGGTTGCCGGGCGGCTGATCGAACAAGGCGGTGCGGCGCTGTTCATCGATTATGGCCATGATACGCTGCGCGATGGATCGAGCCTGCAAGCGGTGCGCCAACACCTGAAGGTCGATCCGTTCACCCAGCCGGGCGAGGCTGACCTGACCGCGCATGTCGATTTTGCCAGCCTGGCGCTAATCGCGCAATCACGCGGGTGCCGCTGGCTGGGGACGGTGCCGCAGGGGCGCTGGTTGCGCAATCTGGGGATCGAAGCCCGCGCGCAGACCCTGAGCGAACAGGCCCCGCAGCACGCCGCCGCGCTGGCCGCGGCACAGGAGCGATTGGTTGGCGAAGGACAAATGGGCTTGTTGTTTAAGGTGATGGGGCTGGCCGCGCCGTCATGGCCCGGCGGGGCCGGTTTTTAGGGTCAGGACCCAAGTCCCGGCCAGCGGTTGCCAGCCGCGCATTTCCGCGCCACGAGGGGGGCCAGCGCCGCAAAGGAGCCGCGATGAAGCAGGAACTGAACGCGGCCAGTCTATCATCGCGGCTGGTCAAGCGCGCGGTGCTGGCGCTGTTTCGCTGGAAGGGCTGGCAGCTCGATCCGGCTGCTTGCGCCCCGCGCCGCTGCGTTATTCTGGGCGTGCCGCATACCTCGAATTGGGACTTTGTGTTCTTTACCGGGACAACCTACCATTACGGCATCAGCCCCAGTTTCATGGGCAAGACCAGCCTGTTCCGGTGGCCGCTGCGCCGGTTCATGTTCGATATGGGCGGGATTCCGGTTGATCGCTCGGTCAGGGATCAGAACTACGTTGATCAAGTGATCGCGGCCTTTGCCGGGCGCGACGAACTGGCGCTGGTGATTGCGCCCGAGGGCACCCGTTCGCCGGGCAAGATCTGGCGCTCGGGCTTTTACCATATCGCGCTGGGCGCGGGCGTGCCGCTGGTCCCGGCCTGGGTCGATAATGCCACCTTGCGCGGCGGGCTTGGTCCGCCGATCATACCAACTGGCGATTACGCCGCAGATCTGGCTAAAGTGCTGGACTTTTACCAATCAGTGATGCCCGGCCATCCGCGCTGGGCCTTGCTGGCAGCAACAGTGGCCAAAGCGGCAGGAGAACACGATGCTTGAGCCCTTGCTAATCAACGCGGCGGTCGATCTGGCGATGATGCTGGTGTTGTGCGGGGTAGCGGTGCGGATCGGCGACGTATCGTTTATCGATGCGGTGTGGGGTGCAGGGATGGTGGTAATGGCCGCATCAAGCTGGTTGCAGGCGGTGCCCGCTGGGCCGCGCGCCGGGCTGCTGTTCATGATGACCGCGCTGTGGGGGCTGCGGCTGGGGGCGCACCTGTTCCTGCGCTGGCGCAAACACGGTGAAGATCCGCGCTATGCCCGGATGCTGGGCAAGGCCCGCGCCGCCGGACATTATGGCAGCGCGGCGTTTAAAGTGGTGTTCGGCCCGCAGGCGGTGCTGCTGTTTCTGACCAGCCTGCCCGCGCAGATCGGCATTCTGGCGAGTCCGCGCCCGGCGGCGATCGGGCCACTCGCCTGGGCTGGGTTCGCCCTATGGCTGACCGGCATGCTGTTCGAAACGATCGGCGACGTGCAATTGACGGCGTTCCGCGCCAATCCTGCGATGAAGGGCAAAGTGCTCGACACCGGGCTGTGGCGCTACACCCGCCACCCCAACTACTTTGGTGATGCCTGCGTGTGGTGGGGGATCTGGCTGACAGCGGCGGAGGGCGGTCAATGGCCGTTGAATTGGGTCGCGCTGGCCAGCCTGATCGGCCCATTGTTCCTGACGTTCACCTTGACCAAATGGTCGGGCAAGCCGCTGCTTGAAAAGGGTCTGGCCAAGAGCCGCCCGGGTTATGCCGATTATGTCGCGCGCACCTCCGGCTTCATCCCCTGGCCGCCAAAGCGCGGCTAGACGCCTACTAAGTCAGGACCCTATTAGCGGGAACGAATGCCCCCGTTTGGGCATTCTACTGGCGCGAACGCTATTTTGTCGTGTTCCCTTCAGGAGTTCCTCAATGCACAGAATCCTCGTTTCAGTTGCCGCGATTGCCTTGATCGCCGGCTGCAAGGGCAACGCGCCCGAACCCGTCGCAACCGAATCCGGCATGGTCGCGCCCGACTCCACCCCGCTGGCGTTGCCCAGCCTTGCTGCCAGCCCGAAGGCAGTGCCGCTGGCGGGTAGCTACAGCAATGCCGGCGGCGGCACGCTGTTGCTCAACGCCGACATGACTTACAGCCTGACCGGCAGCGACGGCAAAGCCGTGACCGGAAAATACGCTTGGTACTCGGACGGCAAACGCATCCTGCTAACCGGCGACAAGTCGGTGTTCGCGGTGGCCGATGGCGGGCTGTACAAGATGGCCAGCAAAGAAGCCCCGCTGGCGGGCTTTACCGCCGATCAGCTGTGGACCAAGGCGCCTTAATCCCCTGCGCCATTCGCATCCAGTAAAGGGCGGCGCTGCGGCGTCGCCCTTTTTGGTCAGGGCTTAATCTCAATCACGCGCTCCTCGCTGGGCACCGCGCGCAGCGGCACTGCTTCGAGCCAGCCTTGCAGGGCATCAAGGTCGACCGGTCCGATCACCGCCGCGCGCTGTTTGGCAAACAAGCTGAAACCATCGCCGCCTTGCGCCAGAAAGCTGTTGGTGGTCACCCGGTATGTTGCCGCTGGGTCGAGCGGCTTCCCATCCAGCATCAGCGCGGAGATCCGGTCACCCACCGGGCGCGTGCGATCAAAACTGAAGGTGAACGCGGCGGAGGGGATCAGGGCCTGTTCGGGACCGTTATCATCGAATCCTTGTTCCAGTGCCGCCTTGAGCTCGGCTCCGGTCAGAGTTTGCGTGATGAGCGTATTGGTGAACGGCTCGACCGCATAAATATCCCCGAACTTGACCGCACCATCGCTTGCCGGGACCAGTGCAGCGCGCACCCCGAACGGGTTAATAAAGGCGATTTGCGCCCCGGCGCTGCGGGTTGCGGCAAGCTGCGAATCCGCGATCAGCGCCGCAAGGGCCCGGCCGCTAGCGGGCCCAGCCAAGTGCCCGGCGGGGCGCAGTGCAAACTGTTTGGCAGCGTCGAGATAGGTCTGGACATAGCTGGACA
>JAYVML010000125.1:0-10598 GCA_043758955.1 Novosphingobium sp. | reverse complement strand
GCCATCTGATCGCCATCGAAGTCGGCGTTGAAGGCCGTGCAGACCAGCGGATGAATCTTGAGGGCCTTGCCTTCAACCAGCACCGGCTCAAACGCCTGGATACCCAGACGATGCAACGTCGGCGCGCGGTTCAACAGCACCGGATGGTCCTTGATGACCTCTTCCAGAATGTCCCAGACAATCGGATCCTGCTGCTCGACCATCTCCTTCGCCTGCTTGATGGTCGTGCAATGGCCCGTCTGCTCAAGGCGGTGATAGATGAACGGCTTGAACAACTCGAGCGCCATCTTCTTCGGCAGCCCGCACTGGTGCAGTTTGAGTTCCGGCCCGGTCACAATCACGGAGCGGCCCGAATAATCGACGCGCTTGCCCAGCTGGTTCTGGCGGAAGCGGCCCTGCTTGCCCTTGAGCATGTCGGACAGTGATTTCAGCGGGCGCTTGTTCGCCCCGGTGATCACGCGGCCGCGGCGGCCGTTGTCGAACAAGGCGTCAACCGCTTCCTGCAGCATGCGCTTTTCGTTGCGCACGATGATGTCCGGCGCGCGCAGCTCGATCAGGCGCTTGAGCCGGTTGTTGCGGTTGATCACCCGGCGATAGAGATCGTTGAGATCCGAGGTTGCGAACCGGCCACCGTCGAGCGGCACCAGCGGGCGCAGTTCGGGCGGGATGACCGGAACCACGTCGAGGATCATCCATTCGGGCTTGTTGCCCGAATCGATGAAGCTTTCGACCACCTTGAGCCGTTTGATGATCTTCTTGGGCTTGAGCTCGCTCTTGGTGGTGCGCAGCTCTTCCATCAGGTCGTCGCGCTCTTTGACCAGGTCGAGGCTCATCAGCATGTGCTTGACCGCCTCGGCGCCGATCCCGGCCGAGAACGAATCCTCGCCGTACTCGTCCTGGTAGCCATAGAGCTCGTCTTCGGTCAGCAGCTGATAAGGCTCAAGCGGGGTCAGGCCCGGCTCAGTCACCACATAGCTTTCAAAGTAGAGAATGCGCTCAAGCTGCTTGAGCTGCATATCGAGCAGCAGGCCGATGCGCGACGGCAAAGACTTGAGGAACCAGATGTGCGCGACCGGCGCGGCCAGTTCGATGTGGCCCATCCGCTCGCGGCGGACCTTGGTCACAGTCACTTCGACGCCGCACTTTTCGCAGACGACGCCCTTGTACTTCATGCGCTTGTATTTGCCGCACAGGCACTCGTAATCCTTCACCGGACCAAAGATGCGCGCGCAGAACAGGCCATCACGCTCGGGCTTGAACGTGCGGTAGTTGATGGTCTCGGGCTTCTTGATCTCACCAAACGACCACGAACGGATGCGTTCGGGCGAAGCGAGGCCGATCTGGATCTGGTCGAAGGTTTCGGGCTTCGCCATCTGGTTGGTGAACTTGGTCAGGTCGTTCATATCTAGTTCCCTCTACGGGTGAAATTGTTAGGCGGGGCAGGACTGGACGGGGCGGCGAGTTGCCGCCCCCATCCGGTTATTCTGCCGCCTCGGCCAGATCGTCGTCATCGGTGTTGGTCAACGATGACAGTTCGACGTTGAGGCCGAGGCTGCGCATTTCCTTGACAAGCACGTTAAAGCTCTCCGGAATGCCGGCCTCGAAGCTATCGTCACCTTTGACGATTGCTTCGTAAACCTTGGTCCGGCCGACCACGTCATCGGACTTGACCGTGAGCATTTCCTGCAAGGTGTAAGCCGCGCCATAAGCTTGCAGCGCCCAGACTTCCATTTCGCCGAACCGCTGTCCGCCGAACTGCGCCTTACCGCCCAGCGGCTGCTGAGTGACCAAGCTGTAAGGCCCGATCGAACGCGCATGGATCTTGTCGTCGACCAGATGGTGCAGCTTGAGCATGTAGATATAGCCCACGGTGACCTTGCGGTCGAAGGCATCGCCGGTGCGCCCATCAAACAGCGTGACCTGGCCCGACGTATCCAGCCCGGCCATCTCCAGCATCGCCGTCACGTCGCTTTCGCGCGCCCCATCGAACACCGGAGTGCCCATCGGCACGCCGTTCTTGAGGTGCTGCGCCATCTCGACGATTTCGCCAGTGCTGCGTGCCTCGATCTCGGCGTGATAGTTTGGCCCGTAGATTTGCTTGAGCTTGGCCACCAATGCAGTCGGCGGCGCGCCGGCTTCGGGATCGGGGTTCTTATGCCGCCATTCCTCCAGCGCTGCGGTGACCTGTTGGCCCAGACCGCGCGCGGCCCAGCCCAGATGGGTTTCAAAGATCTGGCCGACATTCATCCGGCTTGGTACGCCCAGCGGGTTGAGCACGATATCAACCGGCGTGCCGTCTTCGAGGAACGGCATGTCTTCGGCTGGCAAAATGCGCGAAATGACACCTTTGTTGCCGTGACGCCCGGCCATCTTGTCACCCGGCTGAAGCTTGCGCTTCACCGCCACGAAAACCTTGACCATCTTGAGCACGCCCGGGGCGAGCTCATCACCGCGTTCAAGCTTCTCCTTGCGGTCCTCGAACTTCTCCTGGATGGTCTTGATCGTCTCGTCGTACTGGGTCTTGACTGCTTCGAGCTGGCCCTGGGCCTTGTCGTCGGCAACCGCGAACTTCCACCATTCGTGACGCTCAACCTCGGCCAAGTTGTCGTTGTCGATCTTGTCGCCCTTCTTGAAGCCCTTGGGAGCGGCGGCGGCAACGTGGCCCAGCAGCATATCGCGCAAGCGATTGTATGTTGCCCGGTTGAGGATGCCACGTTCGTCTTCGCGATCCTTGGCGAGGCGTTCGATTTCCTCGTTCTGGATCGCCCTGGTCCGGTCGTCGATCTCGATCCCGTGCCGGTTGAACACGCGCACTTCGACCACCGTTCCAGCGACGCCGGGGGGCAGCTTGAGCGAAGTATCGCGCACGTCAGAGGCCTTTTCGCCGAAGATCGCGCGCAGCAGCTTTTCTTCGGGAGTCATCGGGCTTTCGCCCTTGGGCGTGATCTTGCCGACCAAGATGTCCCCTGGATGCACTTCGGCACCGATGTAGACGATCCCGGCTTCGTCGAGGCTGCGCAAGGCCTCCTCGCCAACGTTGGGAATATCGCGCGTGATGTCTTCTGGCCCAAGCTTGGTATCGCGCGCCATCACTTCGAATTCTTCGATGTGGATCGAGGTGAACACGTCGTCCTTGACGATGCGTTCGCTGATCAGGATCGAATCTTCGTAGTTGTAGCCATTCCACGGCATAAACGCGACCAGGCTGTTGCGGCCCAGCGCGAGCTCGCCCAGTTCGGTCGAGGGACCATCGGCGATGATCGTGCCTTCTTCGATCACTTCGCCCACCTTCACCAGCGGACGCTGGTTGATGCAGGTGTTCTGGTTCGAGCGCTGGAATTTTTGCAGCGTGTAAATATCGACGCCGGACTGGCCGGCTTCGATATCGCCCGCAGCGCGGATCACGATGCGAGTGGCGTCAACCTGGTCAACGATGCCTCCCCGAAGGGCTCCAATCGCAGCGCCCGAATCGCGCGCCACGGTGGCTTCCATGCCGGTGCCGACGAACGGAGCCTCGGCCTGAACCAGTGGCACCGCCTGGCGCTGCATGTTCGAGCCCATCAGCGCGCGGTTGGCATCATCGTTTTCGAGGAACGGGATCAAGGACGCCGCAACCGAAACCAGCTGCTTGGGGCTGACGTCCATCAAGGTCACCAGATCGCGTGGGCTCATGACGAATTCGCCGCTGTCGCGCGCTGAAATCAGCTCTTCGACAAAGCTGCCATCGGTATTGAGCTCGGCCGAAGCCTGCGCCACCACGTGCTTCTGTTCTTCCATCGCCGACAGGTAGACCACATCTGCAGTGACCTTGCCGTCGATCACCTTGCGGTACGGGGTTTCGATAAAGCCGTATTTGTTGACGCGGGCAAAGGTCGAAAGCGAGTTGATCAGCCCGATGTTCGGGCCTTCAGGCGTTTCGATCGGGCAGATCCGGCCATAGTGAGTCGGGTGGACGTCGCGGACTTCAAAACCGGCCCGTTCGCGCGTGAGCCCGCCAGGGCCCAAGGCCGAAACGCGGCGCTTGTGGGTGACTTCGGACAGCGGGTTGGTCTGATCCATGAACTGCGAGAGCTGCGACGAGCCGAAGAATTCGCGCACTGCGGCCACCGCCGGTTTGGCGTTGATCAGATCGTTGGGCATCACGGTCGAGACATCGACGCTGCTCATCCGCTCTTTGACCGCGCGCTCCATCCGCAAGAGGCCCACGCGGTACTGGTTTTCCAGCAGCTCGCCGACCGAGCGGACCCGGCGATTGCCGAGGTTGTCGATATCGTCGACCTCGCCCTTGCCGTCCTTCAAATTGACCAGTTCCTTGACCACGGCGAGGATATCCTCGGTGCGCAAGGTGGTGACGGTATCTTCGGCATCGAGCGCGAGGCGCATGTTGAGCTTGACCCGGCCCACGGCCGACAGATCATAGCGGTCGGCATCGAAGAACAAGCCTTCGAACAAGGCTTCGGCGGTTTCGCGCGTCGGCGGCTCGCCCGGGCGCATTACCCGATAGATATCGGCCAGCGCGTGATCGCGGTCTGGCGCCTTGTCGGCTTGCAGCGTGTTGCGGATCCACGGCCCGGTCGAGATGTGATCGATATCGAGCAGTTCGAGCTGATCGATCCCGGCCTTGTCGAGCATGTCGAGGTTCTCAGGCGAAACTTCTTCACCCGATTCGATCCAGATGCGCCCGGTGCTCTCATCGATCAGATCGTGCGCGGCATAGCGCCCGAAGATTTCCTCGGTCGGAATCAGCAGGTCGGTCAGGCCGTCCTTTTCCGCTTTGTTGGCAGCGCGCGGAGTGATCTTGGTGCCGTTGGCAAAGATCACTTCACCCGATTTGGCATCGACGATGTCAAAGCTTGGCTTGAGCCCGCGCCATTGTTCGGGTGCGTAGGGCAGAATCCAACCACCCTGACCGCGCTTCCACATTACTGTGGTATAGAAATGCGCCAAGATCGCTTCGTCATCCAGCCCCAGCGCATGCAGCAGCGCGGTGACCGGCAGCTTGCGCTTGCGGTCGATCCGGACGTTGACGATGTCCTTGGCGTCGAATTCGAAATCGAGCCACGATCCGCGATAGGGGATGACCCGCGCGGCGAACAGGTACTTGCCGCTGGAGTGGGTCTTGCCGCGATCATGATCGAACAGCACGCCCGGCGAGCGGTGCATCTGGCTGACGATCACGCGTTCGGTGCCATTGATCACAAAGGTGCCGTTGTCGGTCATGAGCGGCATGTCGCCCATGTAAACGTCCTGCTCCTTGATATCGAGCACCGAGCGGGTTTCGGTTTCTGAGTCCACTTCGAACACGATCAGGCGCAGCGTCACCTTCATCGGCGCGGCATAGGTGATCCCGCGCTGGCGGCACTCGGTGGTGTCATACTTGGGGTCTTCGAGCACATAGTGCACGAAGTCGAGCTCGCTAGTCCCGGCAAAATCGCGGATCGGGAAGACCGACCGCAGCGTCTTTTCCAGCCCCGAGATATAGCCGATCGATGGGTCCGAGCGCAGGAACTGCTCATAACTTTCGCGCTGCACCTCGATCAGGTTTGGCATTTTCACCACTTCGTGGATGTCGCCGAAGATCTTGCGGATGCGCTTCTTCGCCGCGGCGCGCGCGCCGGGGAGCGGAGTGGAAGCCTGCTTGGCCATGGGAGGGGACTGCCTCTTTGCTAAAACGCCGGACCCAGTATCACACTGGTGGGGGCGAAAAATGATGCCACGCGCGGTGTGTGGCCCAACAAACACGAACAGGCCGCATGCCATAGAGCGCTCCTGTAAGGAGTGCCGCAGCCCGCAGCCTTGCGTCAGTTGGAAAACCCGCCGCTTCCTTTCGTGGAAGGTCCCCGCGCATGGACCCACCTTGCTCGAAGCGCCGAGCGAGGTGGCCATATAGGGAGGGGGTGTTGGGAAGTCAAATGGGCGGCGCGTCCCCCCGGATGCGCCGCCCATTTTTTCGCTCCCCCGAACAAATTAGCGTTAGAATATTCCCGGGATCAACCGCCAGCGGGTCTGTTCCATCAGCACGCGGTAAGCGGGATCTTGGCTCAGCAGCCGTTCTTCAGCAAGGAGGCGCAGGATCTGGGCCCACCAGCCAATCGCATAGATGACGAAATTGAGGACGGTCGGCATCAGTATCAAAATCCCGATGTGGACCAGTAAATAGCCGGCATACATCGGATGGCGCACGATCTTGTACATACCATCGGTTTTGATCCCGCGGTTGGCGGGGGCAATACCAAAGCTGCGGCGCAAGAACAGCTTGGCCGCGATCTGGACCAGATTGCCGACCACCGCCAAGCCGATGCCAAGCGGGATCAGCGCGTGCAGGGCGGCCGGGGTATCTGCCGGCTGGATCAGCATCGGGGTGTACGTCGCAGTGATCGCCAGCAGCCAATCGCCCAGCCGCAGCGATATGGCCTCGGTTGGGCGGCGCGCCAGCACAAAGATCACGACTGCGGTTTCGGCGACCATGATCAGCGGCGCCAGCGGATTTGTGGCGGTATAGACCCTCCGTGCCAGCAACACCCACAGCAAGACGATCACGATCTGCTCAAGCCGGTCAAGCCGGGTCGGCGTGATCCAGCGGGGCAGCGATGGGGCAGTGATGGTTGCGGTCATCCTGCGGGCATCGCAGGATAGGGTTAACGAAGGGTAAGCGGGGGTGGTGGATTGGTGGGGAATGAATGGAGGTCGGGCCGTTTTCGACCCTAATCCCAAGCGCGATCCTTCGGTGCCTCCGCACGGTCGTGCAGCCCGTAATCGCGGATCACGGACGCGACCCGCAGCCGGTAATCGGCGAACACGACATGCCGCCCTTGTCCCTGCGCCGATCGGTGCCCTTGATGCGCGCGCCACGCGGCAAGCGCCGCCTCATCACGCCACATTGACAGCGACAAAATCTTGCCCGGCGTCGCAAGACTTTCAAACCGCTCGATGGAAATAAACCCGAAGATTGTATCGAGTTCGGGCCGCAAGGCCAAGGCAAGATCGAGATAGGTAGACTTGCCAGCCTCGGTCGGTTGTACTTCGAAAATGACCGCGATCACGGCTTTGCCGCCTTAAGGAAGGTATTGACCTGTGCCCAGAGCCTGGCGCGATCGGTTTCGAGATGTGCGAGGTGCCCGCTTCTTGGAATCGTGCTGATTGTCACCATCGCATGGTTCGCACGGGCCTTGAACGTGTTGGCATCGACTGCGCTCGATACGCT
Organism: Novosphingobium sp.; assembly: GCA_043758955.1. GTDB lineage: Bacteria > Pseudomonadota > Alphaproteobacteria > Sphingomonadales > Sphingomonadaceae > Novosphingobium. The sequence goes on along the minus strand of JAYVML010000125.1, from coordinate 3,394 downwards.
GTCCCACTCCCCGCGCACGAATAGGATATTGCCTCGTAAAAGCGCGGGATCATATAGGTCTACCCCGGTCCACATCGTGATGATATCTGCTTGCGGCCCTCCTGGCACTCGCGCCGCTGGCGGCGTGTGCGTGGCGGAATTTGGATCGGTTGCAAGCCAGGCCGGACCCCAGTGATCAAGGGCAGGTTCGGCAAGAACATTCGCTTCACCCTGTGGCGTATCGCTGACAAAACGGGCAAGCTGTTCGGCCACCGTCAACATTCGCCACGCGGGCAACTTGGCGGGATCGGGCAGACTATTGCCAAGACCCGCCGATAAAGCCGCAGGTTGCCGCCGCACGACGGGAGCAAACAGCACAAGGCGCTCGATGAACCGGGCGTGATTGGTTGCATAGCATGCGGCCGGAACCCCGCCCCAGCTATGCGCGATAATCGACAGTTTTTTACGTCCCGTCTTTTTGAGGATATGCTGGACAGCGCGCGCAATCTGCCGGGCACCGTCTTGCGAGCGTAAGGGGATGGGGCGCGCGGTCGCCGCTTTGCCATAGGCTGCGGGGGCTGCGGAGCCTCCGAACCCCTCAAAATCGAGCGCCCAAACGTCAAAGCCCGCGGCGTTCAGCGAATCCTCCCACGCCTCGCCGTCGGCGAAATGGTAGCCGACCGAGAGCGCCGAGGGGAAGGTTGCGCCGTGGACATAGAGCACAGCCTCCCCGTGGGCTGTGGCTAGATGCCGCATTTGCAAGGCGGGCGCGCCGGTGATCGTCTCGAGTGTAGTTTTTTGCGGCGCAGTTTGTGCCAATTCAGTCATATCGGTATTCCCCAAGCCGAGCGACCTGCGCCGATTATGGCAAGGAAAGTTCTGCCATCAGCGCTCGATCACCGTGGTCGCCATTTGCAGTGTCGGCCCGAAACAGGCTTGTCAAAGACAATCAGTTCGTTCATCATCGAACTATGTTTGAAGGTCCTGATATCTCCGAAGCGGCCGCCCTGATGGGCGATCCAGCGCGCTCTCGCATGCTGACGGCGCTGCTCGACAGGCGAGCGTGGACTGCAACCGAGCTGGCCTGCGAGGCTGGCGTTGGTTCACCAACCGCCAGCGCTCATCTTGCAAAGCTGCTTGCCGGAGGTTTGGTCAGCGACGTGCGACAAGGGCGACATCGTTATTTTAGGCTGGCCGATGATGATGTGGCTTTAGCGCTAGAATCATTGCTGGTCTTGTCAAAACGGGCTTCATCCTCAAAGCGGTTACCCGGACCGCGTAACGTCAAATTGTGCCGCGCGCGCACCTGCTACGGTCATCTGGCTGGCGACATGGGCGTTCGTTTATTTGACCATTTGCAACATCAAGGTTGGGTGATCGCCCATCCGTCAGGCTGGAGGTTTTCAGAAATAGGCTTATCAGCCTTTGCCGATTGGTTAGGCATTCCAGTGCCACGCTTCGCTGGCACCGGACGTAACTGTATCGATTGGAGCGAGCGCCGGGAACATCTGGGCGGCGGTTTGGGCAAGCATGTTTTCGAGGCGCTAGAAGAAGCTCGCTTTGTCGTTGCGGGCGAAAATCGCTCGATCGAATTTACCCCCCTTGGTGAAGCAAAGTTCTGCGCGATTTCGCCAAAGTGACGATAAAATCAAATGTCGCGCATGTGCCCAAATTAGCTGCAAGACCGTAAACCAGCGCCCTACTCACCCCATCAGCTACCCCAATCCTTGACTCTCCCACAATCCCTGCTAGGAGCCCGGCCGACGAGTGCGTTTGCGCAACCGTCAACCGTCCGAGACAGTTGCTGGGGGCTTCCCTCTTAATTTGCAGCCGAGGCGGGGACAGAGATTTTTTCGCACCTTCGCTGTCACAGCGCTGGTTCGGCTTGGCGCGGTTTCCTCGCCCTCCTTCCCCATCGAACGGAATCGCCCGTGGTGCAGTCTGCGCTTGCAGCTTGCATTTCGGACTACGTAGCTGGCCGTGCGGAGGCATTCTCCTTGCGGCCAATTTGAAGGAGTTAGGCATGGATCGTTCGCAGAAAGCCGAATCGGTCGTATCGCTCAACGCGGTCTTCAACGAAGTTGGCGTGGTGGTTATCGCCCGCAACCTCGGCTTGACGGTGGCTCAGTCCACCGCCTTGCGCGGAAAGATTCGCGATGCCGGTGCATCGTATAAAGTGGCGAAGAATAGTCTTGCTCGGCTGGCCATCAAGGACACGGACTATGCCGGGATCGGTGACATGCTCACCGGCCCAACCGCGATCGCCTCTTCGGTCGATCCGGTGGCTGCCGCCAAGGCAGTCGTGGAATTCGCCAAGACGAACGACAAGCTCGAGATCGTCGGCGGTTCGATGGGTTCGCTGGTGCTGAACGCCGAAGGGGTCAAGGCTCTCGCCGCGATGCCTTCGCTCAATCAGCTGCGCGGCACTATCATTGGTCTGGTCCAAGCCCCGGCGACCAAGATCGCCCAGCTCGTTACCGCTCCGGCGGCGAAGCTGGCGCGCGTCTTTGGCGCTTACGCTGAAGCAGCCTGACAAGACGTTTTGTAAGATTTCCCGGGACTTTCCCCGGACCAACATTTGCAGGAGTAAATATCATGGCCGATACCGCCAAACTGGTTGAAGAACTTTCGAAGCTGACCGTGCTTGAAGCCGCTGATCTGGCCAAGGCGCTGGAAGAAGCCTGGGGCGTTTCCGCTGCTGCTGCGGTTGCCGTGGCTGCGCCGGCCGCTGCTGCTGCTGAAGCCGTTGAAGAAAAGACCGAATTCGACGTAATCCTGACCGGCTTCGGTGACAGCAAGATCGGCGTCATCAAGGAAGTCCGCGCGATCACCGCGCTCGGCCTGACTGAAGCCAAGGGTCTGGTCGAAGCCGCGCCCAAGGCAATCAAGGAAGGCGTCAACAAGGCCGAAGCCGACGAAATCGCGGCCAAGATCATTGCCGCTGGCGGCACCGTCGAAATCAAGTAATTTCGAACCAAGTTTCGCGGGTGTCTTGAAGCATTCGCGGATGGGAAGGGCGGGACCGCAAGGTTCCGCCCTTTTTCGTTGCGGCGCTGCAGCGTTGGCGGCACAATCCCACCGAAGGATGATCGCCGGATGAGTGTCGCATTTCGCCGTGAGAGCGATGAAGAGCATCTTGAACCCCGGTTTGAGATTCCGATCCCGCCTGGCCCCAATCTGGTAACCGAGCGCGGGCTAAATCTGATCGCCTCGCGGGTCGCCGAGCTTGAGGCGCAGCAGCCCGCGATCGTCGATGAGGGTACCCGCCAAGCCGCCAAGCGGGATCTTCGCTATTGGCGGTTGCGGCTGGTCACCGCCGAACTGCAGCCGATGCCCAGCGGAAAGATGGTCGAATTCGGTTGCCGGGTGCGTTACCGGCTCAAGGGCAAGGACAACACGGTTACCATCGTCGGCC
>JAYVML010000124.1:0-33618 GCA_043758955.1 Novosphingobium sp. | reverse complement strand
GTTAAGCGTTTCGACCAGCGCCGAAAAGGCCATCGCCATGTAGATGTAGCCCTTGGGAATATGCACCCCGAACCCATCGGCAATCAGCACCACGCCGATCATGACCAGGAACGCCAGGGCCAGCATGACCAGCGTTGGGTTCCGCTCGATAAACCGCGCGAGCGGGTCGGCGGCGATCATCATTAGCCCGACCGTTATCACCACTGCGGTAATCATAATCGGGACTTGATCGGTCATCCCCACCGCGGTCAGGATCGAATCAACCGAGAAGACCAGGTCAAGCGCGATGATCTGGGCGATTGCGACGGAGAAGCCGATCTCGGCAATGCCCTTGTCATGGTCAAGCAGTTCGCCGCTATCGCCTTCGCGGTCGATGCTGTGATGAATTTCATTGGTTGCCTTCCACAGCAGGAATAGCCCGCCGGCAATCAGGATCAGGTCGCGGCCCGAAAAGGCGGTATCGAAACTGGGCTCGCCATGCGCGTTCAGCATGCCCTTCAGGCCCAAGTCGAACAACGGTTGTTGCAACGTGACAATCCAGCCGATCACCAGCAACAGCGCGATGCGCAGAGCAAGGGCGAGAACCAGTCCGATGCGCCGCGCGCGCGATTGCTGCGCAGCGGGCAGCTTGCTTGAAACGATCGCGATAAAGACCAGATTGTCGATCCCCAGAACCAGTTCGAGCGCGACCAACGTAAGCAATGCCAGCCAGGCTGAGGGATCGGAAAGGAGTCCAACAATGTCCATTGCGGCGCTCTGCCAAGCCGCGCTGCGACTTGCAAGCTTGGTGCCGGTCCGCGCAGCATTGATTCGTCAAAGCCGCTTTTTGCGATGCAATCTTGCTTGCAGAAATGTCACAGTTGCGTTGCCATAGGGGCATGCCGCTGATTCCGTTCGCCAATGGACTGCATTTCGGATATGTGGAAATGTGCAGAGGAAGCGACTTCGTTGCTATGATCCCTGTCGTCTGGTGTGATTCGTCCGCGCATTGGGCCGTCTGGATTGGGCGAAACGAAGGTAAGTTCGTCTTTATGAGTTTTGATAGAGGGCGTCGCGGACGTGGTCGCGACAAGCGGGACGGTTTCGGCGAAGATAGCTTGGATCCGTTCTCAGGCGGCGGTGATCGTGGCGGTTTTTCCGGCGGCGGTGGCGGTGATCGCTTCAGCGGCGGTGGCGGTGGCGGCGGCGGTGGACGCGGCGGCTTCGGCGGCGGTGATCGCGGCGGCTTCAGCGGCGGCGGTGCTCCGCGCAGCGGCGGCTTCAGCGGCGGTGGTCCTCGCGGCGGCGGGGGCGGGGGCGCCAGCAGCATGCCCGCTCAAGTGGTTGGTGAAGGCACCGGCGTGGTGAAGTTTTTCAACGCTCAGAAAGGCTTCGGTTTCATCCAGCAGGACCAAGGCGGCGAAGATGTGTTCGTTCACATCAGCGCGGTCGAACGTGCCGGTCTCGAAGGACTGGCCGAAGGTCAGCAAGTGAAGTTCACGCTGGTGGATCGCGGGGGCAAGGTCTCGGCCAGCGATCTCGAAGCCGTGGGCGATGTGATCGCAGTCGAAAAGAAGGAAGAGCCACAGCGTCAGCTGACCGGTGAGCGCGCCACCGGAACGGTCAAGTTCTTCAACGGGATGAAGGGCTTCGGCTTTATCACCCGTGACGATGGCCAGCCCGATGCCTTCGTGCACATCAGTGCGATTGAGCGCTCGGGTATGTCGGGCCTCAATGAGGGTGACCGGCTTGAATTCGATATCGAGGTCGACCGACGAGGCAAGTACTCGGCGGTCAACCTGCAGCCGAGTCAGGGTTGACCAGCGAGCCTTTCGTGCCGGTCGGATGACTGCACGGATGCGATAGTTTCAGAACACGGCAATGGCGGCTTCCCCACCACTTCGGTAAGGGAAGCCGCCATTTGTCGTTTCCTGCTCAAGCCGATTTTCAAAGGATTCATGCGATGTCGATTACCCCACTTATGCCAGTCTACCCACGCTGCGGCTTTCGCCCGGTTCGCGGTGATCACTGCCATCTGATCGGGGAAGACGGGGGCCGTTACCTCGATTTTGCTGCGGGCATCGCAGTCAATCTGCTCGGCCATTCGCACGCCGGGCTGATCGGTGCGATCCAGCGCCAAGCCGCCACGCTGATGCACGTCTCGAACCTCTATGGCAGCCCACAAGGTGAAAGCCTGGCGCAGCGGCTGGTCGATCTGACCTTCGCCGATACGGTGTTCTTCACCAATTCGGGGGCCGAGGCGATGGAATGTGCGATCAAGACCGCGCGCGCTTATCACCAGTATATCGGCAACGACCATAAGGTTGAGCTGATCACTTTCAACAATGCCTTTCACGGCCGCACGATGGCCACCATCAGCGCGTCCAGCCAGGAGAAGATGCACAAAGGCTTCATGCCGCTCTTGCCCGGCTTCAAATACGTCCCGTTCGACGATCTCGAGGCGGCGCAGGCCGCCATTGGACCCAATACAGCAGGCTTCATGGTTGAGCCGGTGCAAGGCGAGGGCGGGGTCCGGCCAGCTTCCGATGCCTTCATCAAGGGCCTGCGTCAGCTTTGCAACCAGCATGACCTGATGCTGGTGCTCGACGAGGTGCAATGCGGCGTCGCGCGCAGCGGGACCATGTATGCCTATGAGCAATACGGCATCCAGCCCGATATTCTGGCCACCGCCAAAGGGATTGGCGGCGGGTTTCCGCTGGGTGCCTGCCTTGCCACGGAAAAAGCCGCACGCGGCATGGTGGTGGGCGCGCACGGCTCGACCTACGGCGGCAACCCGCTGGCCATGGCGGCGGGCGAGGCGGTGCTGGATGTTGTGGCCAATGATGAATTTCTGGCCGCAGTGCGCACCAAGGCTGAGCGGCTGCGCGGCCGGCTCGAGCAGTTCATCGGCAACTATCCCGAACTGTTCGAACTGGTGCGCGGCAAGGGGCTGATGCTCGGCATCAAAATGAAGTTTGAAAGCCGCGGGTTCGTGGCGCACTTGCGTGATAATCATCACTTGCTGACCGTCGCAGCGGGCGACAATACACTGCGGATTGTCCCGCCGCTGGTCATCGATGACGGCCACATCGACGAATTTTTCGACAAGCTGTCGGCTGGTGCGGCGAGCTTTCAACCACCGAAACTTGCTCAATGACCCGGCATTTCCTAGACTTGGGCGATGCCGGGGCGGATGCGCTGGCAGCGATGATCAACGACGCGATGGCGCGCAAGGAGGCGCGCGCCGATTGGTCCAAGGGCCGCGCCGACGCTGATGCGCCGCTGGCCGGGCGAGTGCTGGCGATGATTTTTGAAAAGAACTCGACCCGCACCCGCGTGTCGTTCGACATGGCGATGCGTCAGCTGGGTGGTAGCGCCTTGGTGCTCGATGCCGGCACCACCCAGCTCGGGCGCGGTGAGACTATTGCCGATACTGCGCGGGTGCTCAGCCGCATGGTCGATGCGATCATGATCCGTACTGACGATCACGCCAAAATTGAGGAGCTGGCGCATTATGCCAGCGTGCCGGTGATCAATGGGCTGACCGACCGCTCGCACCCGTGCCAGATCGTCGCCGACTTGCAGACCATTGTCGAACACGGCAAAGCGCTGCCCGGGCTCGAACTGGCCTGGCTGGGCGATGGCAACAATGTGCTGAGCTCGATTGTCGAGGCGGCCGGGCTGCTTAAGTTCAATGTGCGGATCGCGGTCCCGGCGGGCTATGAGCCCGATCCGCGCTACATCGATCGTGCGCGCGAACAGGGCGCGCGGATCACGCTGACCCGCGACGCTGCGGAAGCGGTGGCTGGAGCGGGGGTCGTCGTCACCGATACCTGGGTTTCGATGGGGCAACGCGATGGCGCGGCACGGGTTGCGGCAATGGTCCCCTATCAAGTTAATCCCGATTTGATGTCTGGAGCAGCGAACGACGCCCTGTTTCTCCATTGTCTGCCCGCGCACCGCGGCGAGGAAGTAACCGACGCGGTGATCGACGGCCCGCGCTCGGCCGTGTGGGACGAGGCTGAAAACCGCATCCATGCGCAGAAAAGCGTGCTGTGCTGGGCCTTCGGCCAACTGTGAGCCGAGCCGAATCCATTACCGCAGGGGAGACTGGCAGCGACCAGGTCCTGAGTCTGACGATCCCCGCTCGCGATACCCGCGGCCGGGTGGTGCGGCTCGGCCCGGTGCTCGAAACAATCCTCGCCGCACACGCCTACCCGCCCGCGATCACCCATCTGTTGGCCGAGGCCTTGGTGGTGACCGCGCTGATTGGTTCATTGCTCAAGAACGGTGACGGGCAATTGACCATGCAGGCTCAGACCGAGGGCGGGATCGTTGAACTGCTGGTATGCGATTACCGTTCGGGCGAACTGCGCGGATATGTCCGCCATGACGCCGAGCGGCTCGCCCAGCTTGGTGCCAATCCTTCGCTCTATGCCTTGTTCGGCAAAGGCTTTCTGGCGATCACGTTCGATGTCGCCAGCACTGGGCAGCGCTATCAGGGGATCGTTCCGCTGGAAGGAAGCACCTTGGCCGAGGCCTGCGAAAGCTACTTTGCGCAGTCGGAACAAGTGCCCACCCTGATCCGGGTGGCGGTCCGCAGCACAAGTGCGGGTTGCGTGGCGGGCGGGTTGTTGATGCAGCATCTGGCTGAAGGCGAAGAAGGCCGCGAGCGGTTGCATGTGCGGATGGATCATCCAGAATGGGATCATATAGCGGCACTGGCCGGATCGATCCGCCACGACGAACTGGTCGACCCGGGATTGTCGCTGGAGGCAATGGTCTGGCGGCTGTTCCATGAGGAAACCGAAGTGCGGGTCGAACAAGGTCCGCCGCTTGTGCGTGGCTGCCGCTGCAGTTTGGAGCACTATGCCTCAGTCATTTCAAGTTTCCCCAAAAGTGATCAAATCGACATGAAGAACGAGGCTGGGGTGATCGTCATCGACTGCGCATTCTGTTCGAAAGTGTTCGAACTGGCCGAGTAAACTCGGTTCGTCTATAAAAGAACACGCTTGGTCTCCCGTTGGCGCGGTGTTACAATTCATGCCTGTGCTGAGCTCGCAGATGCGACGGTGTCGGGCAGCGGGGGCCATCGTGAAGACTTTCAACATATATATTTGCCTATCGGCGGCGGCTGCGCTGTTGGCATTTGCAGCACCGGCCGGTGGCACCGAGCGATCGCTCGCTATGCTCGATCAACTGCAAGGTGGTCGCTGGGAAATGCACGAACGGACTGGGGGCCCCACGCGGCGCTTGTGTGCGCCCAGCGGTCGCCACCTGATCCAGCTGCGCCATCCCGGTACGCATTGCGACTCAATCGTCATCGAAGATGGGCCGGCGCAGGTGGTGGTCCAGTACATCTGCCAGGGCCGCGGCTATGGCCGGACCCGACTGCGGCGAGAAACCACCGGCTGGTCCAGATCGAAAGCCAGGGCATCGCCGACGGGTTGCCGTTTGACTTCTCGGCTGAAGCCCGCCGGGTCGGGGACTGCACTGGCGGGTAGCGCCATTGCCTTGGCTGCGGCCAACGGCTAGCCCTCTGTAATGCAAGCAAGACAACCCCGGCATGGCCGCAAGGCAGTCGTATTGCTTTCGGGCGGGCTCGATTCAATGGTTTGCGCCGGACTCGCTCGCGAACTGGACTTTGAGCTGTACGCTCTGACGATCGATTACAATCAGCGGCATCGCTGCGAAATCGATTCTGCGCAGGTCATAGCGGCCGAACTGGGCGCACGGCGGCATGTCATCCTCCCGCTCGATCTGCGCCAGTTTGGCGGTTCCGCACTTACTGATGATTTGGAGGTGCCAAAGGACGGGGTCGGAGCCGATATTCCGGTTACCTACGTTCCGGCCCGAAACTTGGTGTTCCTGTCGCTCACGCTGGCCTGGGCCGAAGCGCTCGGGACGAGCGATATCTACATCGGCGTCAATGCGCTCGACTATTCAGGTTATCCGGATTGCCGTCCCGAATTCATCTCTGCTTTTGCCGATCTGGCCCGGCTCGCCACTAAAGCTGGGGCGGGGGGAGCAGGATTCACGATCCACGCTCCGCTTCAATATCTGGGAAAAGCAGAAATCGTACGCGAAGCACACCGGCTCGGGCTGGATCCAGCAATGTGCTGGTCATGTTACGACCCGCAAGACGATGGTGCGGCCTGCGGGCTGTGCGACAGCTGCCGGCTGCGGCGCGAAGGATTTGAAAAAGCCGGACTGCACGATCCGATCCGGTATGCGACTTAAGGGAGAACTTGGTGGCCGAGCAATCTAGCAAACCCGTCCTCACGGAACGGATTGAACCTTACAGCTGGTACGTTTTGGGCGTGCTGGTGCTGGTCTATGTGCTCAACTTCGTTGACCGTCAGATCCTTTCGATCCTTGCCGAAGATATCAAGGCCGACCTCCATTTAACCGACGGCGATCTCGGGTTTCTCTACGGTACCGCGTTTGGGGTGTTCTATGCCTTGTTTGGCATCCCGCTCGGCCGCCTGGCAGACAATTGGAACCGAGTGCGGTTGATGACGGCAGGTTTGACATTGTGGTCGGCGATGACCGCGCTCTCGGGGCTTTCGTCCAATCGGTTAATGCTGACGGGCGCGAGAGTGGGAGTAGGTATCGGCGAAGCAACCGCCGGGCCATCGGCCTACTCGCTGATTTCTGACTGGTTCCCCAAAGCCAAACGCGCCACCGCGTTGGCGATTTATACTACGGGGCTATATATTGGCGGCGGTCTTTCACTCGGGATTGGGGGGCTGGTCGTGCAGCGATGGAACGCGGCCTATCCGCAAGGCGGGCCCTATGGACTAGCTGGCTGGCAGGCGGCGTTTTTGGTGGTTGGACTTCCCGGGCTTTTGCTCGCGTTGTGGGTGTCGACCCTGCGCGAACCCATGCGCGGCCGCTCCGAAGGGCTAGAGACTCCGCCCCATCCTGCGCCGTTCAAAGCATTTGGCCAAGATTTGCTGGCAATCATTCCTCCGCTGACCTTGATCGGCGCGTACCTGCGCGGACCACGGACGTTGCTGACCAATCTGTTGGTTGCGGCTCTGATCGCCGGAATTGTCTGGGGGCTGGTCATGTTGGGCGAACCAGTGGCGCAATGGACCGCCGTTGGGCTCGGAACCTACGCGGTCTATTCCTGGGCGAGCACGCTTAAATCGCGCGACGCCCCGGCCTACGCTCTCATAGTCGGGAATCCCGCGTTTCTGGCGATTGTGCTGGCATACGGACTGAATTCGTTTGTTGCCTATGCAGTCGGGTTCTGGGCCGCGCCGCATGCTATCCGCGATTTGGGGGTTGCTCCCGCGCAGGCCGGGTTCATCCTCGGTAGCCTCGGTGCGGTTGCCGGGTTTCTGGGGGTTTCGATCGGCGGGGTTATGGCCGATCGCTTGCGCCGGACCAACCCATCGGGACGGATCGCAGTGGTGCTGTTTGGTGCGGTAATGCCGATCGCGCCGGTGGTGATCGGGTTTCTCGCGAAAGAACCGCAATTGTTCTACGTTATGTTGTTCTGCGCGCAGATGCTGGCGGCGACTGCACTGGGCGCGGCCGGGGCGTCGGTACAGGATCTGGTCTTGCCGCGTATGCGCGGGACTGCCACCGGCACGTTTTTTATCGGCACCACGCTGATCGGGTTGGCGCTCGGGCCCTATATTGCTGGGCGTGTATCCACGCTGACTGGCAGCCTGCCGACCGGCATTCTTTCGCTGTTTGCAGTAACTCCGATTGCACTGGCGGCCGGGATATACGCCTATCGCAACTATCCACTGGCTGAATCCAGCCGCGAAGATCGCGCGCGCGCAGCCGGCGAGATAATCTGAACCCCGCGACAGAATGATCGATATGGATTGGGCAGAGAGATCCGCCTGCCCAAGGTTCGAAGGCTGCGATGCTACATCGAACCTTTCCTCAGCGCCGCTGCTGCTTATTTCGGTGCAGTCGTCTCTGGCGAAACAGCCTCGCCAGATGTTGCGCGGTGCCCATAGAAAAAGGGGCCGGATTGCTCCGGCCCCCGATCTTGTCGCATTGCTGCGAAGCTTACATGCCCGAACCTGGACCGTAGGTGATTTCCACCCGGCGGTTCTGCAATTCGCGAACACCGTCCGCCGTCGGCACGCGGTTGTTGGTTTCACCAAAGCCCTGGCTGGTGATCGCGCCACCCGGGATACCGTGGCTAGTGAGATACGACGTAACCGAAGAAGCGCGGCGTTCCGATAGGCCTTGGTTATATTTGTCGCTGCCTGAGCGATCAGTATAACCAGCAACCATGATCGGGACGCTAGCGCAATTGGCATAAGCCGTGACTGCGCTGTCGAGGATTGTCGCCGCTTCAGGCGTGATGTCCGACTTATCCCAGTCGAAGAACACAATGTACGGACCCTTTTCGCAGACTGGTGCAGGGACAGGAGCCGGGACCGGCACTGGTGCAGGCACGGGAACTGGAACCGGAACCGGAACCGGAATCGGCACCACAGCACCACCGAAGTTGTAGCCCAAGGTCAACATCATCGAGTGCGAACGGAAGCGAGTGTTGCTCGTTGCGCCAATGCTGTTGACCAGGTGTACCTTATCTTGGTTGTAGAAGCGGTACTTCAGGCCGAGATCGACGTGGTCGGTAATCGGATAGCGGATGCCAGCCAGTGCCTGCCAGGCGAACCCGGTGTCAGAATCGTTGAAATCATAAGTCGTGCCGGTCGCATTGGCGAGCACCTTGACGCGGCCAACACCCGCGCCGCCGCCTACAAAGCCCTGCAGGCCGTCGTCAGGGCCGAAGTCAAGCAAGCCGTTCAACATAAAGCTAAGCGCGCTGACATTACCTGTCAGGTTGCCACTCGAGCGGGAGAAGGTCGTTGACGATGAGACATTGTACCCATCAAGTGAAGCATGGCGATAGCTGGTTTCAGCTTCAAGACGGAAACCGCCGAAGTCGTAACCGATAATCCCACCCACGTCATAACCGACCCGTGAGTTCAGAGTACCAAAACCCGGGCTTACGAGGTTCTGCATGTCTTCAACCAGCGTACCGCCGGCATCACCTTCGATATACCAAGAATCATCGCGAGCCAGTGCTGGCGTCGCAAGCGCCGAGGAGGCCAATGCCATCCCTATGACGAGTTTGCGCATTATCGTATTCCCCTTTGAGTGTTTAGGATTGAGCCACCGAGTAAGGGAAACGTCTATCGCTTACCGATTGTTCCCGCAAGTCGTCAAAAACTCCTGACTGTTGCAATAATGTCGCGAATTTAGCCAAAAGCCTTGCGATTTAACCTCGATTGACGCCGCGAGGAAGGCATTTTCGCAAAAGCCGAACGACTCATTTGGCCACTGTTGTCACGTAGCGGGAACGATTCCAGCGGTTGTCAGCGCCGCTAGGATCGCTGCGAGCGAAGTTCGCGCTTCCGCATCGATCGTGGTGCCGCCGCTTGGCAGACTAGGCCGAGTGGCTGATTTCCAACTGGTAAAGAAACGCATTTCCTGCCCCGAAGCGCGATTTAGCAGTTTGATCCCATCGCGGGGAGTGAAAAACAGCCAATTGCCAGCCTGGCGCGCGGCGATCTTGCCGGCTTGGCCAAGCCAGGCGTCACTTGCCCCGGTTCCGACCAACCACGCTTGTCCGTCGGCTGGGCTCGCAGGTGGGGCCGTCAGTTCGCCTTCGATCGCGCCATGCAGCAATGCGTCAATGCGGGCGATAGTTTCGTTGACGAAGCCCTCTTTCTGAGCTTGGCCAGCGAATAGTAGCGGCATGTCGAAGCGCGCGGTTCGGCTGTCATAAAGCGGATCGGACATCGGAAGTCTCCAACTAGGTCAAGGCAATGTGATATTCAGCGGATCGGAAATTCCCCGGTCGCCGCGCTGGCGGATTGCGAACGTCCCGTGCGCAGCCAGCGCAGTCAGCGCGGCGGTCTGTGCTGCGGGTAGGGCCAATGAGTTGCTCGTTACCTCCCAGTTAGCCAGCAGCGTTGCGCCATCACTATAGCTGACGGCAAAAGCTTCGGCTTGTTCGTTCACGGGCAAATCGCCTCCGTCGGACCATATCCAGCCGCCGCGCGAGCGCCGAGTCCAGTTCAGTTCGAGCGCGCCATCGGCGCTAAGCAGCAGCCGAGCATGAACCGGTGTGAGCGGGCGGTAGCCGATCCCGCGCAAGGCAATCGGCGCAGTTGCGGGGACGGCATCGGCCAGACCGATCGCGACAATCAATGCGGCGGGCGTTTCGCCAACAGCAATGGGATCAAGCGTGACCCCGCTTCCGTCGAGCAGCACAAATCGCTCGCCAATCACATGTCCTGCTATGGCAGCTTCGGTGCCGCCGCGCCCGCGCCACAGTCCGCTGAGCAGCCAGTGTCCGTTGCCTTGCGGTTGCGCACTGGCAAACTGGATAATCTCGCTGCCCAGTAGGGCGCGATTGGTGCCCATGGCTAACTGGCGCATGGTCGCATCAAGCAACAACGGGTCGTCACCGGTCAAAGCCACGGTGACGCTGCGGTGGCGGTCAAACAGCAGCGGTGATGCCGGCGGCAGCACGTCCAGCGCGGTGCCGATTGTCGCGCGGGTGCGTCCGGTCGGTCCAAGCAATTGCAGCGCACCGTCGCCTTGATCGACGTACAGGCTAGCCCCGCCCCACGTTGCGTTGACCGATGAAGCCGCAGCTAGCAGCAGCGGAATCGAGGTCGCACTGTTACCGTCCCACGGCAGTTCAACCGCCGCCAGGTCGGTAATTGCCAGCGCCAGATCAGGGGCCTGGCTGGCCCGGCCGGGATCCGCCGCAGCGCTGCTGGCCGAAAGCGACGACAGCCGGGTCAGGCCCAAGTCGATCCCCTGATCGTGCCATTCCCAGCCGCTCACGCGCCACAACCCGGGATGATCGGGCAGCGTCACTGTTGCCCCCGGGCGCACCGCCGGATCAAGCTGGGTGACTCGCCATGACACAGTCTGGCGAGCCCATTGCGCGCGCTTGGCGGCATCTTCGACCAACCCGCGAGCGGCGGTCGCATCAAGCGCGGCGGGTAGTTCGATCGTACGCGGCTGGCCCGGCAGTGGCCGGCCCGAAGCACGCTGCGCACCCGGCTGATAATCTCGGTCGAGATCGTAATAGCGCAGCACTGCGACCGGCTGTTCACTGCTTCCAGTCCGCTTGCGGGCGAACCCGGCGTTACCGCCAAAATCCTCACGTTTGGTCGAAGTGGCGGCTTCGGGCAGCGCAATCGCAGCGCCCTGCAACCGGTCAGGCCGGATCGTCAGCACTGCATCGCAGGCGTCGCAATCGACCGGATAAAGCGGATCGAGCGCGCCCAGCAATTCGCTCAGTGCCCCCTCGTTGGACACCCCGCTCAATCCAGGCAGCGGCACCGCCGCATCAAAATCGGTAATTACGCCAGCCAGTAGCAAATCGAAGCCCAGTGCCCCATCGTCGGCGATCACTTCGAACGACAGAGTGGGAATGCGGTTGCCGAAATCGGTCAACTGGAGATCTTCAAACACTACATAGGCCAGCCCGCGGTAAGCTGGGCAGCGGTCTGTTCCCTCGGCCGCGGCGAGCAAGCTGTCGGCCGGTTGGTCGCCCTCGCCGGTGTGTAGCCGGAACGTGCCGCCCACTTTCATATCCCCGGCGGCACCACGCAGCAGCTTGCCGTCGGCCCAAATCCGCCCAACCAACTTGATCGGCCGGCTGGCCAAGGCCACGGCAAAGCTGGCGGTGTAGGTAAAGTTCACTGTGGCGGCGCTACCTTTGCCGTTGCCGTGCTTTTCGCGGTGTTCGATCAAGTCGGTTGACCAGATGATCTGCCCGGCCACGCGCATCCGCCCGAAATGGCGCGCCATTGGCATCCCATAGCTCGAGGTAGTGACCTTCAGTTCGGCCAGCCGCGCGCCTTCGCGGTCGCCTGGCTTGAAGATCACGCTGTCAATCTGTCGACCAACCAGGGCGCCGATGGTCGAGCCAAGCGGCCCGCCGAAATATTGGCCAACTGCCGAAAGGATCAAAGTGGCCATGGGGTTACTTTCGGATTCGGCGCAGGCGCCAATGAGCTGTAAGAGTGCCGTTGGGCAAAGCAGGCTCGCGCACCACGCGGCGCAGCCCTGCATGGGCGTGGATCCAGCCAAGGCTGCGATCGGCGATGGCTAGATGGAACTGAGCGAGACCGGGTTGGAGCATCACCACATCGCCCGGACGGAATGGTTCGCGCGCGTCCGCGAAGCCGCAAGTGTCTGGATCGGGCAGCCACTGCGCCAGTTCGCGCAGCCGCAACGGATAGCCGGTGGGAACGGCAATGTGCTGTCCCCCGCGCGCCAGTGCGGCGACCAACAGGCCGATGCAGTCGAGCCCGGTCGCAGGCTCGCGCCCATGCAGGCGAAACCGCGTGCCGAGCAAAGCTTCGGCCTCGCACGCCAGCCGCGCGGGGGTCATTGGCTCGGGACCGGATAGCGGGTGATCAGATCGTTGCCGGGGAGGAACGGCTCGCCTTGAAAGTTGGCCGCATTGGCAAACCGGGTCGCGCAGGTATCGAGCGTCCGATCGCAGCCTTCGCGTAGGCTCACCGGGGTGCCCACTGGCGGTGCGCTGTCGAGTGGGATTGCCAGCAGCAGCCGGCCCGACTGCACACTGGCGATACCAGTCGTCTGCCCGGCGTACGGTCCGTCAAGCCAGCGTAGCGTGCCCCCGTTCAAGCTGCCCAACGCCGCGTCCGTCGATACCACGGCGCCGTTGCTGGCCAGATCGAAACTGGCCAGCACACCGGCATGATCGAACCGCGCAGCCGACAGGGTGCAGCCCGGTCCGCAGAACGCAGCGCGGCAAGATGGGCTGGTGCGCGGCACCGGATCGCGTTGCAATTCGGCCTTGCGGCTGACCAGATCGGCAGAAAAAGTTCCGGCCTCTTCGGTGACAGCGCCGATCGTCCCGCGATAGATCACGTGGCGTTCGAGCGTTTCCCAGTCAACTACCCCGATCAGCACGCGTGCCGCGTCAAACCGACCGATGGCTAGATCGAACGCGCCAATCGAATCGTGGCTAAGCGCGCCTTCAACCTCGGCGCTGTCAGCCTCGAACCCAGCCGAGCGGCGGATCGCGGAGGGGACCATACCCGGAGTCGCGCGGTGGCTCAGCCCATCGAACCACAAATCTTCGTCGTGCGTGGTAAAGCCCAAGCTGACCCCGTCGCGGCGCAGCACCCGCCAGAAAGTTGCGGTGGTTTCAAGCGGCTGGCTGAACCAGATGCGGCTCGAACCCCCGGTCACAAGGCCGCCTCGCGCACTTCGATCACCGGCACGCTGGGCGCTTCGCCGGCGGCAAACACCGCGCCGGCGATCTCTAGCTTGTCCTCGGCAAAGCGCACTGGAACGTCGAAGGTGAAACCCGCGCGCACGATCTTGCCAGCGGCTGGTGGTACGGTGAACGTAACCACTCCGCCGCTGGCCAGAGTCCAGCCAGTGGTGGCCAAGCCGTCCACGCTAACCACGACGCTGGCGGGCTGCGGGCGGGTAATCCGGCGCAACTGCACCACCTCGCCCTCGCCGTAACGCTTGAGCAAGGGGAAGCTCGCTGCAATGCCATTACCGGTGCCCAAAACCTGATCGGCACTGCCGGGGGTTCCGGTCATCACGTTCGAGCTGAAATCGGTCGGATCGCGCAGCCGGAACCCGCGTGCCGCCCCGCGCCGGGCGCGGAAAAATGCCAGCAACACGCCAAGTTCGGCTTCGGAACGGATCCCGGGACCGACATCGAAGCGCAGTCGCGCATTCGACCACAGCGAATTGCGCCGCTCATAACCCGAAGCGGTGACCGCCACGCTGGTCGAGAACTCGGGCATGACGGTCGCATCGCGGCCGAGCGCGAGCGGGTAAGGCAGGTCATCGAATGGCAGCATGGGATCCTCATCGCTGGCTGGAGGCAGGCGAACAAAACCGTCGCGGCAAATCTGCGGCAGGGCCCAGACGAAACGCTCATGCGCGCTGCGCGCTGCCGCCTCGTCCAGCCCGGCGTCGATCCGCCGCCACAGCTGATTGTCGCTGGCCGATGGAACATAGCCGCCAAGGTAATCCTGGCTGGCGGGGGGATAGCCCAGCCGCGCGTTGATCGCGGCGTAGCCAGTGCGGCGAAACGCTTCGGCCCCGGTGGTCAACCAGTCGTAGTCCTCCACCTGCAAGCGGTCGAAAGCCGGGCTGGCCCAACCAAGGGGCAGGTTGGCGCGGCGCGCTTCGGGCGTTCTGGGGTCGAGCACGGTCGGCAGGAACGTCAGCAGCAGCACTTCGGCCCCGCTCGGCGCGGCGGCGCTGCGCACGGCGTCACGCAAGGCCGTGGTCGAGCCGGCGAGCGCGGCGCCAGCCGCATCGAGCAGGCTTAGCTGCGCACTGGTCAGACTGGCCTTGAGATCGGCGATCACCACCGGATTGCCACCCAGTGCGGCTTTGGCCGCGTCGTCGTACAGGCACGGTCGGCCATCGGCCATCACCCACCACCACGGCTCACCGATCTGAAACCGCACCGGCAGGCCAGCCTCTTTGAGCAGCGCGACGAACTCGGCCGCCGCCCCGCGTAGCCAGACCATCGCTGCGCTGTTGGCGGGCGACAGCAGGGCGGACGGCGGGTCCCACCCGGTGCGCGCCGCGGTGCCATCGCTGGCGCGCTGCTGCCACGCGTCGGGGCAATGCTGCGCGAGCAATTCGTATGACAAGGAGGCGATGGGGGAGAGGCCGGCGGCTTTGGTTGCGGCGAAAAAGGCGCGGTGCCAGACTTTGGCCGGGGTGCACAGCACCTCGCCGCTGCCCGGCACCAAGAAGCCGCCGCCGCTCACGGCCAGCCGCATGAAGTGGCTCATCCCGACATAGTGCAGCACACTGCCGCGATAGCCGAGTTGCAGCGCATTGCGGATCAGTCGCGCGGGTGCCTGGTTGGCGCTGTCGTCATAAGCAGTAGCGACGGCCAAACCGTGCGGCGGGACCATAACATCGCCGATTTCAAGCAGCGCGCCGCGCCCTTCGCAAGCGATGCCCGAAAGTTCGGCCCAGCCCTCGACCGGAGCGGCCAGCGGTGCGGTGCTGGCCGCGACATAACCGGGTGCGACCAGCGAAATGAACATCCGATCGATTTCGCCGGGATAGACCGGATCGGCCTCGCCCGGCAGCAGGAAGCCGCCCGAGAGCGCGGAAAAGTCGAGCGTGATCTGCGCGTCGGCGGCGCTGCCTTGCGCATAATTCCACAGCCGCACGTACCATGACCGGGCCAGACCAGCCGCATCGCGGCCCTCGATCGTCAGCGTCGGGCCGTTGACCGCGTCGAGCGCGATCACCCCGCCCGATTTCCAGCGGAAGCGCAGCGTCGTGCGCGCATAGTCGCGGCTGGTGGCAAAGGCTGTCAGCGGGTGATCGAACCGGTCCACACTGTCCCAGATGATCCCGGCCAGATCGCCCTGGCGCAGAAACACCGCATCGATCCGCAGCGCATCGGGCGCGGTGGTGGTCAGCGCGGCCATCATCGGGCGCGGAAAATTGACCGTCCAGAAGCGCGGATCGAAGCGCTGGATCCAGTCGCTGTCCTGCCCTTCGCGGGCGGCGGCAAGCCAAAAGGCCATCAGAGGGTTCCTTGCGAGCGGTTCAAGTGAGGGGCCTAATTGTCGGACAGGGCGCGGCGCACCGCGCTCGCCACCTGGCGGCTCGAGCGTTGCAGCGCTTGGGGCGCGCTGGTCCCGGCAGGAGCCGTGATCTGGATCGAAACCTTGACGTCGCGCGGCGGGCCGCCGAACCCAGTCTCGATCCGCCCGGAGCTGTTGGGCATAAACAGTTCGGGTCCGCGTTCGCCGACCATATAGCCGCGCCCGGGCGAAACCGGGCCGCCGGTGGCGCGGCCGGGAGAGCCTAGCAGCGAGCTGAGCAGGCTGCCGATACTGCCGATCAGGTTGCCCGTCCCGCTGCCGCCGCTGCCGCCATTACCGCCGCCCAGCCCAATCGAGCTGAACAGGTTATTAAGCGAGCGCGAGGCGATCTGATCGATCACGCTCAGCGCGATCCGGCGCAGATCCTCAAACCCGATGCTGCCTTTGCGCAGGGCAGTCAGCAGCCCACGTTCGAGCACGTCGCCAGCGCGCGAAAATCCATCGACCAAGGTGCCGTCAAAGCTGCTGCGCATCGCGGCGACATCGCTGGCGAAAGCCTGGGTGTTGGCGCGGACGTCGATGGTCAGGCTATCCACGGTGTTGGGCATTGTCGCGCTCCATCAAACGGTTGAGATCGTCGCGCGCCAGCGTCTGACCGGCGCTGGCATAAGGGGCGAGAACTGCCGCCAGTTCGGCCGGGGTGGCGCTCCAGAATTCGTGCGGCCGCCAGCCCAGCAGCCGCGCCGCCAGCCCGCCCAGCCGCCCCGCGCCGGGACCAAAGGTCTCGCTCATGCGCCGTCTGGCCCAGCCTCACTGCCGCTCACTTCGCCTTGCAGGATCTGGCCCAGTAGCACGCGCAACGGCTTGCTCGCTGCGGCTAGGCCCTGTTGCAATACTGCGTCACCCACCGCCGCGCGGTCCAACCCCTCGCGGCTCGCCAGGCAGTGCCAGAACAGTGCGGCCATTTCCGCCAGCCGCAATTGTCCCGCCCCGGCGCGCTCGACCAGCGCGAACAGCGGACCCAGTTCTTCCTCGGCCGCGACCAGCGCGGCGAAACTGGGGCGAAGCAGGCGCGGTGAGCCCGAGACCATGAGCGTGGCTTCGCCGCGATACGGATTAGAAAAGGTCATGCCGTCGCCACCGCGCCCGAGCTTTCGAGCTGGAGGGTGTAATTGCGCTCACCGTTGAAATCGCCCGAGTAGTCGAGCTTCTGGACCAGAAAGCGCCCGTGCAGCTTCTCGCCGTCCTCGAAGCTCAGTTCGTAATCGTCAATCGTGCCCGCCATCGCATTGGCGCGAACTTGCGCTTCGGCGGCGCTGCCCAGGAAGATCCCCGCCGCGCTGACCGAGACCGAGCGCACCCCGGCGCCCGAGAGCAACTCGCGCCAGCCGACGCTGTCTTTGCTAGTGATCACCACCGCATCACCAGCAATCGACATCTGGGTGGTGCGCAGGCCAGCGACGGTGCTGTAAACGGCGGGGGCGGCGCCGTTCGAAATCTTGAGCAGGAAGGCGCTGCCTTTTTGAGCAGTCATAATTGTCTCCTTTTATTGAGCGGAACGGTTCACGCGGCCAGCACTCGAAAGCGGTATTCGAGCAGCACCGCACGGGTGTTGGCGGCGCGCATTTCGGCGCGCGCGCGCAGGAACAAGACGGTGACCACCCGCAGCCCCGGTTGATCGGGCGGCAGCGTCGCAATCCGCGCCTCGATGCTGGCCACCAATGCGGCGGCGGCATCGGGCTGATCGCCGCGGCAATGCAATTCGAGCGCGATCCGCACCTCGCGCCCGGCCACCTCTTTGGCGCTCCAGTCGGCGCTGGCCGAGGCCGCCACTGCGAGCCACGGCAAGGCAGTGCGGGCAGGCGCTTCCTCGGTCACCGCGTTAAGCTGGGCGGCGAGGCTGGCATCGGCGGCAAGCCAGGCCAGCAATGCGGCCCGCAGCGGAATTTCCATCAGCATTTATCCCTGCGTGAATTGGGCGGTAAATCGGGGCCAGAGCAAGCTGGCCTTGCGCCAACGCGCGCCGGGATCGGTGCGGGCCAGCTGCAGATCTTCGGCATGCGCGGCGGCGAGCGCTTCGGCCTGCATTTGCAGCCACGCCGCCAGCTGCACAAACGGGCTGGTCATGCCAGCCGCAGCCGGCGCCACGGCCGCCATAGTGCGGCCACGGCGGCCGGTGGGAGCGGTCCAGGTGCGGCGCTGTCTTCGCGCGTCCGATACTGGAAGGCAGCCAGCCGCAGCACCCCGTGGCGCAGTCCGTCGGGCAGACTGGCCCAGTCGGGGGCGAGCCCAGCGGTAAACCGAACCGCGATCCGCCCCGCGCTGCCCTGATCGGTGACCCGAACACTGCCGGTGCCATCAGCAGACAGATCGATCGCGTAACAGCCGAGCGGCAGAGCGAAGCGAGATCCTTCGGCGGGAATGCCGTCGATCCCGATGATCGCCTGCACCGGACGCGCCGCCAGCACTTGCCACTCAGCGCTGACGCTCAGCACTTCCTCGCAGCCTTGTTGCAGCGGCATAGACCCGGTGAAATGCTCGCACATGTCGAGGCTGGCGCGCAGCAGCGCGGTTAGCTGCGGATCGTCGCCCGCAGTGGTGATGCCAAGCCAAGCTTTGAATTCGGAAAGCGCTGCGGGGGCGAGGGCCGCGGGCGTAACGACGGTCCGCTTCATGGCGTTCTCCGTATGGAAATTTCAGGAAAGAAGAGAGGCGCCCGCACCTGGCCCAAAGGCGGTGCGGGCGCAGCTGCGCCGAAAGGGGAAGCTCCGGCAACAGGTTTCGTTAGAGTGAGATTTTCAGCAGTTTGATCGCGTCGCTGTCGAGCACTTGTCCGCCGATCCGTTTGGTCGCGTAGAAGTTGACGTAGGGCTTGTTGGTATAAGGATCGCGCAGGATCGAAGTCGCCTTGCGTTCGGCAATGATATAGCCGTTGCGGAAGTTGCCGAACGCGATCGGCAAGGCATTGGACGCGATGTCGGGCATGTCTTCGGCCTCGATTACGGGATAGCCGAGCAGCCGCGCGGGGGCGTTTTCAAAAATGCCCGGCTGCCACAGGAAAGTGCCGTCCGCCGCTTTGAACTTACGCACCGCAGCCAAGGTCTTGGTGTTCATCACGAACACCGCGCCTTGGCGGTGGCCGGCGCGCAGCGAATGCACCAGATCGATCAGCTTGAGTTCGGGCGCGGCGTCAAAGCCCGCGGTGTTGCCAGTGACCGTGTGCTGCAGCGTGCCGAAGGCGCGGGTGGCATCGGTGGTCAGCGCGGTTGGGCCCTGCAAAAAGCCTTTGGGCTGGTTGGTGCCACTGCCGTTGACGAAGGCCGCCCCCTCGGCCCGCGCGAACTCGGTGGCAATCTCGTTCGCCAACCACGCCTCGAGATCGAATGCGGCATCGTCGAGCATCGCCTGACTGGCCGAAGGGTTGGCGTACAACTCGCCCATTGGCGGAACGATTTCGTTAAACTTCGAGGTCAGCGTCTCGGGGCGAGTGCCGGTCTCGCTGACCCAGCCCGAATTGGCGGTACTGTTGGTCACCAGCTTGCGATACCCGGCAGTTCCGGTCTGAACGATCTGCGCGACCGATCGGATCGGGCTGATCGTTTTCAATTGCGCGGCGATCATCGCGTCGATTTCGCGCGGAACGGCATAGCCGCCGTCGGCCGAAACAGCGCCGGTTACCGATTTCAACTCGCCGGTCCGGCCCAGCCTCAGATAGCCATCGACAAAGCCCTTGAGTTCGGGGCTGACCGGGGCTGAACCGTCCAGCGCCGGCCGGGCCAGACGCGAGGCGCGCTCGAGCCGACCCTTCACCTCTTCGACGTCGGAGCGCAGCGCGCCCAGAGCCTGATCGGCCGCGTCCTGGCGGGCGACAATATCGAACGAAGCGTCGAGCGTCGGTTCGGACAATTCATGATCCATGGGGTTTTCACCTTTCAAAGAAAGCCGCCCGATCAGGCGGCCGGAGGGGACTGGGGTGTTCAAAAAACTGGGGTGTTCAAACAGCAAGGTCTTCAAGTAATCAGATGGACACGCGCGCCGTGCTGCATTGGGTGCGAGACCAGGCTGATTTCGAACAAGTCGACGTCGGTCAGGTCGCGGCCTTCGGCGCTGCGGTTGAAGCCGCGCGCGCGGAAGCCGAACGATAAACCGGTGACCGCGCCGCGTTTCAGCGCCGCCGCCGCGCCGCCTTCGGGATTGTCAATGCTGGCGATGACTTTGAGCCCGCGGTCATCTTCGGACACTTGTTCGATCCAACCGATCCGCTGGTCCGGTCGATGCTGCCAATAGAGCGGCAGCGGGCTTTTGCGCTCGGCCAGCGTGCGGGCAAAAGCGCCGGGGCGGATGGTGTCGCGCCCGGCGTCGCGTTTGTCGAACAAGGCGGCATAGCCGGCGAATTTGAGGCTCACTTGAGCAGATCCGTTGCGCCGGTGCGGATCACGATCCCCAGCAACAGCAGCGCCAAAGCCCCGCGGGCTACCCAGGCGATCACCGCCTTCCACGCGCTGGTCTTGGCGTCGCGCCACGCCTGGAGCAGCTGGCGCAGTTCGGACAGGTCCGCCAAAGCCCCCGGATCATCAAGCCCCATGCGGGTCAACACGCGCTCGGCGCCCAGCTCGCTCGCTTCCTCGATGATCGCGCGCAGTGTGACCAGATCGGCGCCCTGGTAAGTGGCCTGCTCGACCAGCCGCGCGACCATTTCATCTCTGTTCATGATATGTTCTTTCAACCTTGTGCCGCCAGAATGTGCTGGGCTGGAAGCCCAAGCATCGCGCGCTTTTCGTCGTCGCTCAAAAAGCTTGCACCGCTAACTTGCGTCCACAGTCGCTCGCGGTCTTCGGCCAGCGCCGGGATCCGGTCGAGGTCGACCGCCAACGCGGCATCCGGGAACCAAGTGGCAAGGCCTTCACCCAGCGCGGTGAAAATCTTGTCGGCGAGCGGCAACAATGTCAGCCGCCACAATGCGCGGTTCGCCTCACGGTAATTGTTGTACGTCGCATCGCCGGGCAGGCCGAGCAGCATCGGCGGCACCCCAAACGCCAGCGCCACATCGCGTGCCGCAGCGGACTTGAGCGTAGCAAAGTCCATGTCCGCCGGGGTCAAGCTAAGCGGCTGCCATTTGAGCCCGCCTTCGAGGAGCATCGGCCGTCCTGCATTGGCGTGCCCGGCATAGGCTTCCGCCAGTTCGCTCTTGAGCCGGTCGAACTGGTCGGGCGACAGGCCGCCGCCGTCGCCGACATCGTAGACCAGCGCGCCCGATGGCCGCGCGGCGTTTTCCAGCAGCATCCGGTTCCAGAACGCGGCGGCATTGTGTGTCGCCACCGCGCCGTCGGCCGCCGCCAGACAGCCCGCGCCGTAATGATCGTCGGCTGGGTGAAAATACTTGATGTGAATCAGATTGGGAGACGCGTCCTCGTCGAGCAGCGGGATGGTCAGCGCTTTGTCGCCGATCTTATAGCTATAGCCGCTCGGCCAGCCGTCGCTCCCCGCGATCACGCTCACCCGCTCGGGCCGCAGCGCAAACAGCTCAGCCGGCCGGCCCGCGCTGCCTTTGATCACTTGAACAAAGGCATTGCCGTGGAGCAGCAGCTGGCTGGCCAGCGTCTCCAGCAGCGATTGCCCCGCGCTGGTCGCTTTGACCAAGCCGGTCAGCTCGGGATCACCGTCAAGCAGCGCCGCCCCGCCGATCCCTTCGGCCACGAGCCGCACCGCGCGCTGCGCCACCGGGTTTTCGAGGTAAGCCCGTTTGACCGCTTGATTGTATTCAAACGGGCTGCGCGGATTGCCCAGATCGCCGAACAGCCACGGCGAGCTAAACGAGCGCGACAAAGGCACGCGGCTGTCCCCGCCCTTAAAGGCGGTGGCCAGCGACTGAAGGAAGGACATAGGTTTCCTTTCGGGGTAAGCAAATTCAGTTGGTCGGCTCAGGTCGTCCGGACGCGCGGCGCTCCCCGCTGCCCCAGCAGCAGTTCACTCAGCCCCCAGACCAGCGCGTCGGCGCGATCTGGCGAGCGGCCAGGGCCTTCGTAGCGGCCGCCCACGATCAGTCCGCACAGCTCGTCTTCGAGCTTGGGAAAGATCCCGGCGTGGCGCACCCTGCCCGCTTCATAAAGCGCGGCGACCGGTTCGGCCCGCGCGATCTTGCCGCGGCTGGCGTGGACCAGCTTGATCGGCAGCGATATTTCGGCGGCGCGCAACACACTGGCAACCATGGCCCCGCCCTGGTTGGCCTCGGCCACGACGCGGTCGGCGGACCAGGCCTGGGCAGTCTGCGCCACTTTGCGGGCCCAGCGTTCCGGGCTCGGCTTCTCAACGCTGGCATCGGCGAGCACCCGGGCGATCCCGTCCCCGCCCAGCGCGCAGACGACAATCCCGCAAGCATCGCCCCCGCTCGAAGCGGGCGGATCGACTGCCACCACCACGCGGATCGCGGGGCTTGAGGGAACCGGCTCACGCGCCGCTTCGAGCAGCGCGCGGGTCCACAGCGCGCCTGCGATGTCGGCGATCAGCTCACCATCGAGTTCTTGCCGCCCGAGCAAGGTCTTGCCGTACTCGCGGCGAATGTCCTTGAGAAACCGTGCCGGCAAATTCTCCGCATTATCAATAGTCTTGCCGCGGGAAATGATCAGTTCCTGACCATTCTCCTGCGCCGCCAGACGGCGAATGAGAGGCACCGCGCGCGGGGTCGTGGTAGCCAGCACCTGCGCGCGCTCGCCCAATCTTAGGCCGAACAGCAAATTGTCCCAGGCCCGGATCGACTGGCTTGAGGAATCGTCCCACTTGGCCACTTCATCGCACCACGCATGGCTGTGCTGCGGACCGCGCAGCGCCTCGGGCTCGGCGGCGGAATAGAGCGTGGCCTGCGCGCCGTTAGGCCAAGTCAACCGGCGCAGCGACGGTTCGAACTTTGGCCGCCGTCCGCGGGGCGAGATGGCAATGATGCCGCTTTCGCCTTCAACCATCACCGCGCGCACCTCGCCCAGCGTTGCCCCAACCAGTGCAATGCGCACGGCAGGATCGCTGGCGGCAATTGCCCGGATCCATTCAGCCCCGGCGCGGGTCTTGCCAAACCCACGCCCGGCCAAGATCAGCCAGATCCGCCAATCGCTCTCGGGCGGAAGCTGCGCGGGGGCCGCCCAGACCCGCCAATGATGGCGCAGTTCCTGTCGCTCGCGCCGGGTCAGCAGCTTGAGCTCGGCTTTGCGCCGCTCCGGGCTTAGGGCCAGCAACGCGGAAAGGCGTTCACTGCGTCGCTGGGTCGTCATCGAGTTCCCCCGCAGCCAGCGCCCGCTCGCGCATTTTATCGAGTTTGGCGTCAATTTCGGCGAGCACCACATCGGCGTCTTCATTGTCGCGCATGGCGCGTTCGCGCGCCGCGCTTTCACGGTGCGCGCCGAGCAAGCGCAGCGCGACGGCATATTCGAATTTCTTGCCGCCGGCCTCACCAGTGTCACCGGCGCGCAGCCGGTATAGCAACTCCATTTCCAGATTGTCGTAGCCTTCGCACAGTGCAGCCTGCCACTTGCGGGCAAATTCCGGTTCGGCGCGGCGCGAGGCGTAGACCTGGCTGGTGCCAATGTGAGCCCATTCGCACGATGCTGTTACGTTCGAAGTTTCGGCCAGCCGTTCGAGAAACACTTCGCGCCAACGGGTATTGTTGCGCGGCTTTGGCCGAGCCACAAAGTTTCGGCCCCGCCTGATCGGCTTGGTCATGTCGGTTGTCCTGTGGCGGGGTTTGCGGGGCGGTTCGAGCCGTAGGTCTCGAATCGGTCTATCGCGATGTTCTTTGTATGTACCCAAACAGCGTCACGATGTCAAGATGAAAGTGCCAATATGGTTAAATAAGGTTGCGCCTTGTGGCTCGTTGCACCGCTCTCTAAGCAGGCGCAACGTGCTGCCAAACCAAATCAAGAAAGTTCGCCATGCTCCGTCCGCTGTACAACTGGACCTTGGCCAAGGCCGCGCACCCGCATGCCGAATGGTGGCTGGCGGCGCTGGCGTTCATGGATGGCGGGCTGTTTCCGTTCCCGCCGCATCCGCTGCTCGGGCTGATGTGCCTAGCCAATCCGCAGAAGGCAGTTCGGTTCGCGCTGATCACTACGATCGCCTCGGTGCTGGGCGGGCTGCTGGGCTATATGATCGGGCATTTCCTTTATGATACAATCGGCACGCAAATGCTCGGGGTGGTTGGGCTTACTGACCAGTTTCCCAAGGCGGCCTGCTATCTTAAGGAATACGGCGCAGAAATCATCGTGCTCAAAGGCGCGACGCCGATTCCGTTTTTGCTGCTGACGATCACCGCCGGGTTCATTTCGTTTCCGCTGGGCACGTTCCTGCTCGCCAGCCTGATCTCACGCGCCGCGATTTTCCTGACCGTGGGCGTATTGTTCCGGTTGTTCGGTCCCACAATCAAGAACTACATCGACAAGTATTTCGCATTGGTCGTCACCTTATTTCTGGTGATCGTAGTCTCGGGCTATATCGCGGTCTCGTACTTCGGTGGCGGCGCGGCCAAGACCGCCGAGAAATGCGATGCTGCACGCACTGCCATCGCTGCCCCGGCATGATCAAGCTCTACCACTGCGCCGATGCGCGCTCGTTTCGGGTGCTGTGGGCGCTGGAGGAACTGGGCCTGCCTTACGAGCTGGAAGTAATGCCGTTCCCGCCGCGCTTTCGGGTCGAAGGGTACAAGGAACTCAATCCATTGGGCACGGTCCCCGCCTGCTTTATTGATGGCGCACTGATGACCGAAAGCGCCGCAATTCCGCACGTGCTGGCGACAAAGTTCGGGCCGAGCGCGCTGGCAGTGGCAGCCGATGAGCCGGATTACCCTGCCTATATGAACTTCCTGCTGATGGGTGAGGCGACGCTGACTTTCCCGCAGACGATCCACCTGCGCTACACCCGGCTCGAGCCGCCCGAACGCCGGCTGGTGCAGGCCGCCGAGGATTATGCCCAGTGGTTCGGTGCGCGGCTGCGCTATGCCGAGCCAATGCTCGGCGAGGAATATGCTTGCGCCGGGCGGTTCACCATGGCCGATATTTCGGTCGGCTATGCGGTGATGCTGGCACATTCAATCGGGCTGGAGGCGCAAATCACACCGGGCATGCGGGACTATTTTGAGCGGCTCAGCCAGCGCGATGGGTTTCGGCGGGCCAAGGCCGCACAGGGCCCGGGCCAAATCGCCAGCTAGCGCAGCTGCGGCGAACCCTTGCCCAGCAAGGTGCGCGCCGTGGACAAGATCTGCTCTGCCACCGGATCGAGGCGGCGCAGCCTGAGCGATGCCTCGGCCTCGCGCTGGGCTCCAGCCGCATCACCCGCGGCCAGCAAGGCCGCAGCAAGATCGCGGCGCACCGGGTACCAGAACGCAGGGGGATCGTTGAAATAGGCGAACTCCTTGGTTTCCTCGAACCCTGCACCCTGGCGGAAGGCGATGGCCGCGTCGCTCCAGCGGCGCTCGGCCATAGCGATCCGGCCCTCGATCACCGCGCGGGTGATCCCCAGCATCTGCTCCGCAGCACTCGTCCCGTCATGCGGCCAGTCGGCCGCTTTGCCTTGGGCGATGGCGCTCGGGATCGCCTCGCGCTCGTACTTCGCCCCAGCCAGATCGCCCGCCCAGACCAGGCTCTCAGCGCGCGCATAATGCCGCGCCGCCTGGAGGTATGGCAGCTTCGGCTCGGGCAAGGCCATCACGCTCGCGGGGTCGAACCTGGCCAGTGCGAAATAGCCTGAGGCGGCAAGCAGTTGAGTGGCAGGTTCGGCTTTATCGCGCTGCGCAGCCATCTCGACCAGGGGCCGCGCCAGATCGAGCGCAATCCGCGAATCACCGGCCATCAAGGCCCCGCCCAGCCCGTAAACCACGTTGTGCGAATGGTAGGGGAGCCCCCAGACCCCTTGCGGTGGACCTAGCCCGAGCCGCTTGGCATTGGCTTTGTCGATCTCGACCGCGCGGCGATTGGCTTCGGCGGCGTCATGATACCGACCCACCCAGTACCAGGTATGGCTGGGCATATGCACCAGATGGCTTGCGCGCGGGGCGAGCCGCTCAAGCTGCTCGGCATAGGGCACTGCCAGTTCGGGCGTACCAACCACTTCGGTGGCATGGATGTAAAAGTGGATCGCGGGGGTATATTCGGGGGTCCGCGCCAACACCGTCTCGAGCAGTTTCAGACTTTGGGCGAGCAATGGATGATCGTATTCCCCGTCCTCGGTGAACGCTGCAACCATCAGTGCGTCGGCGGTCAACACCGCGATCTGGTCGTCTTGGGGAAACTGTGCGGCAACCTGCTGCATCGCGGCCGCATAGGCGCGGTCTTGGATAGCTTCGTCTTTGGCCGGAGTATAACGCGTCACTAGCGCGGTGGTCAAAGCGCGTTCTTTGGCGGTGCCATTTTTCGCCGCACCTGCTTTCGCCGCCTGTGCCAGCGCCAGCAACGGTTCGCGTTCCTTGGCATCCTTGCCATAGTTGATCGTCGGCCCGCCGGTCAGCGCTTGGCCCCATCGGCACATTGCGCAAGCCGGATCGAGCCGCGCCGCCTCATTCATCGCAGCCTGCGCGGCAAGGTGAGCAAAGGCGGCGTGGAGCTCGAGACCATTGGCAAAGAATTTCGCGGCTGCCGGGTTGGCATGGCTGATCGCAAATCCGCCGTCCCCATAACCGCTCAGCAGCTGCGCTGTCTTGGGCACGGTCATGTCCGCATGTAGATGTGGATCATGCTGTGCTTCGGCCACCGGGGCCGCCGGCGTAGCAGCCGCTGAAGGCGCCGGGCCGGTCTTGTCCTGCGCCGCCAGTGCTGTGCTCAGCGTACAGCTCAGAACACCCAACAACAGGATTGGCCCCAAAGCTATAATGCGTTGCATAGTGTTCGTTCCCCCCGTTAGCGATGCAGTTTGGCACGCCCTCGCAAGGTTGTCACCACGGCCAAGGCTGGCTTCTAACCGCGCTCGTCCGACTGGTCCCACGCAGCATCCAGCGCCGCGCGCCTTGCCAGCCGCTCGTCCGAACCGGCAAAGAAACGGTCCAGCTGCGCGTGCAGCAGCGCCCGACCGGCTTGTGGTTCAAGCTCCAGCGTCTCAGCCAGGTGGCCCACCGCCGCAGCGCCAGCGCCTTCGCGCCAATCGATGGCGGTCAACAGCAGCTTGGCGATAAAGTTGCCGGGATACAGCGTTAGACTTTCGGCAAAATTGCCCCGCGCGGCACAGAACTCGCGGCGCCGCGCGCGGGCAATTCCGCGCGACACATGGGTGATGTAATAGAGATGCGATTCGGGTTCGATCTGCAGGAAATCCTCCATGTGACCGATACCCTGTTCCGCCAGTCCCTGCAGCAAGGCACAAATCCCGGCGGCGTAATGCGCCAGCCCGTGGCCGCGGCGCAGACGGATTGCCTTGCGCGCGCGGGGTAGGCCCTCTCCGCGCCGACCGGTGTAAGCGCTGGCCGAGCCGATCGCGGCCAGCACTGCGGCATTTCCTGGATCGAGCGCGAAAGCCCGATCAAGATGGACCTGAATCTCGCGCTCCTTGACCGGATCGGCCAGGCTGAATGACAGGCACCCGCCCGATACCTGTTGCGTCAACATCGCGCGGGCCAGCCCGTAATCAGGTGCGATTTCAACCGCGCGCTGCGATTTCGAGATGGCGCGCAGCAGCGCCTCAGCGCCGTATTCGCGGCTGGCGGCCATCGCGCGGGCCACACACTCCCACGCCGTAAGGTCAGTGGGCTTACGCAGGGCTCGGTCCATTTCCAAATTAAACCCCGTCGCGCCGAGCCACGCGGCCTGTTCGGACACCGGCCGTTCAAACTTCTGCGACCAGACAATCGCTTGGCTTGCTGCTTCAATCAGCTGGGCACTGACCCGCAGGTTTGCGCCGGTGCGGCGCACGTTTCCGGCCAGGAAATAGCGCGCGCACCAGACGGCGGCCCTCTTCAGCAAAACCAGCGGGCGGTGCATGCCTGAAGCGCGCGATCACCGAATTGGCGATCACCAGCTGCACGGCATCTTCGCCAACCACGGTGCCGCCCCAGCATGACCAGGTCAGGTCATCGCGCGAGACGACCTTTCCATCCGCGCGGTGCAGTGCCACGAACACTGCCATCACCCGCGGCTCAGGCGTTTCGTGTTCGCCATCGGCGTAACTGACCTGCCGGGTCAGCGGCTCGACTTGCAATCCGTCTATCGCAAATGCCGGCGTGTGAGTCAGGCGAATTGGCGCATGCACAGCCGCCGTGCTGGTCACTGCCTGCCCCGCGCCCTTTTGTCGGCAATCTCGTTCATCCATAGAGGGGTCATTGCGAATGGCCATGCGACCCGGTTGTTTGTGATTTTTCTCGCTCCGTCGGCTTGGCTGCTTGCGGGCCGGGTTGGCGGAGTACTTTTTGTTTAGTGCAACGCGGCTGCCTAGCGGGCTACTGGCACCGTATAATTCAGTCCCAGCCGGCCCCCATCCGGATAAATCGTCTGTCCGGTGATATAGCTGCTTTCGCTGGAGGCAAGGAACACCGCAATCGCGGCGACTTCTTCGGGTTCGCCCCAGCGGCCGAGCGGGGTGCGACTAAGGATGCGGTCCTGCGCGGCCTGATC
This sequence comes from Novosphingobium sp., assembly GCA_043758955.1. GTDB lineage: Bacteria > Pseudomonadota > Alphaproteobacteria > Sphingomonadales > Sphingomonadaceae > Novosphingobium. Next base: position 5,480 of record JAYVML010000124.1, on the reverse strand, counting down.
GCTCATGATCCTTTGAAGCATCGCGGTCATGATCGAGCCAGGGCCGATGGCGTTGACGCGGATGCCCTTGGGCGCGAGCGCCAAGGCGGTAACATTGGTCAGCTGCTTCATCGCACCCTTCGAAATCGCATAGGGGATCTGGTTAGGGATCGCGAGCACCGCGTTGACCGAGCTCATGTTGACCACCGCGCTGCCCGGCGCCATCAGCCGCGCCGCCGCCTGCGTTGCCCACAAAGCCGCTTTGAGGTTGATCGCGAACACCCGGTCGAAATCGTCCTCGGTCAGGTCGTCGAGCTCAGCGGCGTGCGTGACCCCGGCATTGTTGACCAGAATGTCGAGGCTGCCCCATTGTTCGCTAACCTGCGCAAACAGGCGTTCGATCTCGCTCTTGCGGCTGAGGTCGGCGGTGAAGGCTTGCTGGCCAAGGTCAGCGGCTGTTCTTGCTACACCTTCGGCGTCCACATCGGCCAGCAGGACTTGCGCGCCCTCGGTCACGAACGCAGCCGCTATCGCCCGCCCGATCCCTTGCGCGGCGCCGGTCACCACCGCGCGCTTGCCGTGAAGCCGTATGGTCATGTCATTCACTCCGGTGCAATTTTCGCGCGCGTTTGTCTGCTTCGGCCAGCGCGCGCTGTGCCACACCGCGCATCACCGCATAGCCGGCCGCGTTGGGGTGGACCCCGTCAGCCCCGAATTCAGCCGGCAGCTCGCCCGCCGGGCCCGCCAGCGCGGTGTGATAGTCGGCGTAAACCATTCCAGCTGATTTGGCATAATCCTTGAGCCACGCATTAAGCTGCGCCACCCACGGGCCGGGGCTGACTGCGGGCTGCCAGCCAAACTGGATCGACGGTGTGATTGAACCCAGGATTACAACGATACCGTTGGCGCGGGCCAGATCGACCATCGCGCGCACCGCGTTCTGGAACGCGATGGGGCTGGTCGGCCCGGTGTTGCCGGCGATGTCGTTGGTTCCGACCATGATGTGCACAACTGCCGGATGCAACGCAACCACGTCCTGATAAAACCGCACCAGCACTTGCGGACTGGTCTGCCCCGAAATGCCGCGATCCAAATTGCCATGCGCGAAAAAGTCGGGATCGGCGGCCAACCAGTTCTCGGTGATCGAATCGCCGATGAACACCGCGCGCGGCGGATGCTGCGGATCGACCAACGCATTTTCGGCGCGGAAGCGGCACTGCCACGCCCAATCGGTGCCGAGGATATGGGGATCGAGCGCGAACGCGTCCGGCTGGGGTGCCGGGCAGGGCGCATCGCTCATTCCCGGCGGCACGCTCACCGGGTCAGCGGCGAAGGCCGGGCTGGCCAGCTGGACCAGCGCAAGAGCCGCCAGCCACCACTTAGCCAAGGTTCCCGGCCCCGAGGATACCGGCTTTCTCTCCGGCGCGTTTGAACATGCCGATGATCGTCTGGACCTGTTCGGCGCTGTGTTCGGCGCACAGCGAGCAGCGCAGCAGCGTCATGTTGGCCGGGGTCGCCGGCGGCCGCGCCAGATTGACGTAGAGGCCTTCCTTCAGCAGTGCCTCCCACATCGCCGCGCCGCGTTCCAGATCGGGCATGATCACCGCGATGATCGCCGATTGCGGAGTTTCGGTGCCCAACTGGAACCCGGCCTCGCGCAGCGCCTGGTGCAAGGTCTTCGAATTCTCCCACAAATGCGCGCGCTTGTTGTTCCCGTGCATCAGCTTGCGGATCGAAGTCGCAGCGGTCGCCACCACGCTTGGCGGCAGGCTCGCGGTGAACACATAAGGGCGGCAAACCAGCCGCATGATCTCAAACTTGGGATGGTTCGATACGCAGAAGCCGCCGACCGTGCCGACTGACTTGGAAAAGGTGCCGATCACAAAGTCGACATCGTCAAGGCAGCCCTGATCCTCGGCCACGCCGCGCCCGTTCGGCCCGATGAAGCCCATCGAATGCGCCTCATCGACCAAGACCATCGCGCCGTGCTTTTTGGCGACCGCGACCATTTCCTTCAGCGGGGCGATGTCGCCCAGCATCGAATAGACGCCTTCGAGGATTACCAGCTTGCCCGCACCTTCGGGGATCCGCCCCAGCCGCTTGTCCATCGCCTCGATATCGTTGTGCTTGAACGGCACCACCTCGGCATCGCCCAGTTTGCAACCATCCCAGATCGAGGCGTGGCTATCGATATCGAGCACGATGTAATCGCCCTTGCCGGCGATTGTCGAAATGATCCCGAGGTTGGCCTGATACCCGGTCGAAAAGACCATCGCGTGGTCCATCGCGTAAAATTCCATGAGCGCCTGCTCAACTGCCTTGTGCCCCGCATAAGTCCCGTTGAGCACCCGGCTGCCGGTGGTGCCCGCGCCGAAATCTTCCAGCGCCTGCTTGCCTGCTTCGATCACATCGGGATCGAAAGTCATGCCCATGTAATTGTAGGTGCCGAGCAAAATCGTCTCGCGCCCGTTGCACACCGCCACAGTGGGCGAGAGGACGCGCTCCATCACCAAACTGAACGGGTCTTCCTGGCCAGTCGCGAGCAAGCTGCGGCGGAGCTCGATCAGCGGATCGAACTTGGAGAACAGGTCGGTCCCGGTCCCTTCGAGCACCTGCGGACGGTCGGCTTCATCGATACCTTCACTCATCGCTACTTTATGCTTTCTCTGCTTGCCGCAACCGGGCTTAACCTTGCAATTTCAAAACCGCATCGACCAGCTGGCCAAACGTCTCAATCTCGGCTTGCGCGTTCATGCTGATGATGATGTCGAACGCATCCTCGATCTCGGCGACGAAATCCATCACCGTCAGACTGTCAAATTCCAGATCGCCCGCAAAGGTCGTGGCATCGGTCACGTCCACGCCCTTCTTGTTGAAAGGCGCAATCAGCGCAGCGATCTTTTCGGCAGTGGCGGTTCGATCCATTGGGTAATTGCTCCTGAAGTGTGGCTGCCCTGTGGGAGACGAATGGGGCGGAAAAGCGGCGAGGCGGGGGATTAAACGTTGACCCGCTCCACCAACCCCTTCACCGCCGCCATGAACGGGCCGATCGAGACCGGCTTGGCGAGGTAGCCTTCGGCGCCTGCGTCCCTGATCCGCTCTTCGTCGCCTTTGCCGGCGTAGGCGGTGACCGCTAGCACCGGGATGCTCCGCAGCATCGCGTCTTTTTTGGCCGCCTCGATCAGATCGAGCCCCGAAACATTGGGCAGCTGGATATCCATGATGATCAGGTTGGGGACGAATTGCCGCGCGGCATCCAGCGCCAGCATCCCGTCGGCGCAGGGTTCGACCGCATAGCCCTGGCTTTTCAGCACATCGCAGAACAGCTTGCGGTTGAGGTCGTTGTCCTCGACAACAAGGATGCGTTTTGCCATTGCGCGGCCTTACGCGTTACCAGTGAGGCTGACAATTCTCCGCGACCGCCCATCCCCCGCGCCCAATGCCGCCACTTTGGCGCTTAGCGCGCTCGGCTGGGTGCTGAGCGACGGCCCGCGCGCCGAGCGGCTGCTGAACCTGACCGGGCTGAGCGCGGATGAATTGCGCGGTGGACTGGGCGATCCGGCGATGCTGGGCGCGGTGCTCGATTTCCTCTGCGCGCACGAACCCGATCTGGTCGCCGCCGCCTCGGCCTTGGATATAACCCCGGCGCAGCTTGCCGCCGCGCGCGAGAGTCTGACTCAATGAGGAAACCCCTGATCATCAGCGATTGCGACGAGGTGCTGCTGCACATGATCGTTCCGTTCGGCCAGTGGCTGGACGAGACGCAGGAGGTCTCATTCAAGCTGATCGGCAACGATTTTTCGAATGCGATCCGCGATAAGGTCAGTGGCGAGCCGGTCGAACCGGCTGAAATCTGGCGGTTGCTCGGCGCGTTCTTCGATGGCGAGATGCACCGCCAGAGCGCGATCGCTGGCGCGATCGAGGCGATGAATACGCTGAAAGGCCATGCCGACGTGGTGGTGCTGACCAATCTGGCTGACCGCCACAACGCTGCGCGGACTCGACAACTGGCCGATCACGGATTGGACGTGCGGGTGTTCACCAATCAAGGCCCCAAAGGCCCGGCGCTGGCCGCGATCATGGCCGAATATCAGCCGAGCAGCGCGGTATTCATCGATGATCTGGCGCAGCACATCGGCTCGGCGGCAGAACTGGTGCCCGAACTTGATCGGCTGCACCTGTGCGGTGAGCCGACGCTGGCGCCGCACATTGCCTGCGCATTCAAAGCCGGGCACGCTCACGCGCGGATCGACACTTGGGACCATGCCTTGCCGTGGCTGCTTGGACGGATTTAGGAGAACATGATGAGCATCGAAGAAAAATTGGCCGAGCTTGGCCTGACCCTGCCTACCGCCGCCGCGCCGGTCGCGGCTTATGTCCCGGTGGTGATCGCTGGCGGACTGGCTTACATTTCTGGGCAAGTGTCGTTTGTCGATGGCGTCTTGGTCAAGGGCCGGCTCGGCGATGACGTTTCGCTGGAGCAAGGGATTGCTGCGGCGCAGGGCTGCGGGTTGATGATCTTGGCGCAGCTCAAAGCCGCGCTGGGCTCGCTCGACCGCGTTGAGCGGGTGGTCAAACTCGGCGCATTCGTCAATTGCACTGCGGATTTCACCGATCAGCCCAAGGTCGCCAATGGCGCGTCCGAATTGATGGTCGCGGTGTTCGGCGATGCGGGTAAACACGCCCGCGCTGCCGTCGGCGCGCCCAGTTTGCCGCTGGGCGTGGCTGTCGAAGTGGATGCGATCGTTGCTATTCGCCCCGCTTGATCACTGGCGCTCGCCGCCGCCCCGGGCCGACAAAGTCGCCTGGCTGGGGCAATGGCAGTATGCGCACCGCGGGCTGCATTCGGCCGGTGTTCCTGAAAACTCGCCCAGCGCTTTCGCCGCAGCAATAGCGCGCGGGATGGGGATCGAATGCGACGTCCAACGCACCCGCGATGGCCAGGCGGCGGTGTTTCACGATGCCGAGCTTGATCGGTTGACCGGCGAGCACGGCCCGCTGGCCGCACACACTGCCGAGGAATTGGGACGGATCATGCTGTCGGGCAGCAGCGATGCCATTCCAACGCTGCGGCATGTGCTCGACCAGCTGGGCGGCAAGGTTCCCGTGCTGATCGAGATCAAGTCGGAGCGCAGCGACGGCATCCGGATCAGCGCGCTATGCCTGGCGGTGCGGCGTGCGCTCGAAGGTTACCTTGGCCCGCATGCCGTGATGAGCTTTGATCCGCGCGTGGTGCATTGGTTCGCGGTCCATTCGGCGCTGACGGTCAGAGGTCTGGTGGTCACTGAAGAGCATGCCAAGACCTTGCCTGGCATGATCAAGCGGCGGCTCTCATTGTGGCACGCCCGCCCCGATTTTCTGGCTTATGACATTCGCGATCTGCCCAGCCGCTTTGCCGCCGCCCAGCGCAGCCGCGGCTTGCCAGTGCTGACCTGGACCGTGCGCAGCCAAGAACACCGCGCGCGGGCTGCGCTGTATGCCGACGCCCCGATAGCCGAAGG
>JAYVML010000123.1:0-3158 GCA_043758955.1 Novosphingobium sp. | reverse complement strand
TTGCACAATAACTGGGGTGGTGACATTTAGATTGTGCCTTTTCAGGCATCCTCTCCCAAAACTTCCCAAGGCCGGGTCAGCAATGACCCGGCCCTTTTTTGTCCCTGCCCGGGAAGGCGTTAGCAATAACCCACCCTTTCTTTCATCCGCCATCCTGCATTTGCAATTGGCACACCCAGTTCCTAGCTTGACGCTTCAGACCCAGCGAAAAGCGAAAGTGGCGCAATGGCCGAAGTCCAGGAAAAGACAGTCAAGCTTCAGGTCGCCGCCGCGCGACAGGAAGAAAGTGGCAATGGCTTCGCGCGTTTGCCCAAGACCGCATTGGTTGCGCTGGGGGTGACCGAAGGCGATGTGATCGCGATCGAGGGCAAACGGCCTACAGCGGCGCGGGTGATGCTGGCTTACGCAGAGGACGAAGGGCTCGAGGTGATCCGGCTCGACGGCCTGCAGCGCGCCAATGCCGAGGTTGGTTCGGGCGATCATGTCCAGATCAGCAAGGCCGAAAGCCGTCCCGCCAGCCGAGTGGTGTTCGCCCCGGCCCAGCGCGAGATGCGCCTGCAGGGTCCCGGGCAAGCACTCAAGCGCAACTTCTTTGGGCGGCCTTTGGTGGCGGGCGATCTGGTTGCCACTACCGGCCAGCAACAAGTGCGCGACATGCCGCCCGAAGTGGCGCGGATGTTTAATGCTCCGGCCTTCGCGCTCACCCAGATCCGGCTGACCGTGGTCGCGACTGTGCCCAAAGGCATCGTTCACATCGACGAGACCACCGAGGTTGAACTGCGCGCGGAGTTCGAGGAAGCGCGCGGCTCGCGCGGCGACGTCAATTATGACGACGTTGGCGGGATGGGCGACACGATTCAGCAGCTGCGTGAGATGGTCGAGCTGCCGCTGCGCTATCCCGAATTGTTTACCCGGCTCGGCGTCGATCCGCCCAAGGGGGTCTTGCTCCATGGCCCGCCAGGCACTGGCAAGACCCGACTCGCCCGCGCGGTCGCCAACGAAAGCGAAGCCAGCTTCTTTATCATCAATGGCCCCGAAATCATGGGCAGCGCCTATGGTGAAAGCGAGCGGCGGCTGCGCGAAGTGTTTGAGGAGGCAGCCAAGGCAGCCCCGTCCATCGTTTTTATCGATGAAATCGACTCGATTGCGCCTAAGCGTTCAGGCACGCCAGGCGAGGCCGAAAAGCGTCTCGTCGCGCAATTGCTCACGCTGATGGACGGGCTGCATACCGGTTCCAACATCGTGGTGATCGCCGCGACCAATCGCCCCGATGCCATCGACGAAGCCTTGCGCCGGCCGGGCCGGTTCGACCGCGAAATTGTGGTCGGCGTGCCCGATGAGAAAGGCCGCCGCGAGATACTGGCGATCCACACCCGCGGCATGCCGCTAGCCGAAGGAGTCGAGCTGGACGAGCTGGCGCGCACCACCCACGGGTTTGTCGGCGCGGATATCGGCGCTTTGGCGCGCGAGGCGGCGATGGACGCGGTCCGCCGGATCTTGCCGCAGCTCGACCTCGAAGCGCAGACAATCCCAGCGCACGTGCTCGAAAGCCTGACCGTGACTCGCGAGGATTTCATCAATGCGCTCAAGCGCGTGCAACCTTCGGCGATGCGCGAGGTAATGGTCGAGGTCCCCAACATTGGCTGGGCCGACATCGGCGGCGCGGACGAAGCGCAGCTGAAGCTTAAAGAAGGGATCGAACTCCCGCTCAAGAACCCCGACGCGTTTCGGCGGTTGGGCATCCGGCCCGCCAAAGGCTTTCTGCTGTATGGCCCGCCGGGCACCGGCAAGACGCTGCTCGCCAAGGCCGTGGCCAAGGAGAGCGAGGCCAACTTCATCTCGATCAAGAGCTCGGACCTGCTCAGCAAATGGTACGGCGAAAGCGAGCAGCAGATCAGCCGGCTGTTCCAGCGCGCGCGGCAAGTGGCGCCGTGCGTGGTGTTTATCGACGAGATCGATAGTCTGGTCCCGGCGCGCGGTTTGGGCGCGGGCGAACCGCAAGTGACCGGACGGGTGGTCAACACCATCCTGGCCGAGATGGACGGGATGGAGGAGCTGGCCAGCGTGGTCTTGATCGGCGCGACCAACCGCCCGACGCTGATCGACCCCGCGCTGCTGCGCCCCGGGCGGCTTGACGAGCTGATTTACGTGGGCACGCCGGATGTTGCGGGGCGCGAGCACATTTTGGGCATTCACACCGCCAAGATGCCGCTCGCTAAAGACGTCGATCTGGTGGCTGTCGCGAAGCAAACCGAACGCTTCACCGGTGCGGACCTCGAAGACGTGGTCCGCCGCGCTGGTCTAAACGCGATCCGTCAGCGCGGCGCGGGTACCAAAAAGGTCACCGGCGGGGACTTCGAAGCAGCGCTCAAGGAATCCCGCGCGACGGTGACAGAGGAGATGGAAGCCGAATACGCCAAGATCAAAGGCGAACTCAAGCAGCGCGTCGCAGCGGTCAACATGACCCCAATCGGTTTTGTCGCGCCAGGAATGGTGAGTTCGACGCGGGAGAAGAAGCACGGGGTCTAGGTCAAGAGCGAAACGTGTGGCCCGGTTGCGTTCATTTGGCCTGGTGTTTGCGTCAAATGCCAAACCTCTGCCTCACATCCCGTCAAGACCCTTGCTGACCAAGACATTCACCGCAACACGGCGGTTCTGGGCCTTGCCTTCGGCCGTGTCATTGCTCGCCAGGGGGTCCGCTGCGGCCATGCCGGTGGGGGTCAGCATGCGATAGGGTTTCCAGTGACAGACCTGCTGTAAATAATTGATCACGCCTGCCGCGCGCTTTTCACTAAGCGGCTGATTGACTTCATCGCTTCCGGTTGAATCGGTGTACCCTACCACCAGCAGCAGGGCGTTATTCGTTGCCTCAGCGGCGGTTGCTGCGCTGCACAGATCGGTTTTGGCCTGGGGTGACAGGACCGCTTTGCCAGTATCGAAGTACACGTTCGTGGTGCTCTTGATATTATATTTGTCGATATCCCCCATCCGGCCGCGCAGCGCCTCCGTGGCCGCAGTCTGCTCATCAAACCCTTGGGCAGTGCCGTTGCGGATCATTGTCGCAGTTTTAAGATCGTTGTTCTTGAAAGTGATCTGGCTCGCAACCAGACCATCGCTTGTTTGAAGGGTCTTGACGGTCACGGGCAGCCCGTTAAGCA
>JAYVML010000122.1:0-2640 GCA_043758955.1 Novosphingobium sp. | reverse complement strand
CCATCACGGTTGCGACTTACGGCGCCGCTGCCAAACGCCCTAACCTATTTCTCTTCGGCTCGGGCCGACGTTCGGATGGTGAACATGTGTAAGCTCATGTCAGTCTTCGTCAGTTGAGGAATGAGCGGAAGGTAAATCCACAATAAAGTGGAATAGAACTGCGTTGCACCGTCGTCAGTGTGCGCTTCACTAAAATCCTGCAAATCTGGTATTCGGCCGAATACATTTTTGCTCCGAGATAGCCGCCGGGGAATTTGGCCTTGGGGCCGTAGCTTGTCGCGGCCGGTCCATGCACTGCACGCAGCCGGTCGATCGTTTCGCCCAGTGGTTCGCGCTTCTCCACGCGTTCGGATTGAGCGCCTGCAGCAAACGAGCCAGCGGAGACCGTGAATAGATCGCACCGGATTTCAATCTCGAAAATCAGGGCCATGCAACACGACACTCATGCGCTGGATTATTGGCGGCCGCTCGACATGAAGCCCGTGCAGCACGTCCCAGAACCGCTCGCCTTCCACGTTACCCCAGATTGCCCGCGCCTGCTTCCACTCGATTGCCCAAAGCGATCGCACACAGCCAATACCGGCGGCAGTCAATCGCCTCTTGTGTCTTCGGACACGCCTGGCAGATTGCGCAGCGGCAAGTGATCGAATCGGTATAGCAGATCGCGCGAACGCAGTAGAAAGAAGCCACGTGCCGACAATAACCACTACAATAATTGGCAAACCAAATTTGTTGTTCAATGGTTATGAAAATGTTGCCAACGCGCCATCTGTAGCAATTAATGGCACGTAGTTTAATCGTTACTGTTTTCTATTGTCTTCGAAATTCTAATCCTTGATTAGCGTACCCAGCCATCAACCGCGGGCATCAAGGTTTTCATAAATGCCGTTGCGCTCACCCTGTAGCTATCGCGTAGCTCGAGCGACATGCGGTCCCAGTTGGCATACATTTGCGTCATACGGCGGTTACGGCGGAAGCGACGCTCGTGTCGAGCCAGGAAGTTCCAGTAGAGCGCGTTGAATGGGCATGCCTCGGGGCCCGTCTTCTGCTTGACGTCGTAGCGGCACTGTCCGCAATGATCTGACATACGATTGATATACGCTCCGCCGCTCGCATAAGGTTTAGTGGCAAGGCGCCCGCCATCAGCGTGCTGGCTCATGCCAATCACATTTGGAAGTTCGACCCATTCGTAGGCGTCGACATAAACCACCAAAAACCAGTCGGCCACGTCCTGGGGCCGAACGCCCACCAGCATCGCGAAGTTCCCCAGCACCATCAGTCGCTGAATGTGGTGCGCGTAACCGTGATCCCGCGTGTTGCGAATGGCTTCGGCCATGCACAGCATGTCGGTCTCGCCGGTCCAGTAAAATTCCGGAAGGGGGCGTGTCGCCTCCAGAGCATTGGCTTGCCCTACCTCAGGCATTTCGAGCCAATAATATCCGCGGACATATTCTCGCCAGCCAATGATCTGGCGGATAAATCCCTCCGTTGCATTGAGTGGAATGGTGCCAGCAGCATAGGCCTCGGCAGCGGCGTTGGCGACTTGCAGCGGAGTAAGCAGACCCACGTTAAGTGCAGGGCTTAGCCAACTGTGAAACAGCCAGTCCTGCCCAGTCACCATAGCGTCCTGGTAGGTGCCAAAGTCAGGGAGCGCGGTTCGGACGAAATGCTGAAGTGCGATGGCCGCCTGCGCAGCAGTTGCCGGCAAGCTAAAATTCTCCAAGCGCCCAAAGTGCGCCCCGAACTTCTCGCTTACCAGCGCTAACACCTCGCTGGTGGTCTGGTCCGGTTCAAAGCGCATGGGCTCGGGGTAGTTGATCCCACGTCTGGGCGGCTGTCGGTTATCCTTGTCGAGATTCCACTGTCCCCCCTCGGGTTTGCCATTAGAGGCCATTAGCAGACCGGTCTTGCGCCGCATGTCGCGATAAAAATGCTCCATCACCAACTCAATTCGCGCCTGCGCCCAGGTCTGGAATTCCAGGATAGAGCAGATGAAGCGGTCGTCAGGCAGGACGTCGACCTTGATCCCACATTGGTGCGCCCAGCTATCGACGGCCGCTTTCACGCGCCATTCGCCCGGCTCGACGATGCGGATGCCGCTCGGATGGTGTCGCTCGACCGCGCGCATCATCTCGCCGGTGAAGGTTCCCCGATTGGCCGGATCGTCTAAACGCACGTAATCGACCATCCATCCCGCCTCACGCAGCTCGATAGCGAAATGGCGCATTGCCGAAAGGACCAGTGCGATTTTGCGCTGGTGATGCCGAACGTAAGTTGTCTCTTCGGTTACCTCCATCATCAACACGACCGCGTCGTTGGCATCAACATCACGCAACGACGCCAGCTCATGGGACAGCTGGTCACCTAGGACAGGAATGAGAATAGTCATCGGGGCTGAATAACGCGCAACCGATGAGTTTGATATACGCCCGGGACGTCGCCGCCGCAAATTTTCTTGGACGGTGGGTGCTTGCGGGAAAACCGCTTAAGGAAGACATACTTTTGATATGGCGAAGATGATTAACCCGGATTATTCATGAACGGGGGTATTTGGCGTTGGCGAACGTAGCTTAACTTACTGATTTAGTGTAGAGAATGGTTGCTTACACGACCCTCTGACCCCGGACAGAAAGTGCCACG
>JAYVML010000121.1:0-4454 GCA_043758955.1 Novosphingobium sp. | reverse complement strand
TTATCGTGATTGCTGGAGCGCTAAACACGGCTGGGCTTATCGCACATGAAAGCACGCTATCAATGGTGTTTGCCGGAGCCGGCCTTATCCAAATGGGGGTCTTTGCCGGAGGCCTGATTGCTCACCGCAAGCGGTGCCGCCCCGGAACCACTGCCACGGTTTTTGAAGGCTGAACCGATTAAGCCAGCTGAAAAACGGCGCGCACCATCTTGTCCTACGCGGCAACAACGCTAGATAGAACCGCGATAGCGGCCAGCACGCCGCATGCTACAGGGATTGTCATGGCGAGCTTCACCCTTCCCGCGAACAGCAAGATCGGCCGCGATGGCACTGCACACCGCGTCTCAGGTGCGACCCGGGTCAAACGCTTTACCGTCTATCGCTATGACCCCGATAGTGGCCAGAATCCCCACTATGATAGCTTTGAGATCGATCTCGACGCTTGCGGGCCGATGGTGCTCGACGCGCTGATCAAAATGAAGTCAGAGCTTGACCCGACGCTGACCTTTCGCCGCTCGTGCCGCGAGGGGATTTGTGGGTCCTGCGCGATGAACATGAACGGCCGCAATGGCCTCGCTTGCACCACTTCGATCGAAGATTTGCCCGGCGACGTGCGGATTACTCCCCTGCCCGCAATGGAAGTGATCAAAGACCTCGTCCCCGATTTCAAGCATTTCTATGCACAGTACGCCTCGATCAAGCCCTGGCTGCAAACTGTCAGCCCGACCCCCTCTGGCAAAGAACGGCTGCAAAGCCCGGCTCAGCGTGAGCAACTTGACGGCCTGTATGAGTGCATATTGTGCGCTTGCTGCTCGACCGCGTGCCCGAGCTACTGGTGGAACTCGGACCAGTTTTTGGGTCCGGCAATCCTGCTCCAGGCCTATCGCTGGCTGGCAGACAGCCGCGACGAAATGACCGGTGAACGGCTTGATGAGCTGGAAGATCCGTTCCGGCTCTACCGCTGCCATACGATCATGAATTGCGCCAATGTCTGCCCCAAGGGGCTTAACCCTGCCCGCGCGATTGCAGAGATCAAGAAGCTGCAGGCGGCCAAGCATGTTTGAGGGCACCACGTTAAGGTGAGCCCCGCAGCGTGAGCGATGATCGCGGTTTCAGGAGCGCGCCCGATCCGGACAATCCAGGTTGGCACACCTGGCAACTCAACGACCCGACCCGGTTCAACAGCTGGATGTTTCCTCAGTTGCTGGTGCGCCGCGACGACGACGGCAAAGCCCGGCTGCGCATGTTTCCCGAACAGCGCCACACCAATTTGGCCGATAACGTCCACGGCGGGACTGTCTTAGCGCTGATAGATATTGCCCTGTTCGCTTGTTCCCGCATGCTGGGGATCATTGAGGCCGGTACGGCGGTAACACTCGATCTATCGGTGCAGTTTATCGGCGCGGCCAAGCCGGGCGAACCCTGCGATGCAGTGACCGAATTGCTAAAGGAAACGCGGCGGCTGGTGTTCTTGCGCGGAATTGTCGAGCAGGACGCCAACGGTATCATCGCCGCCTTTTCGGGCACAATCCGCAAACCGACTTCATCGCGATGACTGGCTTGCTCGAAGCCTATGAGGCCCTGATTTCCGCCGGCGAACTGCGACCGGATCCTCAGCAAGCCGCCGCTGCATTGCGGCTCGATAATTTGCAAAAACAGCTAGAGGTGCGACCAAAAAAGAGGCCCTGGTACGCGTATCGGATTGGGACCCCACCGAGCGAACCACTCCCGCGCGGCATCTATATCTGGGGCGGAGTCGGGCGCGGCAAGTCAATGTTGATGGACTTGTTTCACGACACTCTAAATCTGCCGAAGAAGCGCCGAGCGCACTTCCATGCTTTCATGCTCGAAGTACACGCTCTGTTGCGCGAGGAGCGAAAATCGGAAAGCGGTGATCCCATCGCACGGATCGCTTTAAAGCTAGCGTCGGGAACGCAAGTGCTGGCCTTCGACGAGATGGTCGTCAACAATTCGGCCGACGCAATGATTATGAGCCGTCTGTTTACGTGGCTGATCGAAATGTGCTCCATGACCGTCGTCACCACCTCCAATCGCGCGCCGACCGAGCTCTATAAAGATGGCCTCAACCGCGAGCATTTCCTGCCATTCATCGCGCTGATTGAACGCGAGCTCGACGTCCTACCGCTAAACGGTCCGCACGATTACCGGTTGGAGCGGCTCGCCGGGATCGATAGCTGGCACACCCCGCTGGGCGATGCCGCTACTGCACAAGTGCGCGAGGCATTCTTCCGCCTGACCGACTATCCGCCCGAGGATAGCGAGCATGTCCCCTCAGCCGATTTACAACTGGGCGGTGGACGACTGTTGCATGTGCCCAAAAACCTCAAGGGCGTGGCGGTGTTCAGCTTCAAACGATTGTGCGGCGAACCGCGCGGCGCGGCCGACTACCTCGCGGTGGCGCAGGCCTATCATACCGTAATCTTGGTCGGGATACCCCAAATGGGCCCGGAAAACCGCAACGAAGCGGCACGGTTTGTCACGCTGATCGATGCGCTTTACGAAAACAAGGTGAAGCTGTTCGCGACCGCTGCGGCTGAGCCAGACCAGCTATACCGCGCCGGGGATGGCGCGTTTGAATTTGTGCGCACCGCGAGTCGCCTGATCGAGATGCAAAGCGCCGACTATCTCGCGACCGGGCACGGCGAAGCGTGATCTGCACGGGATAACCGGGCTTGTAACATTATCACATCGGCCATACAGAGCCGCCACTCATCCCGGTTCTTCGAAAGACTGATTGCATGCGCTATCTGTTGCTTTGTACGACTCTCCTCGCCAGCCCGGCCATTGCGCAAACTGCTCCACCGCCCGCCAGCCCCAGCGATGGGAGCGATCAGGGAACCGAAATTGTGGTCACCGCCCAGCGGCTTAACAAGGCACGTGAATCGATTGATCCCGCGATCGGGGCCAGCTTGGTGCGGTTCGATCGTACTGCGCTCGAGGTGCAGCCCGGCGGGATCGATAGCTCTCTCAAGAATGTGCTGCTGCAGGCTCCCGGTGTCTCACAGGATAGCGACGGAGACGGCGAAGTTCATGTCCGCAACGAACACGGCAATGTTCAATATCGCCTCAACGGCGTGACCGTACCGCAAGGGTTTTCCGGCTTCGGCGCGCTGGTCGATCCGCGCGTGGCCGAATCAATCGAGGTGATCACGGGCACTTTGCCCGCCCAATACGGATTTCGTACTGCCGGCGTGGTCAATATGAAGACTCGCGCGGAAGGCTTCGATTTTGACGGTGACGTGGGTATTTATGGTGGCAGCAATGGGACGATTGTACCCAGCTTCACGCTGCGCAATTCCACCGGGAAGCTCAGCTATTTCCTGTCAGGCAGTTACCAGCGGAACGATCTGGGCATTGCCAATCCGACCCCAGCCCGCACTGCGATCCATGACCGCTCGGAACAGTGGCGCGGGTTTGGTTTTGCCTCCTACATCCTCAGCCCTGATGACCGGCTGACCGTCTTCGGCGGCACTGCCATCGGAAAGTTTCAACAGCCCAACCAGCTTGGACTGGTTCCATCGTACGCCCTCAACGGTCGCAGCACGTTCGATTCGGCGCTGCTCGACCAGAACCAACGACAGGACGCGTGGTTTGCAGTGCTGGCGTATCAGCACGCGGGCGACCGGATCGATTTCCAGGTGGCACCGTTCGTACGTCGCGCGAAAGCCGAATTCACCCCCGATCCGCAAGGCGGCAACTTGCTGTTCAACGGGGTCGACACCGCGCTGAATCAAACCAGTTTGGCGTTTGGCGTGCAGGCCGATGGCTCATTCAAGGCAAGCGACAGCCACACCCTGCGCGCCGGGCTATTCTTCCAGCAGGATAACAGCCGCAGCAACAGCCTAAACCGGGTTTTCGCGGTCGACAGTCTTGGCAATCAGACCAGCGACGTGCCGATCGGCATTCCGGTCGCTGAACGGTTGGTCGGGCGCAATTACTCGGCATATCTCCAAGACGAATGGCGGCTGAGCGACTCGCTGACGTTCAATTACGGGGTTCGGTTTGACAAATCAGAGGGCCTCCTCAGCGAGAATCAAATCAGCCCGCGTGCCGGGCTGGTGTGGAAGCCCGACACCGCCACAACGCTGCATATTGGCTATGCGCGGTACTTTACGCCGCCCCCGCTGACGCTGATTGGCAAGGGTACCGTTGCGGCCTTCAACGGCACCACCGGCGCAGCCGCAGTCCAGACCGCCGACCCGGTCCGGTCGCAGCGTGAGCACATGTTCGATCTGGGAGCGCAGCACCTGTTCGGCAGGCATCTGACGCTCGGCATCGATGCCTATTACAAGCTTGCCACCAACCTGCTCGACGATACCACACTGGGCGGTACCCTGATCCTGTCACCGTTCAACTATGCCCGCAGCCGCAATTGGGGGGTGGAAGCCAGTGCCAGTTTCGCACAAGGGCCGGTCCACGCCTACCTCAACATC
>JAYVML010000120.1:0-4776 GCA_043758955.1 Novosphingobium sp. | reverse complement strand
CGGGTAGCGAGCTGGGCGGCCAAGGGTGAACTGAGCTGCCTGATGCCGCTGGCCGCCGCGCGCGCGGGTTTGGTTCACATCCCGGTTAATCCGCTGCTTAAACGGGCACAAGTGACGCACATCCTGACTGACAGCGCCGTAGGCCTGCTGATCGGCACTCCGGCGCGGCTAGCCAGTCTTTTGGCCGAAGATGTGCCTGCAGCTTGCCGGACGGTGAGCGAGGAGGCGGTCTTGACAGGTTATGTTGGCGCACCGCCGCTGGGACCGTCTTTGGCTGATCCCAATGAACTCGCCGCGATCCTTTACACCAGCGGTTCGACCGGGAAACCCAAAGGCGTGATGCTGAGCCACGCCAACTTATGGCTTGGGGCCGAAAGTGTAGCGGACTATCTTGGGTTGACGGCGGACGACGTAACACTGGCGGTGTTGCCGCTGGCGTTTGATTATGGACAGAACCAACTGCTGAGCACCTGGTACGCGGGTGGTTCGGTGGCTCCGCTCGAGTACTTGACGCCGCGCGACGTCGTGAAGGCGGTCGAGCGTCACGGCGTCACGACGCTGGCCGCGGTACCGCCGCTGTGGATCCAGCTGAGCGAACTGGATTGGCCCGCAGAAACCGCAGCGCGGCTGCGGCGGCTGACCAATTCGGGCGGGGCCTTGACCGCCGATCTGGTCCGCAGACTGCGCCTGCTGTTCCCGGTCGCACGACTGTTCCCGATGTACGGACTGACTGAGGCCTTCCGTTCGACCTACCTTGATCCGGCCTTGGTCGATACGCACCCGACGTCGATGGGCCGCGCGATCCCGCACGCCGAGGTGCTGGTGATCGGCGATGATGGCGCGCTGGCGGACGATGACGAGGAGGGCGAGCTGGTCCACTGTGGGCCGCTGGTTGCCCAAGGCTATTGGCAGGACCCGGGTCGCACGGCCGAGCGGTTCAGGCCAGCTCCGGCGGCATCGCGGTATGGCGGCGTGGCGGTGTGGTCGGGCGACCGGGTGCGGCGTTCGGCAGAGGGCCTGCTGTATTTTGCCGGGCGGCGCGATGCCATGATCAAATCGGCCGGCAACCGGATCAGCCCGCACGAGATCGAGGAAGCGGCGCTGGCCAGTGGGCTGGTCGCCGAAGCGGTCGCCTTGGGTATTCCCGATGCCCGGCTGGGTCACGCTGTTCATCTGATAGTGCGGGCGAATTCAACTGGTTCAAACGTCGCACTAGAATTACCGCTTATTCTTTTGAAACAATTACCTAATTTCATGCAACCCACTCAAATTCACTGGCGTCAGGTGATGCCGGTTTCACCTAACGGCAAGATCGATCGGACCGGGCTCTATGCGGAGCTTGCGACGTGAAGCCGCTTGGCCCAATCCCGTCCGGCTTTGCCATGATCGATGGTGAGTTGGCGATTGGTAACCGCACCGCGTCGAGCTTGGTTGCCGAGGCCGGACAGACCCCGCTGTTCATCTATTCGGCCGCACTGATCCGCCACCGGGCACGCGATTTACTAAGCGCATTGCCCAACCGGGTGGCAGTGCATTATGCCGTTAAAGCAAATCCTTACGGGCCAGTTCTTCAACTAATGTCTGAACTTGTTGACGGATTTGATATTGCCTCTGCTGGAGAACTTGCACTGGTCCAGCAGGCGGGGATTGCAGGGCACCGGATCAGCTTTGCCGGTCCGGGTAAGCGCACCACCGAGCTTGAAGCGGCGATCACCGCCGGGGTTACCATAAACCTCGAATCGGAGGGCGAGGCGGCGCGGGCGCTTGATGCCGCAGCCCGATTGGGGATTGAGCCACGACTGGCAATTCGGGTCAATCCGGAGTTCGACCTGAAGGGTTCGGGCATGAAAATGGGCGGCGGAGCCAAGCAATTCGGGATTGACGCGGAACGCGTGCCCGCACTTGCCCGCATGGTTATTGCGAGCGGCGCGGAATGGCGCGGGTTTCATATCTTCGCCGGCAGCCAGGCGCTGAGCGCAGCGGCGATTATCGATACCCAGGCGCAAGCGCTGGTCTTGGCGGCGCGGCTCGCCGATGCAAGCGGCGCGGCCCTGCCGCACTGCAATCTTGGCGGCGGGCTGGGTATTCCCTATTTCCCGGGCGACGAACCGGTCGATCTGGCAGCCATCGGTGCAGCGCTTGGCGAAGCGCTAACGCAGTTGCCGCCGGTGCTAGCCGAGACCCAGTTCTGCCTTGAACTGGGGCGCTATCTGGTTGGCGAGGCTGGGGTCTATCTTACTGAAATCGTTGACCGCAAGCTCAGCCACGGGGAGATTTTCTTGATCACCGATGGCGGCCTGCATCACCAATTGGCGGCCAGCGGCAACTTCGGAACGGTGGTGCGGCGCAATTATCCCGTGGCGATTGCCACCAAGATCGACGCGCCAATCGCAGAACAGGCGAGCGTGGTTGGCTGCCTGTGCACCCCGCTCGATCGACTGGCGGAAAGGGCCGGGTTTCCGCGCGCCGGGGTGGGCGATCTGGTCGCGGTGTTCTGCGCCGGAGCTTATGGTGCCAGCGCTAGTCCAGCGCAATTCCTAGGCCATGGTCCGGCAACAGAAATGCTGGTTTAACAAAGCGGCGGCAGATCGTCCCCTTTCGGGACCGGGTCATCGGCCACACTGAATCTGCATATAAGGCTAACGCAATATTCACCTTTTTTAACGATAGCGGAGGCTGAATTGCCGGGTCTTTGCCGTGGGTCTGCATGCCTGCGGTGCCGATGCAGTGCTGCTGAAGGACGTGCTCGATGATAATCAACCGCTTTTATCGCTTGCTGGCGAGGAGTGCCGTGATCAGTCTGGCGCTGAGCGGCTGCGCTGGCGGCAGCAGTAGTCCGCAGCTACCAGCTGCTTCATTCGTCGCAATGCAGGAAGGCCCGGGCGAAGATTACATCATCGGGCCGCTGGATGAGCTGACGAT
Organism: Novosphingobium sp.; assembly: GCA_043758955.1. Taxonomy (GTDB): domain Bacteria; phylum Pseudomonadota; class Alphaproteobacteria; order Sphingomonadales; family Sphingomonadaceae; genus Novosphingobium. The sequence continues at coordinate 1,854 of JAYVML010000120.1, read as the reverse complement.
CTTCGTATGGCGCAATCCCGAACTGGGCGCGAAAATTCAAGTGCGGCCCGATGGACGCATCACCACGCCGCTGATTACCGATATGCCAGCGGTGGGCAAGACCCCAAAGATGCTGGCCGACGACATCACGCTGCAGCTTTCACAATACATCCAGGATCCGCTGGTCTCGGTCATCGTTAACAAGTTTGCCGGCACTTACAGCCAACAAGTCCGCGTGATCGGGGCGACCGGAAAGCCGGCTTCGCTGCCGTACCGCGCCAATATGACGCTGCTTGATGCGATGATCGCGGTGGGCGGCTTGAGCGAATACGCCGCTGGCAATCGCGCCAAGCTGATCCGCTTCGACAAAGAAACCGGCAAACAAGCGGAATACGGGTTGCGACTGGGCGATTTGCTAAAGCGCGGTGACAGTAAAGCCAACGTCATGCTGAAACCCGGCGACGTGATCATCATCCCCGAAAGCCAGTTCTGAACAGGGCGGCTGGGGGCAACCGATGACCAACATTTACGACGAACTGCGCTCGGCGATCTATTCGCTCTGGCACCGCCGTTGGCTCGCGTTGGGTGTGGCTTGGGGCCTATGCCTGCTGGGTTGGCTGGTGGTGGCGATGGTGCCCAATAGCTATGAAAGCAAGGCGCGGATTTACGTTCAGCTCGACGACGTCCTCTCCGAGCAAATGGGGCTGGGGCATGGTGATCGCAAACACGACATCGACCGGGTACGCCAGACACTGACCAGCGCAGTTAACCTGGAAAAAGTGATCCGCGGCACGCCGATCGGCGCGGACATCACCAACCCGAAGGACATGGAAGCCGCAGTCTTGTCGCTGGGCAAGAAGGTCAAGGTTGAAAGCGACGAAGAAAACCTGTTTGAAATTACCGCCAGCTATGGCGACGGAGCCAGTTCGGACGCCGCCAATGCCAAGATCGCACAAGCGGTGGTGCAGAAGTTGATCGACATTTTCCGCGAGGAAAACCTCGCTGGCAATCGCGGCGAGATGTCCAGCTCGCTAGCTTTCCTCGACCAGCAACTGGCGCAGCGTCAGAATGATCTGGAAACCGCCGAGCAGAAGCGTTTGGCCTTCGAAGCCAAGAACCCCAGTCTCGCTGGCGGCGCTGGTGCAGGCCTGCAAAAGCTTGAGGCGTCGCGTGCCGAATTGCGCGGGATCGATGCTGATTTGGCCGCCGCGCAAAGTTCTTATGCTGCGATCAATGGCCAGGTAGCCGGGACGCCGCGGACGATTGCTGGTTCCGCCCCGGTGGGCGGCGTGCGCGGCGCGTTGGCTGATGCCCAAGGTCAACTCAACGCCTTGCGTGCGCGGGGACTGACAGAAAATCATCCCGATGTAATCGCCGCGCGCAATCAGGTCAGCGCGCTGCGCACTGCCGCTGCGGCTGAGGGCGGGAGCGGCGCTGTCGGAACGCCCAACCCGGCCTATTCCTCGCTCGAATCGATCCGCGCTGAACGCGCCGCCAATGTCCAGTCGCTCTCTGCTCGGCGTGCGTCGGTGCAGCAGGAGATTTCATCGGTTACCGCGCAACAGTTTTCCAACCCCGAATCCGCGGCAGAATACCAGCGCATCACCCGCGATTACGACGTGATGAAAGAACAATACGACAAATTGCTGCACGATCGCGAAGAACTGAAGATTCGCGGGTCGGTGGAAACCGAGCACAATGCTGTGAAATTCCAGGTGATCGATCCGCCCACCACGCCGCGTTCGCCGATCGCGCAAAATCGCCCGCTGCTGCTGTTCTTTGTGCTGTTTATGGGTCTGGGCGCGGGCGCCGCAGCAGCCTTTGTGCTGGGCCAGTTGCGATCGACCTTCGCCACCACTGGACGGCTTGAAAAGG
>JAYVML010000119.1:0-8436 GCA_043758955.1 Novosphingobium sp. | reverse complement strand
GCCCAACGGATGAGCAAGAGTGCCGTCCGAGTTCACCGCGACGTGGCCCGAAATGTAAGCGCGCTTGCCGCGCACCCGCACCCAGGCGAACGGCATCTTTATTCCGTGGGGCATTTGCAGCGGCTCGGGCAGTGTCAGGCCCATCTGTGCTAGCTTCGTCTCGATCTTTCCCATAGCCGCCACTCCTGGTCGCATGGCTTTAGTCGACGAAATAACAGGTCCTGCCAGCGCCGCCGCTGCAATCGAACCTGCCCCAAACTCTCTTCTCGATACTGGATTAGCCATAAGCACGTCCTCATCCGTCAAAAGAAGCTCGCGAGTGGTTCAGGCGTGCGGCGCGGCAACCGCAACAGGTGCGGCGCCCGTGTCGGACACCACGCTCCATTTGATCTTCAGCGTGCCGTCGGTTTGCTTCCTGAAGCCCACCAGCCAGTTGCCGTGTTCAGTTTTAGGCTTCTTGGTGGCTGGATCGGTAAAGGTGTAGGCGTAAGCCGACTGGAACATGGCTCGGTCACCAGCCGCGGCGACGCTGACGTCTTCACCGCTCACTTCGAGCTTGGCCGCCGGATCGGCGAGCTGCTGCTTGGTTAGCGCGAGGTCGCCTTGAGGGCCAGCAACATTGGGCAACCCATGCATCATCCCGACGAAGTCAGGAGCATCGAACGAGACTGCCTTATCCGCATCGTGCGCGTTGAACGCGGTCACCAGCGTGGCGACATCAGACTTAACGGCCTCTGCGATTTTACCGGTATCAGCGGCTTGGGCAGCGGGGTGGGCACCACAACCGGTGAGCAAGCCGAACACGGCGGTGGCGGCAACGAGATGAGGCGTGGCGAATCGGCGCATGGAAGTCCCCTCTTCTAAGCAACCCGTTCAAATGCTGCGCCCGACGACGGCAGCCGTCAAGAGAGATGCAAGTGGAGTGAGTCTCTTGGGTCCGATTTGGGTCAAGTTTTAGAATAGGACGTTTTGCCGCACCAATCGATCGCGGGCAGATGGCATCCATAATTATCTCGGCGGAGCGTCCTATATTATTAGGGCGGGCGCGGAATACCTCTTCTCGTTGTCCACTGAGGTGTTAGCCCAAAAAATGCCCTCAAAATACGACGTGTGCTGCCGTGATGACGCGGCTGCAAAACTCCGAGACTGGACGAGACGCTCATTGCAAAGACCCTCTGGGAGGCTATGGTCTGCACTCAACTATGTCCCGCTTAGTTTGAGGGTGCTGCGTTGCTAACGACTGCTTTTACCAAGCTGGTGGGATGCGCTGTGCCAATTCAGATGGCAGGCATCGGCGGCGGCGATCCCGCGCTCGTAGCTGCGGTTTCGAACGCTGGCGCTCTAGGAATGCTGGGTGCCGTTGGGAAATCAGTCGAAGCGCTCGAACTAGCCCTGCATGCACTTCGGAACGCCGTGCCTGATGGACGATTCGGCGTTAACTTCCTCGCCCCATTCTTGGACCCTGCTTGTGTCGAAATAGCAGCGCAAGGAGCTGATGTAGTCGAATGCTTCTACGAGACCCCAAGTGCCGAGTTTGTGCGCCGGGTCCACGATGGAGGTGCATGGGCTAGCTGGCAGGTTGGGTCATCCGAAGAAGCACGAGCAGCGATCGATGCGGGATGTGATTTCATAGTTGCTCAGGGCGTCGAGGCTGGCGGCCACGTTCGCGGCAATACGCCCGTCCTTGCCTTACTCGATCAGATCGGAGCTTTCGCCACGATACCGTTTCTGGCAGCTGGTAACATGAGCAGCGGAGTGGGCCTTGCTGCTGCACTATCGGCTGGTGCGGCAGGCGTGCGAATTGGCACACGTTTCCTGACCGCAACTGAATCTGACGCGCACCCACAATATATCGAAGCGCTATTGCAGGCTAAGGCGTCTGATACGGTCTTGACTGAGGCGTTCAGTACCGGCTGGCCGGACGCACCGCACCGCGTTCTTCAATCGTGCGTCGACGCAGCAAATGGTTATGACGGCGAAACGGTGGGATCATTGACGGTCGGCGAGCAGAATATTCCATTGCCGAAATTTCATACCGCCTGGCCGAACAATAGGGCGGCGGGAAACATAGCTGCCATGTGTCACTACGCGGGCCAATCGGTGGATTTTATTCACGAGCGCCAATCGGCAGAAACCATCGTGAATGATATTGTGAGACAGGCAGAAAACTTGCTTCGCAAGGTAGATGGCACGTTATCGCAATGAATGGACTGCGAATTGCTCAGCTGCGAAGCTGTGGTTCTGCAACCGCCGAGACTGTGGAAATTGCCTCGTAGTCACCGAGACAAGAAACTTCTGGCATTGGCGATGCCTTCTCGCTGATCAAAACTCGCTCTCTGCGCACTTTGCAGCTTGGCTCCGACGGGTCGCATCAGCGCTTGCGCGGATGAACGGACGGCATGTTAAGGGTTGCTGCTTGCAAGACTGAACGTCTTGAAGGTCGCGCGAAGCTGACACCCAAATGCACTTCTCAAGTCTGCTTAAAAACGAAAAGTCAGGTTCTGGATATGCCGTCAACGAGCGGCTAGCCGGCGTGTCGCCTCGACCGCGCCTTGCAGCGCTCCCCGGCGTCCAGGCGCCAAGGCAAGGGCTGCGTTAAACGCGGCCAGCGCTTCCGCTGGCCTGTTCAGCGTCAGCAAAAGCTCTCCCAATTGTTCGCGTGCCGGCACGATTGGCCCCGGCGTTACCGGAAGCTTTTCCAGCGCATCCTCTTCGTCCGCTGCGGCGGTCAGAGCTGTAACCGCGACGCTAGCCTCGCCCGCCGCCGCTGCACGCCAGCCCTCGGCCGACTGCAGCAAGGCATCCGTCTGGGCGGCCCAGTACGCGTCGCCAAAGGCACGCAAGGCGTCTCGGCAAGCTCTCAGCTGAAGGATGTCACCATCGGCAGATCCGGCCGGCACGCGGCGCGACTGACCAAGAGCGCGGGCCCACCAAACAAGTGCCGCGACTTGGGGCGCCGATCCGGTCAGCGGGGTCAGCTGCGCCGACGCTGCCCAGTCCCGGCTCTCCACCGCCAGCCTCACCCGCATGGCATTGCCGGCATAGCCAATCTTGAAGACCCCTGCTTCGAGATCGCCCATGGCTTGAAGGCTACTCACTACCGTTGCGGCATCGGTCGTGCGGCCAAGCTGAAGGTAGGAATAAGTGAGGTAATCCATGGCATGCAGCTCCTCACCTACATCGCCTTGTGCGTGGGCAGCAGCACGCGCGGTCAGGTTTGAGGAGATCGAGTCGTCCCACAAGCCGAGCCGGGTGAATATATGCGAGGGCATATGCAGCGCGTGCGGGGCCGAAGGTGCGATGCCTGCGTATGCTCGCGCCGCGTGCAGACCACGCTGAGCCAGTTCGGCACTGTCGTAGGTATGGATGAGATAGTGCGGCACGCCCGGGTGCTGTGGTCGCCGCTTCCAGATTGGCTCTAAGATGTCCGCGGCACGCTTCTGCCTCGCATGCGTGCGGTCGGCTGGCGGGGCCGTAGCAATTAGCGACAAGGCGAAGAACACCTGGACTTCATCGTCGCCGCGGTTGTCCCGAGCGATTGTGGCCATAGCGTCGGAATAGCGCAAAGCTCGCACAGCGGGCGTGCTGTGATCGGCATCGGCATAGTAGGTAGCGAGTGCGGCAATGAGCGCCCGCTCGCGGGGAGTTCTTGCTGCAAGCGCAACCGCCTTGCCGATCTCAGCAGCGCCGGCAGCCAGTTCGGACGCTGTTGGCGGGGACCAGAGCTGATGATAGTGGGTCATGGCGCGGCCCCAGTGGGCCATGGCGCAAGTGGGATCGCGTGCAGCGACGTCCGCGAAGCCCCGGTCCGCGACATCATAGGCGAAAGAATGCAGCAGCGCGACCGCCCGATCAAAGGCGGCACCTACCATTGCAGCGCAGCTATTGGGGAAATGGACCGCCCCGAGGCGTTCGGGCGCAGCATGGTTGTGATGTTCTTCCTGAGCGATTGCCGGCGCAGCCAGCATCAGAAAAATCGCCAGAGCAGGAATGCTCTTTGCCATATTTGATTACCCCTTTGTCAGTTCCAGCTTCAAAACGTGCTCCCCTGCGCAAGCCCAGTCAAGGCAACGGAGACCATTCGAAATTTAGTATGGTTACCGAAGCTGCGGCATTGCAGGTTCGGTTTCAAGCATGCGGAACTTTCGGTTTCACTCCAAAGCACCCTATTCCAGTCTCTCCGCGTTGACGCATCGACCACATGAACGAACCGCACGTTTTGCCATAGCGGATGACATGGCCGAACGGCTACAGAGGGCGCGGAAGCCGACGTTCTATTAAACGACTGCTTTGTCGCCGTGTCCGGTCAGGCAACTTCCGTTGCAGAAAGACGGCAAGCCGACGTTCGTTCAACTTACTGCCCAAAGGCAGCTTGTGGGCTTGATTGGCAAGGGCGCTACGGCGGGAAAGCCGTGGTAAGCGGAAATTCTGGTCGCACGCTTCCTACTGTTCCAGCCGTCTAATCCCGTGCATAGCCACTCCATGCTTACCGTTCTTGCCAATCGCACTTATCGCCACCTGCTCGCAGCACAGGTCATTGCGCTAGTGGGGACCGGGCTGGCGACGGTCGCGCTGGGGCTGCTCGCCTATGATATTGCCGGGGGCAATGCGGGAGCGGTGCTTGGAACGGCGCTAGCGATTAAGATGGTGGCCTATATCGGGGTTGCCCCGGTGGTCGGTGCGTTTGCGGACCGGTTGCCGCGCCGGGCCTTTCTGGTCGCGATGGACATGGTTCGCGCTACCGTCGCTATCTGTCTGCCGTTCGTCGATCAGATTTGGGAGGTCTATGTTCTGATCTTCGTGCTGCAATCTGCGTCGGCAGCATTTACACCGACGTTTCAGGCGACAATCCCCGACGTGCTGCCCGACGAAGCCGACTATACGCGTGCGCTTTCGCTGTCACGGCTGGCCTATGACATGGAGAGCCTCACCAGTCCGATTATTGCTGCGGCCCTGCTCACTGTAATCAGCTTCCACTGGCTGTTCGCAGGGACCGCCTTAGGCTTCATAGCTTCCGCGCTGCTGGTCGTATCGGTGGTGCTGCCGCGTTCACCAGCCAAGGCGCGTGAGGGCGGCATCTACACCCGGACCACGCGCGGTATGCGTATTTACCTCAAGACCCCACGCTTGAAGGGCCTGCTGGCGCTTAGCCTCGCGTCAGCAGCGGCGAGTTCAATGGTGATCGTCAATACGGTGGTGATCGTGCGCGGGATGCTCGGGCTGGGACAACGCGAAGTAGCCTTGACTCTCGCGACCTATGGTGGCGGATCGATGCTTGCGGCGCTGGCGCTGCCACGTCTGCTCGATAAGATCAGTGATCGAACCATGATGGGCGCAGCGGCGGCCGTGTTGACTGCGGGGCTGCTCGCCATGGCGGCGCTGTTCGGAACTGGCGCGGTGGTCTGGCCGGTCGTGCTGGCCGGGTGGTTCGTGCTCGGCATCGCCTATTCGATGAGCGTCACGCCATCGGGGCGCTTATTGCGCCGCTCCGCAAATGCGGAAGATCGACCCGCTGTTTTCGCAGCACAGTTTGCGCTGAGTCACGGCTGCTGGCTGATCTGCTACCCGTTGGCCGGACAGGTGGGTGCGCACATCGGGCAAGCCTCAGCGTTTGCAGCCCTTGCCGCAATTTCGGGACTGGGAACCGCATTGGCGCTGTGGCTCTGGCCAGCGAACGACCCCGAGAGCATTAGCCATTCGCACGACGATTTACCCGCCGGACATCAGCATCTGCGCGAAGCGCATGGTGACGGCGACGAACACAGTTTCGTGATCGACGATCTGCATCCGGCATGGCCGGGACGACACTAGACTGGATGGATGGAGCGTTTTGCCACTCGGAACTAACACCCACTTCCGATCAAGTGGCGCTCGCTCTGGCAAACAGCCTGTCTGCCGATGACCAGTTCACCGTAGCCATGAACGCATCGACATAGGCTGCGGCTTTTGCGCCGAAGTCCATGGCATAGGCATGTTCATACATGTCGAGCACCAGGATCGGGGTCGCGCCCGCCAGTGCCATGGTGTGATCCGCCGCCCATTGGTTGACGAGCCGATTGTCGCGGTGACTATAGGTGAGCACGACCCAGCCGGAGCCGCCACCCAGTGCTTTGCCCATCGCCGCAAATTCATTCCGCCAGCGGCCTTCACTGCCGAAACTATGCTCAATTGCGGACACCAGTGGCGCGCCAGGACGGTTCGGCGAACCAAGACCCGCGAAGTAGACCTCATGCAAAATCATCGAGTTCCATGCGAGGAGTTCTTCGCGCTTTAGACCGTTCAGGTTGAAATTGGGTGCCGTGGACGGGTTTAGCGCAGCAAGCTGGCTTTCAATTGCGCCGAGCCGCTTGACCGCGCCTACGTAATTGTTGTCGTGATGGCTGACCAGAAGCTTCTCCGAGAGGCCGGTTATAGTCTTGGGATCGAACGGCAAGACTAGCGGCTGGGGCATGTAGGCCGGACCGCTGATAAAAGAAGGCGGCGGCGCGGCAAGTGCTTGTGCGGTGGCACTGGTCGATCCAAGCGCAGCCGCGCCCGCAGTCAAAAGTGCGCCTGTCTTGAGCAGATTGCGACGGTCGATTACTTGCTCGGTCATGGCAAATCCTTCGGTTGGAGCGGGCTGAAAGTCTTCATGCCACAAGTCCCGCAAAATGCAGAGCGATACCAGCAACAGAGGCACCACCCAGCACTTGGAAAATGCCCACTTTTAGACGGAACATGGCGACGATCGCCGCGACAGAGATGGCCAGCGCCCATAGATCAACGCTCGCGATTAGCGGCAGATCGAAATGGATCGGACCGGCCGTGAAACGCGCCACATTTCCGAAAATGGTGTGTATCGCAAACCATACGGCGAGATTGAGCACCACACCTACAACGGCGGCGGTGATAGCCGAGAGCGCACCCGAGAGCGCCTTGTTGCCCCGCATCCGTTCAATGAACGGCGCGCCGAGGAATATCCAAAGAAAACAGGGGATGAACGTGACCCACGTCGCCAGCAGCCCGCCCAGCGTTCCCGCAAGCAACGGCGAGAGCATCCCCGGATTTCGGTAGGCACCCATGAAGCCCACGAATTGCAGTACCATGATCAGAGGCCCCGGAGTGGTTTCGGCCATTCCGAGTCCGTCGAGCATTTCGCGTGCGGACAGCCAATGATAGTTTTCGACCGCCTGTTGCGCGACATAAGCCAGCACCGCATAGGCCCCGCCGAACGTCACTACCGCCATCTTGGAAAAGAAAGTTGCAATCTGCGTGAACACACTGGCTTCGCCCATCGCGAAGTACAGTACGGCAACAGGGGTAAGCCAAAGGAACAGCCAGACCACCGCCTGACGCAACGATTGCCCGATTGTCGGGTTGGCATGGGCCGGAAGGTCTTCGCCCAGCAGCGTATCGGCATCTGCAACAATATTGTCGCTTGCCTCGCTGTGGCCGCCGCCGACTTGAAAGACCGAAAGTCCAGCACGTCCACCGAAATAGCCAATCATGCCAGCGGTCAGAACAATCATCGGGAAGGGCACATTCAAAAAGAAGATCAGCACGAAAGCTGCCGCTGCGAGGCTACGCATTACCGTATTTTTAAGTGAGCGGCTGCCGATCCTGACGATTGCTTGCAGCACCACTGCCAGAACAGCGCATTTGAGGCCGAAAAATAGACCAGAGACGACGCCTACATGACCGTAAAGCGCGTAGATCCAGCTCAGTGCCATAATAGCGATTGCACCGGGTAGAACGAACAGCCCGCCCGCGATTAGCCCGCCGCGCGTCTTATGCATCAACCAACCTATATAGGTGGAAAGCTGCTGTGCCTCGGGTCCGGGTAAGAGCATGCAATAGTTGAGGGCATGTAGAAACCGGTGCTCGCCAATCCAACGTTTCTCATCGACCAGAATACGGTGCATGACCGCAATCTGTCCGGCGGGACCACCGAATGAAAGTGCGGCAATCCTCAGCCACACCCAAAAGGCTTCGCGTAAGGAAACGGGAGCAGGCTTACCGACGATAAGCGGTGTCGCTGTGCTCGGTAGCGTGCTCACGTTTTCACAGTCCCGCGGCGAACGGTGTTGGCGGGATACGATATCCGTGCAGTCATAAAGCAAAATCCAAAAGCTGGGGTCAGCGGCTTTGAAATCCCGCGTCAGAAAATATGCTGCCTCTAGCGACGATGATAGCTGAACTCTCCTAGTTGTGCGAATGGGCTTTCGTGCATCTAGGTCCGCAATGTTGTCGTGTCCCGTCAGGCAGGTTTAGGATGCGAAATGCGGAAAGCTGGCGAAGCGCGGTTCGTCGATAATTTAAAATGCGGGAAAGTTAGTGACACATTGGAAGGCTGCGAGGGCCAACTTTGCAACACGGGCTACTTCGCCAGTCGTTTTTGGGACGTTTTCAGCGTAACGACGAGGCCGCTTTCTTGCCAATCGTAATCTAGGAGGCGTT
>JAYVML010000118.1:0-17434 GCA_043758955.1 Novosphingobium sp. | reverse complement strand
GCCTGGCTACCCGCTACGAAAAGACCGCAAGAAACTTCCTCGCCGGGCTACACTTGGCATGCGCGCTGGCTTGGCTTAAATGACGACACGCCCTAGTTTCATAATTAATAATCCCTGTTTGCGATGGGCGCTCGTCCCTTGTTTGGGGAGTAGCGCCGCGATCGAACTCTAATTAAAATTTCCCCGCAATCACGCCATTAGCGGGTAAAACCGGACTTAACAATCGTCTATCGCATCGCCTGGGGTTGGAGCCTCTACATTTGCGGCTCTCGGATCGGGCGCACTGGCGATTAACCACCTTGGTCAAGCATGCGTAGCCACGGTCCTAGTAAATCACCCAGCACAACCTCTGCCCCCACTTCGATCCACGCGTGCAGATCGTCGTGTCCGTCGCGATGGCCGGGCGGGCGCACAGCAAATACGATCGAGTGCGCCAATCCTGCCCGTCGCAACAGCCAGCTCAGCGCCATCGCCTGCGGCAGACATTTGATCGAGAGTGGTAGGCGCCAGGCTGCGCGCTCAATTTGAGCCGCCAGGCGGCGCGCGGCGGGCGCATCGACGCGGTTCTGCGCATCGGACTGTCCGCCCAGCCATTTGCGCCAAATGCGGAATGGCACCGCGCCGACCAAAAGCCGTGCGGCCAGCAGCAACACCATCGCCCGCAAGGTTCTGCCCCACGCCAGCGAGCGCCGGCCCAACGCTGCAACGTCAAGGGTCAAGTGCAGACAAGCAGCCCCGCCGCGCCGAGCGAAGCGAGGAATTCATCGAGTTCGGCGGCAATTGCGGTCTCGTCCTGACCGTAAGTCTGCGCCAACGCGGTGAGCAGCTCCGCCCGGTCAGAGTGACGGTCAAGCAGTTCCCAGATCGAGCGGCCGGTCTCCGACAGCGAGAAGAAAGTACCGCTATCGAGGCTCATCACCACGATCTCGTCATCGATCGCGCTCTCGCTGAATTGCCCTTTGGCCTTGGTCAGTGTCATCATCGGGCAGGCTGTTCCTTGTCAAAATTCCTTATCTGCGCTTCGGCCAGATCAAGCGATGCGCCGAACCCAGATACCAAGCGAGGCCGCACCAACCGGGCCATCGCGACCTGTCGGGCGATTCGCGCGCGCAGAGCAAACAGCATTTCGCGGTCGGGACGCTGCGCTAACCCATAGAAATCCTGCGTGTAATGATCATCGGCCAAGCGCGCGAATCGCTCGGCACCGATAATCGACGACCATGCTGGAGGCGCTCCGTCCTCAAGGAACACCAGCGCGCGCAGCGGGAGGGGCTGGGCCACGCCCCCGGCAGGCGGCACGACGTAGCTTTTGCCGGTATCCGCACCGACCGGTTGCTGCGCGACGGTGCCGGTCAGTTCGAGCGCATGATCCGTAAGTTTGAGCCGTTTGTGCCCGGGAAGCGCAATCACACGGGCGGGATCGGACAGATCGAGCAGCAGCGTATCATCGCAAAACATCGGCCATCCACGCTGGCCTAAGCCCGCGATCAGCGTCGATTTGCCTGCACCGCTCGGTCCCGTAAAGGCATAGACCTGCCCTTGATACGCAACGGCTGAGGCATGCAGCGGATATAGCCCATTGAGGCAAGCGACCGCCGCGTAGACACTCCCGCGCAGCCAAAGCTCTTCCTCGATCTGATCGCAGCCGGGGGGACGCTCGATCGTGATCCCTGAGCCCGGTTCGTAGTGGAAACCATAGCCACTGTCGGATAGCAGCAGGAATTGTCCTTCGTGCATCAAGTTGCACCCGGGAGCAACGTTCACTCCGCCTAATACTCGAGGCACCGCACTGTAGTGGAACCGTGTCTCATGGGCCATCTGGCGCATGGATTCGATAGGGTTACGTGGCTCGGACATCGTTAGCGCATGTGCCGCTCAGCAGCTCTAACGTCAATCTTTGCGATCCCGTGCGCCAAGCCGATGTTGGCGGGGGATAAGCTGCGAGATACAGTGTGGAAAACCCGCAAAGCGCGCCTTGTTCCCCCCAGATGTGGTAGCTAAGCGCCTCACAAGGGAGCCGCTCCAAGCGCCATGGCCATTCCGCTGATTTCGCCATCGATCCTGTCCGCCGATTTTGCCCGGCTGGGCGTAGAGGTGCGGGCGATCGACGCGGCCGGGGCCGATTGGATCCATGTTGACGTGATGGATGGGCACTTCGTGCCCAACCTGACGATCGGACCGGCGGTGGTCAAAGCTCTTCGCCCGCACACAGCCAAACCGTTCGACGTCCATCTGATGATCGAACCGGTCGATCCCTTTCTCGAAGCTTTTGCTTTGGCCGGGGCCGACATCATCACGTTTCATCCTGAAGCCGGGCCGCACGCGCACCGTACGGTGCAAGCGATCAAGGCGCTGGGCAAGCAGGCCGGGATTGCGCTCAATCCCGCGACACCAGCCAAGATGCTCGATTACCTAATCGACGATATCGATCTGGTGCTGGTGATGAGCGTCAATCCGGGGTTTGGCGGCCAAAGTTTCATCACCAGTCAACTGCGCAAGATCGAAGCGGTGCGCAAAATGATCGACAAGAGTGGGCGCCAGATCCACCTCGAGGTTGACGGCGGGGTCGATTTGGTCACCGCGCCGCAATGCGTGGCCGCCGGGGCCGACGTGCTGGTGGCCGGCACCGCCAGCTTCAAGGGGGGACCGGACTACTACGCGAGCAATATCGCTGCGCTCAAGGGGGCGGGATGAACCATGGGCGATACCGTGCTTCAAGCCCGCAACTCACCCGGTGCCGATCCGGCAGCGATCCCGTTGGCCGCGGGCGATGAGGGCGGACTCGTGAACGAAGCTGGCAATATTGGCCTGGGCGGCAATGGGCAAGCCGCGCCAGCCCCGAGTGAACTGGTCGAACCGGGCCGCGCCTTGGCCTTAACCGATTTCGCCCCACCTGCTGTTGGCGCGGGCGAGCGGCTGATCCGGCTGGCTTATCGCCTGGGCATTTCGGGTGCGGCGCTCAGCGCGCCGTTCCGCAAAGCCGCCAAGCCGCGGCTGCTGGCCACCGTAGCCAACCCGCTGGCGGGCAGCAAGGTGGCTGGGACTGCGCTGCGCGCCGGGCACTTTCTGGTTCACGGGGTCAAATCGCCGATTGCGCAGATCGATTTCGCCGGCGCGGCGCGGATGGCGCAGACGCTCGAACGGGTGGTTCATTCGTTTGCCTGGCTGGCCGATCTGGAAGCCTGCGCCCCGCGCGAAGCGGTCGCCCCGGTGGCCGAACGGGTGCTCATCGCGTGGCTCAAGGCCAATCCCAAATATCCTTCGCGTCCAGGCAAGGGCCCAGCCTGGACGATTGCCAATGCCGGCACGCGCGAGCTTAACTGGCTGGTCCATGCCCCGTTGATTCTGTCGGGCTCGGACCGCGCGTTGCGCGCTAAAGTGCTAACGGCGCTGAGCGATACCGCGCGCTGGCTCGACAAGCACGTCGGCCGTTCCGAAGACCAGCTGGCCGAAGTTGCCGGATGGAGCGGGATCGTCGCCGCCGGGCTGCTGCTACCTGACGGCAAACCGCGCCGCTTGTTCGGTGAGGCTGGACTGATCCGCGCGCTGGGCGAGCTGGTCGGCGACGACGGCGGGGTGCTGTCGCGCAGCCCGCTGGCGCAGATCGAGGCGATCACGCTAATGGTGCGGCTGCGCGCCTGCTATCGAGCAGTGCGGCGCGATCCGCCGCAAGCGCTGCAGACCATCATGGGCTTGCTGGTCCCGCCGCTGCTCGCGCTGACTCACGGCGATGGCTCGCTGGGCTCGTGGCAAGGCGCGTGGGCGGTCGATGGCGGCGAGGTGTCCGCGTTGATCAAGGCCAGCGGGGTGCGTACCCGGCCTTTACGCGATGTCCGCCAATGGGGTTATCAGCGGGTGGTGGCGCAGAAAGGCGTGCTGCAATTCGATGCCGCGCCGCCGCCGCTGGCCAAGCACACTCGCTCGGGCTGCGCTTCGACCTTGGCATTCGAGTTCAGCCATGCCGGGCATCGGATCGTGGTCAATTGCGGCGGCGCGGCCTGCGCCGGTGGGCTGGTCCCAGCGCGGCTTGAGCAAGGCCTGCGCGCCACCGCCGCGCATTCCACGCTGGTGCTTGATGACGCCAATTCGACCGCAGTGATGATCAATGGCAAGATTGGCAGCGGGGTATCCGAAGTCGATCTTGATCGGCGTACCCTGCTGGGCGAAAAGCAGGGCGGAGCGACCCGGCTGGAGGCCAGCCACAACGGCTATGTCGGGCGCTTTGGCCTGATCCATCGCCGGATCCTCATCCTGCGCGATGACGGTACCGAGCTGCGCGGCGAGGATCTGTTGATCCCCGCCAAAGGCAAGGCGCGGCATGGAAAGGTTGGCTATGCAATCCGCTTTCATATCGGCCCCGCGATTGAAGTGAGGCAATCTGAAGATGGACAGGGCGCAGGTCTGGCGTTGCCCGACGGCTCGTACTGGCAATTTCGCGTCGGCGGCGCCGAAGCGATGGGGGCCCGGGTCACGCTGGAAGAAAGTATCTGGACCGATGGACAAGGCCGGCCGCAGCCGATCCAGCAACTGGTGGTGCAGGGACTGGTTTCGCGGGGCGGCGGTTCTTTCGCCTGGTTGCTTAAGAAAATGGGGTGAATTAAATTGAGCGATGTGATGATCCGCCGGGCGCTGCTGTCAGTGTCCGACAAGACGGGCTTGGCGCAGCTGGGTCAGGCGCTGGCGGCGCGCGGGGTGGAGCTTGTCTCGACCGGCGGGACCGCCAAAGCGCTGCGCGAAGCCGGGCTGACGGTGATGGACATTTCCGACCTGACCGGCTTTCCAGAGATGATGGACGGGCGGGTCAAGACGCTGCATCCCAAGGTCCACGGCGGGCTGCTCGCGGTGCGTGACAATCCTGAGCACGCGCAAGCAATGGTCGACCACGCGATTGGTGCGATCGACCTGGTGGTGGTCAACCTGTACCCGTTCGTGCAGACTGTTGCCAAGGGTGCGGGGCGCGACGAAGTGATCGAGAATATCGACATCGGCGGGCCAAGCATGGTGCGTTCGGCCGCCAAGAACCATGCTTTTGTCACGGTGCTAACGGACCCTGCTGACTATGCTGGTTTCGCCGCCGAGCTGGACGCAAGAAACGGCTCCACTGGAACCGATTTCCGCAAACTGATGGCCGCGCGTGCCTTTGCCGCCACCGCCGCTTACGATGCGATGATCAGCCAGTGGTTCGCTTTTGCCGACCAGCAGCAGCTGTTCCCCGAAATGCTCGCGCTTAACGGGCGGCGGGTGATAGAGCTGCGTTACGGCGAAAACCCGCATCAGCGCGCCGCGCTGTATGTGCCGGTCGGCCCGCACGGCCGCGGAATAGCGCAGGCCGAACAGGTCCAGGGCAAGGAGCTGTCCTACAACAATTACGCCGATGCCGATGCCGCGCTCGAACTGGTCGCCGAATTTCGCGGAGCGGACCCGGCGGTGGTGATCGTCAAGCACGCCAACCCGTGTGGCGTTGCGCAGGCGGGCAGTCTGCTCGAAGCCTGGCACGGTGCGTTGCAGTGCGATGATGTCTCAGCTTTTGGCGGGATCGTTGCGGTCAACCGCCCGCTCGATGGGCGGACTGCTGAGGCGATCTGCGCGATCTTCACCGAAGTTGTGGTTGCACCCGCGGCCGATGACGAAGCGCGCGCGGTCTTTGCCAGGAAGAAGAATTTACGACTGCTGCTTACCGGGGACTTGCCCGATCCGCGCCGCGGCGGCTTGCTGATCAAGCCGATCACCGGCGGGATGCTGGCGCAAAACCGCGATAGCGGGGCCATCGGGCTGGACGATCTCAAGGTGGTGACGCAGCGCGCACCCAGCGACCAGGAACTCAAGGATTGCCTGTTCGCCTGGACGGTGGCGCGCCATGTCAAATCGAATGCGATTGTCTACGCCAAGGATGGGATCACCGCCGGGATCGGCGCAGGGCAAATGAACCGCCGCGATTCGTCGCGCATAGCGGCGATGAAGGCGGCCGAGGCAGCAGAGAAATTCGGCTGGGCGGCACCGCGTACACAAGGCAGCGCGGTTGCTTCGGACGCCTTCTTTCCGTTCGCCGATGGCCTGCTGGCAGCGGCCGAGGCCGGGGCCACTGCGGTGATCCAGCCGGGCGGATCGATTCGCGACGACGAAGTAATTGCGGCGGCCGATGCAGCGGGTCTGACGATGGTATTCACCGGAATGCGCCATTTCCGGCATTGAGCGGCCACCGTTCACCGCAACATTGCGTCGTTTCGCCGTAGCTCAGCGCAGGAATAGCAATTGTTCACTTGGCGGTAAGACAATTTATCGCAGGAGGGCGGTCAAGCATTTTAACACTGGATTGAGTGATTCCCATGGGCCTGTTTAAAGCCGATCTTTACCGCGCACTCGGCTTGGGCTTTGTCCTGGGCTGCGCGGCGCTGATCGCGGTGCTGGGCTCGCCGTTCAGCCACAAGAGTCTGGCTGAACAAGTCATCCCCTCAGCGACAGCCGCGACCGCTGCTCCAGACTTGCCCGATCAGACGCTGGTCACTCCGGATCAAACCGTCGCACGCTTATAATTGCGGCGGTGCCTGCATGCGCCTATGTTGGGCGCATGGCCAGCCATCATCAGCATCTTGAACCTGTCGGCGAAAGCCTGGTCGAAGCCGCCCAGCACGCGCTGACTGATGCAGGCGAACAGTGGACTGGAATGCGGGCTGAAGTGTTCGGCGCGCTCGCTGCCCAGAACCGTCCCGTTTCGGCTTACGACATCGCCGAATATGTCTCCAACCAACGGGGTAAGCGAGTCGCGGCCAATTCAGTCTACCGGATCCTCGATCTGTTCGTGGCAACCAATCTGGCTCGCCGGGTTGAAAGCGCCAACGCCTACATCGCCAACCCGCACCCCGGATGCCGCCACGATTGCATTTTCCTGATCTGCGACAAATGTGGCCGCACCGTGCACATCGACGATGACAAACTGACCGGCGCGCTGGTCGATGCAGCGCACAAAGCGGGCTTCGCGGATATCCGGCCAGTGGTTGAATTGCGCGGGGTCTGTGCGGATTGTGGATCTTAGCCGAACTGAGTGAGGCTTAGCACGTTCCCGTCGGGATCGGTGAACCAGGCCAACTTGGCCCCGCCATCGGGCGATGCCCATACACCTTGAGCATCCTGTCCCATCCCGTCGTAAATCTTGAAGGTCACGCCCTTCGCCTGCAGCGCCTGCATTGCGCCACGCAGATCGGCGACATGCCAACCCAGCACGGAATGGCCGCTGCCCTTGTGGCCCATCACTTGGGTCAGCCGCAGCGGGGTGCGGTTACCAAGATCGAAGGTCACCGCGTGATCGTCCTCGCCGAGCACGCGCAGGCCCAGGACCTCAGCATAGAAAGGCTTCGATTTAGTCCGGTTGGCAGTAAGTACAAACGCCAGCGGGGCGGAGTTGGCGGGGATAGACATCGGCGGTTCTCCAGCAAGGTCGAACCTGCCCTAAACCTAATCGAGCCGTTTGCCCATCACCGCGCCGGGCACCGCGATGCCCTCGCCAGACATCCGCTCAACCCGCTCGATCACGTCGTAGCCGCAGACCGAATAGAGCGGTTGACCGGCGGCGGTGGCCATTAGTTCGAGCCGGTGAAAGCCGGCCTCCCGCGCCGCTGCCTCACACAACCCCAGAATTAGCCGGCCAATCCCGCGCCTGACGTGGGCTGGATCGGTGTACATTGCGCGAATCCGCGCGGGCTCGATCGCCGGATCAAGCAAGCGGTCATCGCGCAAATCTGCCGAATGATTACCGCCATACAGCGTCGCGCGTTTGCTCCACCCGCCGCAGCCTACCAAGTCGCGGCCGGCCGTAATTGCAAAATAGGTGCCATCGGCAATCAATTGCGTGTCGAGCCCCATGCTCAGCCGGCTCGCGGCGATCTGCTCGTCGGTCAGGAACGGGCGCTGCAGTTCGGCAATCGCTCGCTCCATCAGCGCCGCGATATCAGCCGTATCGGCAGCCACGGCCAAGCGGTGTGTCAGTTCCATCGGGCCGCTGTTCGCTTTAGCTTCGGTCGAGTCAACCTGCACCGCCCCTGCACACTCTCTTCATTCGACAGTCTCAGCCAAGCGGTGTAAGGCGCTCGCGATGAATGCTGATCCGGCAACCCCGCTGCTCGATACGGTCGCGACGCCGCCGCAGCTGCGTCAATTGCGGGCCGATCAGCTGCGCCAGTTGGCGGATGAATTGCGCAGTGAAATGATCAGTGCAGTCGGCCAGACCGGCGGACATCTCGGCTCAGGGCTGGGGGTGGTCGAACTGACCGTGGCGATCCACTATGTGTTTAACACCCCCGAAGACCGGCTGATCTGGGACGTCGGCCATCAGGCCTATCCACACAAGATCCTGACCGGGCGGCGCGAACGGATGCGCACGCTGCGCCAGGGTGGCGGGTTGTCGGGCTTCACCAAGCGTAGCGAAAGCGCATATGACGCATTTGGCGCCGCGCACAGCTCCACCTCGATCTCGGCCGCCCTGGGCTTTGCTGTCGCCAACAAACTGTCCGGACGCACCGGCAAAGGCATCGCGGTGATCGGCGACGGTGCGATGAGCGCGGGTATGGCCTATGAGGCGATGAATAACGCACAAATTGCGGGCAATCGGCTGGTGGTGATCCTCAACGACAACGATATGTCGATCGCGCCGCCGGTGGGCGGCCTGTCAGCATATCTAGCGCGGCTGGTGTCCTCGCGGCCGTTCTTGCGGGTGCGCGAACTGGCCAAACGCGTCTCACGCAAGCTGCCCGAACCGCTTCACCGTGCGGCCAAGAAAACCGATGAATTTGCGCGCGGCTGGTGGATGGGTGGAACCCTGTTCGAAGAACTGGGGTTCTACTACGTCGGTCCGGTCGATGGCCACAATCTTGAGCATTTGATCCCGATCCTCGAAAATGTCCGAGATGCGGCGGAAGGTCCGTGCCTGATCCACGTGGTCACGAAAAAGGGCAAAGGTTATGCCCCGGCCGAGGCTTCGGCGGACAAGTACCATGGAGTGCAGAAGTTTAATGTGATCACCGGCGAGCAGGCCAAAAGCGCGTCCGGTCCGCCAAGCTACACCAGTGTTTTTGCGCAGGCGCTGCTGGCCGAGGCCGAACGCGACCAGACCATCTGCGCGATCACCGCTGCGATGCCTTCTGGCACCGGACTAGACAGGTTTGCGGCGGCCTATCCCGACCGATTTTTTGACGTGGGGATTGCCGAGCAGCACGCGGTGACCTTTGCCGCCGGGCTGGCCGCCGAGGGGATGCGTCCGTTCTGTGCGATCTATTCGACCTTCCTCCAACGCGCTTACGATCAAGTGGTCCACGATGTCGCAATCCAGAACCTGCCGGTACGGTTTGCCATCGACCGGGCCGGGTTGGTTGGCGCCGACGGGGCGACTCATGCGGGTTCGTTCGATGTAACGTACCTCGCGACCCTGCCCAACCTGGTGGTGATGGCCGCCGCCGATGAGGCCGAACTGGTCCACATGGTTCACACCGCTGCACTGCATGATGCCGGGCCGATCGCCTTCCGCTATCCGCGCGGCAATGGCACCGGGACGGAATTGCCCGGCATTCCCCAGCGGCTGGAGATCGGCAAGGGCCGGGTGGTCAAGCACGGCAGCAAGGTGGCGCTGTTGTCGCTCGGCACGCGGCTCGCTGAGGCGCTCAAGGCGGCCGACGCGCTCGATGCCAAAGGGCTATCCACGACGGTGGCCGACTTGCGCTTTGCCAAGCCGCTCGACGAGGAACTGATTCGCCAGCTTATGGCGACGCACGATGTGGTGGTGACGGTCGAGGAAGGCAGCATCGGCGGGCTCGGCGCGCATGTGCTGACCATGGCCAGCGACGCCGGGCTGATGGATGCCGGGCTCAAAATCCGCACACTGCGCCTGCCCGACGTGTTTCAGGATCACGACAATCCGGACAAGCAATACGACCTGGCCGGACTGAATGCCGCCGGGATTGTCGATTGCGTGCTGAAGGCGTTGCGACACAATTCAGCGGGCGTGGAAGAGGCGCGGGCTTGAGCAAAGCCGGGACGCGGCGGGTGCTGATTGGCGTCGCGGCTGGATCTCTGCTGGCTTATCTGACATTCGTCGGGACGCTTGGCTGGCCCGGCGAAGCTGGTTTTTACGCTGACGGTCGCGCCGCGCTGGCCTGGCTTAGCGCAACCGGGGTGCGCGCTGACCTGATCGTGCGGATCGGAAATTCAGTTGGCTCTGGTACCGCCACCCAGCTCGCCAGCGAAATCCACCCGGCTGGCCTGATCCTTATTTCGGGGTTTACCAGCTTGCCCAATGTGGTCGCAGCGAAGCTGCCGTGGCTTCCGGCGAGCTGGCTGGTGCATGACAGCTATGACAACAGCGCGAAACTGGGCGAAGTATCTGCTCCGATGCTGATCCTGCACGGTGCAGCCGATTAATTGGTTCCTGTGTCGCAAGCCCGGCCGTTGCAAACCGCCCAGCCGCGTGCTCGCCTGATTGTGGTGCCTGTCTTTGGGCACGATTTTGCGTATTACCCCGCAACCCAGCAGATCGAACTCGATTGGTTGGCCCGGCTTTGAAGCGGGCGTGGTATGGTGCGAATCACATGACGCCTGACTTCCGCAACGCCCTGACCGCCCTGTTTGCAATCCAGTTTTTCAGCTGGAGTGCAATGTTCGCGCTGTGGATCTACGCGATGCCGCTGGTTGCCGGACAGATTGTGCACCGGCCGCTGGTGGGAGCCGGGCTGCAAGCGGTGCTGGTGACAGTTAGCCTGTGTTACGCCACTTATGCGCTGCTCGGCACGCTGGGGGGATTCGTGCTGCCCGGGCTGATCGACCGGTTCGGGCACGGCATGGTGCTGGGGCTGTGCCTATTGGCAGGGGCAACGGGGCTGGCGCAGCTATCACGCGCGACCGGCATTGGCAGCATGATCGCGGCGTTCGTGGCGATTGGCATCGGCTGGAGCGCGATGGGCTCGGTGCCGTATGCCCTGCTCGCACGCATGGTGCCCGAGGGACGCGGGGCGCACTTTACCCGAGTATTGGGATTTTCGACCGTCTTGCCGCAAATCGTGACCACGCTCGGGCTGGCATTATTTGCGCCGCAATTGCTCGGGACTGATCCCGCGCGCGTAATTGCCCTAGCTGGCGCGGCGATGGCCTTGGCTGGTATGCTGTCCCTGTTGCTGCGCGGTTCCTTCGCCGCTGCCGATGCCAACCACGAGGTTTGGTAAGCGCACTTAAATCCAGCGCCACACGCCTGCAGACACCGCGATCAGCCAGCCATGCGCCCAGGTGGCACTCAGCCACAGCGCGGTGCCGCCCAGCCATGGCACGGCCCCGGCCGAAGCGAACCCGCTCAGCTGCGGCCAGTAGCTGGTGCGGCGCTCCCAGGTCGACCAGGCATCGCCCATTAGCACTTCCTTCTTTTGGTCCTGCATATGCGCGCCAACCAGCGCCAGGAAGCTGATCGAGCCGCTCAGCACGATTACCCGCGCTGCCGGGCTTACTAGGACATGTGCCAGACTCCACAGGGCAAAGCTCCACATCATCGGGTGGCGGGTGATCTTGAACACGCCCTTGGGGCGGCGCAGCGCAAATGTTTTGGCGTTTGGCTGAGGTAGCGCCGGATTGCCTATGAACGAGCCGACCAATAGCACCGAGGCGGCAAGCATCAGCACTGTGGCGACAAGCCACAGCGGCGCGGCGGTGCCGTTCCAGGGCAAGACCGGCTGCGGCGGGATCATGCGGAACGCCAGGACAATCCAGCCGAAGGTGGCCACGGCGACCAAAGAATACATTCCCTGAAACCCGCCCCTGCCGAGCCGTTTAACCAGCGCCGGGCGCAACGGATGCGACAGCGCAAAATGTGCGCCCACAAAAGCCAGCGTCGCAGCGATCAAATGTGCAAGTTCCTGGTCCATAATTGCCCCCCGTCTCGATTCAACTCAGCACAGCGCTCACCATTCATAGGCCTTGGGCAGGTCGCCCTCGCCCGGATTGCTATAGCGATCGCGCAGTCGAGTCTGGTGATTGGTCAGCGGTTGCTCGATCCCATCAATAAATACCTGGACCACCCCGGAGGACACCTCGAGCGGATCGCCGTCCCAGATCACCACATCGCCCGCACGGCCGGGCCTGAGACTGCCAAAGCGCTCGCCCAACCCCAGCGCCTCCGCAGGGCCCGAGCTGATCGCGGCAAAGGCCTGACCCCAGGTCAGCCCGCTGGCCCCCGGAACTTTGGTCAGCCCAACCAGGTTACCGGCGTACTGCGGCGCATAGCGCGGCTGATCGCCGAACGCGCCCAGCGAGACCTTGACCCCGGCAGCTTTCATCCTGCCCACGTTCGACTGGGTTGCGCCCAGTTGTTCGAACGAATTGGGCAGATCGGTCAACGGGGTGGCCAGCACCGGGACGCCCGACCTGGCGAGTTCTGGCGCGACCAGCCAGCCTTCTGCCGCGCCCACGATGACCAGCCGGAGCAGCGGAAACTCGCGCCTCAGCCCGAGCACCATGCGGATGTCCGAAGCGCGCTCGACATGGACGTAAAGCGGCTGTTTGCCGGTCACGACAGGGACCAGCGCGGCGGCATCGCGGCGCGTCAGCAGCACGTCGTCGCGGCGCGGACCGGCCGGGGCCAGTTCCAGTTCCTTTGCTTCGCTGAGCGCATTGAACAGCACCGCATAAGTCGCCGCGCGGCTGCCGCCGGCGCGGCGCGCGCCGGTCTCGCCCAATTCGACATACTGGAATGCGCGCGGCACAGTCACCGCGTCGGGATCGCTGCCCAGATCGATGATTGCGCCTTGCCCGCCGAAGATGCTGCTGGTCCCAATCGGAGCGACCGCCGCGCGGGTTACCCCGCCTGCGCGCGCCACTTGGATTGGCAAGTCATCCGGATTGATCGCCGCCGACAGATCAAGCGCGGCGCTGAATGGGGCCTTTTCCGCGTCACTGTCGTTGCTGTCATCAACCGCGCCGACATCAACCAATCCCAGATCGGTTACCGCCACGACCAGTCCGGGGGTGACCCATTTGCCTGCGGCATCAATCGTGCGCACGCCAGCTGGGACGGCCACCGTGGTTCCGGCGGCAATCACCTTGCCGCCTAGAATCAGCACGGTGCCATTGTCGATCGGGCCACTGCCGTCGCCCACCACCAGCTTGGCATGCGTGATCGCCACGCTTTGCGCCAGCGCGGGTGCGGCCATCAATAGCGCGAGCGGGGTCGCGCCAACAAACAGCGCGCGTTTCATTTAACGTCTCCTTCGCCCGGCTGGCCCAGCTCGAAATCGCTGACCGCGCGGCGCTTGCGATTGGCGCTATCAAACATCAGCGCGCCATCGACCCAGACTTTCTCTGGGCGTGAATAGACCGAAAGCGGGTTGCCGTTCCACAGCACTACGTCGCCCATCTTACCGGCGACCAGACTGCCGGTCATTTTTTGGATGCCGAGCGCTTTGGCGGGGTTAAACGTCAGCCACCGGATTACCTCGGCGTCAGGAATCTGGATCCCAATCCGGCGCGCATCACCCTGCGCCTTGGCCGCTTCCTGATTGAGCCGTTGGATGCCGTTCTCGTCGTCTGAATGGATCACTACGCAGGCCCCGGCCTTGTACAGCAGCCCGGCATTTTCAGGGATGGCGTCGTAGGCTTCCATCTTGAAACCCCACCAATCGGCCCAGATCGCCGCACAGGTGTCCGACGCCTTGAGCAGATCGCCGATTTTGTAAGCCTCAACCGCATGGTGGAACGCGCTGACGTGATAGCCAAACTCTTTGGCCATATCGAGCACCTGCGCCATTTCGTCGGCGCGGTAGCAGTGGTTCTGGACCAGGATGCTGCCGTCGAGCACGCCGGCCAGCGTTTCCATACCGAGATCGCGGCTCTCTAGCTTGCCGGCGTCGCGCTTGGCGCGGTATTCCTTGGCCTTGATCCAGATTGTCCGGTCAACCGCGAAATTGCCCATCCGGGTCGAGGGCATCCGGCCCTTGCTGCCGTAAACCCGCTTGGGGTTTTCGCCGCAGGCCATTTTGAGGCCGTATGGCGCGCCGGGGAACTTCATCCCTTGAACGGTGCGGCTATAGACGTTTTTGAGCACGACTGAACGCCCGCCCATCAGGTTGGCCGAACCGGGGAGGATTTCCAACGTCGTGATCCCGCCATTGGCCATTGCGCGCGAAAAGCCTGGGTCTTGCGGCCAGACCGAATGCTCGGCCCAGACCTCAGGCGTGGTCGGCGCGGTGGCCTCGTTGCCGTCCGAATTGGCCTCGACTGACGGGCTGGGATAGACGCCCAGATGGCTGTGAATGTCGATGATCCCTGGCGTCACAAACTTGCCCGCGGCGTCGATGCGCGTGTAGCCTTCGGGCACGGCTAGATCAGCGCCGCCAACCGCGACCACTTTTCCATCGGACAACAAGACGGTGCCGCGCTCGATTCGGCCACCCTCTCCGTCGAACACCGTTGCGCCGATCAGTGCGGTCGGTACGCCTGGGTAAACCCGGTAGGTCGAGGGATAGGGGTTCGGGTCGAAATCGCGCGCGGCTTTAATCGCCGGGCTATCGTCCTTCTTGTCTTTGGCCAGCACCGTGCCGGTGCCAGCCAGCGCCAGGGCAAGAGCGGCGGTGATCGATAGCTGAACCAGCCTCACGCAATCGTCTCTGTCGCCACGTGATCGTCTGGCGTGCCGCGATCCTCCAGCGTATCGAGATGCATCCAGCGCTTGACGAACGGCGAGACCAACAAGACCACTACGCTGATCCCGATCGCGATCCAGCCAATCTTTGAATAGATCGCCAAAGTCAGATCCTTGGACATTGCGCCGCCTTCGCCGCCGGTGGCTTCACCGATTTTCCCTGCGACGAAATTGCCCACCGCGGTCATATAGAACCACGCGCCCATCACAAAGCTGGCGAGGTGCAGCGGGGCTAGCCGCGCCATTGCCGAGAGGCCCACCGGCGAGAGACACAATTCGGCGGTAGTGTGCAGCAGGTAGATCAGGAACACGAACAACACCGGTGTCAGCGCCGCCCCGCCAACCGAATTGGCACCCCACACGAACAGCAGAAAGCCAAGGCCAACCTGCGTAAGTGCGATCCCGAACTTGGCCGGGGCGGATGGTTCGAGTCCTTTGCGGCCAAGATATTGCCACAGCGCTGCGAAGAACGGCGCGAACAACACGATATAGATCGGGTTGATCGACTGGAACAGGCTGGTCGGCACCCCGCCTTTGTCGACGAACTTGTCGGTATAGAGGTTCAGGCTGCCCCCAGCCTGCTCGAACAAGCCCCAGAACAGCGGGTTGAGCGCGATCAGGAACAGCATCGCAAAAATGCGCTCGCGCGGCTCCTTGGGTAGCTTGAACGCCTCGTAAAGGGTGTAGCCCAGCATCGCCAGACCGGTGACGATCAGCAGGTTCTGGATCACCGCGGTGTACTGGATCAGCATCCAGATCACCGCCACTGCGCCAATCCCGATCGCGTAGAATGACCACTCACGGCTTTGGGTCAGCTTGGTTGGCGCTTCGCCGCGTCCTTGCAGTGCGGGTTTGCCAATCACAAAGATGAACAGCCCGATGACCATGCCGATCCCGGCGAGGCCGAAGCCGTATGACCAGCCGATCGTCTCGCCCAGATAGCCGACCAGGATCGTGCCCAAGGCGGCCCCAACGTTCACGCCCATGTAGAAGATGGTGTAAGCCGCATCGCGGCGGATGTCAGACATCTTGTAGAGCTGACCGACGATCACCGAGATATTGGCCTTGAGGAAGCCCGAACCGACGATGATGAACGCCAGCGCCGACCAGAATACGTTGATGACTGGATCGCTTTGCCCGCCGCCTCCTTCGACCGCCATCAACCCGTGACCAATCGCCAACAGCACGCCGCCAAAGATCACCGCCTTGCGCTGCCCCAGATACCGGTCGGCAATCAGCCCGCCAAGCACTGGGGTAATGTACACCAGCGCGCCATAAGCGCCGTAAATCAGGTTGGACTCACTGTCCGAATAGAGCCAGTGCTTGGTCAGGTAGAGCACCAGCAGCGCGCGCATCCCATAATAGGAAAATCGCTCCCACATCTCCGCGTAGAACAGCACGAACAGTCCGCGCGGATGCCCAGCCACGGTCTCGCTGTTGCGTGACGCAATTGCCGCGCCGATTGCCAGAAAAGCGAACAGGAACATTGC
This sequence comes from Novosphingobium sp., assembly GCA_043758955.1. Classification (GTDB taxonomy): domain Bacteria; phylum Pseudomonadota; class Alphaproteobacteria; order Sphingomonadales; family Sphingomonadaceae; genus Novosphingobium. The sequence goes on along the minus strand of JAYVML010000118.1, from coordinate 1,279 downwards.
CGCGATGGCTGCAATCCAATCGCCTTCATTCCACAGCGCCATATCTTTCATGCTTGATCCTCAAATTGATGCCGGTCCGCGCCAGGCTTGTCTGGGTCTGAAACTAGCCGCGATTTCGCCGCTGTGAAGCGAAATTTGTCGGATGGGTTCGATTGTTGCTTTCTCGGATTCGGCTTGCCCGCCGCGCTGTATTATGGCACTGATGCACCATGCAAAACACCAGCAAGCCGGTTTACCTCAAATTGCGCGATCTGATTGCCGCCGCGATCATCGATGGCACCTACGGCGAAGGCGCGATGTTGCCGTCGGTGCGGGCGTTTGCGGTGCAGCAGGGGGCCAATCCGCTGACCGTGGCCAAAGCGTACCAACAATTTCAACTTGACGGGCTGGTCGAAGTGCAGCGCGGGGTCGGCATGTTCGTGGCGCGCGGCGCGGCGGATAAATTGCGGCGGAGCGAGCGCGAGGCGTTCCTGACGCACGAATGGCCGGTGCTGCGCGCGCGGATCGCAAGGATGGGCATCGCTGCGCATGAACTGCTCGCCGTAAAATTGTAGGATTAACCGGCAATTGCTGATTGCGCTGAGGTATAGCATTTGGCACAGTCGAACTTGCGGGGCTCTGCTTGCTCCGGGTCGTAAGCTGCACCGCGCTGACTGACGAAACTTGGGACTGGTCGCCGGGGGGCGGCGTGACGAGAGGCGAGACAATGATCCGATCAGAATTGCTTCAGGCATTAGCTCAAGAAAATCCCGCTTTGCGGCTTGAGGAAATCGAAAGGGCCGTGGTTACATTCTTTGACGAGATCGCCGGGCGGTTGACCGCTGGCGGACGTGTTGAACTACGCGGCTTCGGCGCTTTTTCAACTCGCGCCCGCGATGCGCGCAAGGGCCGCAATCCCCGCACTGGCGCAGCGGTGGACGTGCCCGGCAAAAGCGTTCCCTATTTCAAGCCGGGCAAGGAAATGCGCGCGCGGCTTAACGCGGATTGATTGGCCCGCTATTCGCCTGCGCGAATAGCTTACGACGCAGGGATGGATATCCCCGCCGCACCGCCGTAAGGCGGCGAACATCGCGGACGTGGCGGAATGGTAGACGCCGGGGACTTAAAATCCCCTGAGCCTTGCTCGTGTGGGTTCGAGTCCCACCGTCCGCACCATGTAGTCTAAATATCTGTTATTAACAGCTAAAACGGGATATTGGGTGGCTTTAGATCGGCCGGAATCAGCGGTATTCTGCGATGCGTCCGAGTCCCTATCTGCACCTGAGACCGCGCCAGTTAG
>JAYVML010000117.1:0-8041 GCA_043758955.1 Novosphingobium sp. | reverse complement strand
AATGAGAACGTGCTCAAGATCTTCCACGCCGGCGGGCAGGATGTTGAGATTATCTACAATATCACCGGTAAGACCCCGCACCCGATCTTTGATACCCAGATCGCGATGATGGCGGTCAGCCAGTCGGAACAGATCGGCTATTCCAACCTGGTCGAGAGTTGGCTTGGTACCGTTGTCGATAAAGGCGCACGGTTTACTGACTGGTCGCGGCGGCCTTTGACTGACCGGCAGATCGACTACGCGATCGGCGATGTCACCTATCTTGCAACGATCTTCCCCAAATTGCTCAAGCGTTTGATCAAGACCGGGCGCGGGGTGTGGCTCAACGTGGAGATGGAAAAGCTCGCCGATCCGGCCAATTACCGCAATGATCCGGGTCAGGCCTGGCAACGCATCAAAGCCTCGGGACGCAACCCGGGCATGCTCGGTCGGCTGAAAGCGTTGGCCCACTGGCGCGAGCTGGAAGCGCAGGACAAGAACATCCCGCGCGGACGGATTGCGCGCGATGAAACCTTGGCCGATATCGCCAGCCATCCTCCAAAGGTGCAGGCGGACCTGGCCAAGGTGCGCGGGCTTTCAGCCGGTTGGCGAGACAATGAGATCGGCCGCCGGATGATGGCGGCGATCGACGGGGCCAAACCGATGACCGACGCCGAGCTGCCCCCGCGCACCCCGCGCGGTGCACCGCTGGGTAAGGAAGGCGCGCTGGTGGCCGATCTGCTCAAGTTGCTGCTTAAGATCCGCAGCCGCGAGATCGACGTCGCCGCGCGGCTGCTCGCGCGCAGCGAGGACCTCGAACTGCTCGCCGCCGGGGCGCGCGAGCTGCCCTTGCTGCAAGGCTGGCGGTTCGAACAGTTCGGCAAGGATGCGCTCGATCTGGTGGAAGGCAAAATGGCTTTTGCGGTGGTCAATGGCCGGCTCAAGATGACCCATGTCGATGATGCCGGAGTGGCCGAGGCGGCCGCCAACGACTCCGCCCATGGCAACAATGCCGAGCCAAGCGACGCCGCTGAACCGCCAGCAAATGACGACGAACCTGACGAAGTGGCCGAGTGACGAATTACCTGCCCACGATCAAGCAGTTGCAATATTTGGTGGCACTGCATGAGCATGGACACTTCGGGCGTGCGGCTGACGCCTGTTTTGTTTCGCAATCGACGCTGTCAGCGGGGCTGCGCGATCTGGAAACGTTGCTGGGCGTGGTGTTGGTCGAACGGACCAAGCGAACAGTCCGGTTTAACCCACTGGGCAATGCCGTGGCGGCCAAAGCCCACCGACTGCTGCGCGAGGCGGAGGAACTGTCCGACATGGTCCAAAGCGCCGGACAGCCGCTATCGGGCGAAGTGCGGATGAGCGTGATCCCGACAATCGCCCCGTTTCTGCTCCCGCGGATGCTGCCCCGGCTCAAGCGTGAGCGCCCGGCGCTCAAGCTCTACTTGCGCGAAGAGGCCAGCGCGGCGGCGATGGAATCGCTGCATCACGGCCGCTCGGACTGCGTGCTGCTGGCGCTGCCCTTCCCCACCGGCGAGGTCGAAAAAGAGACGATCGAACTCGACGCGCTGTATGTCGCCTTTCCCAAGGACGACCCGCGCGATCCCCCGGCCGAGATTGATCCGGCGCAGATCGACGAAACCCGGCTGCTGCTGCTCGAAGACGGCCATTGCCTGAAAGAGCACGCACTGGCCGCCTGCAATCGCCCTGGATTGCGCGCCAGCGCAACGATGATCGGGACCAGCCTGCACACGCTGGTGCAGATGGTCGATAACGGTCTGGGGCTGACGATGCTGCCCGAAATGGCGCTCGACGCCGGGATATTGAATGGCACCCAGGTGGTCGCCCGCCCGCTCAAAAGCGCCAACGCCAACCGCGAGATTGCGCTGGTCTGGCGCAAGAATTCGCCGCGCGGCGATGAGTTCAGGTTGCTGGCCGAAGAATTGCGTGCGGGGTAGTGGGAAGATAGTGAGTTCAATGGGGAGGAAGTTTCCAAACGATCCGGCTCGACCAAATATCCTTCTTGGGCTTCCCTTCTGCATCTAGCGCGGGTTTAAACCGGGCGCGCAATGATATGATTTTGCACGTCGCTTCGTCCAATTCTGGCCAGCCACTTGACTGCGTTACGCTGCAGGATTCAATGCGCCCAAATTCATTGACAACTCCTGTGAAATAAACCGTCCCTTGATGCCCTGCTTTCAACGCTTCGGTTGGATAATCCTGAGCAATGGCGCACTACCTGCCTCGGCCAAGGCGCTATGCGAGAAGCAAAGAAAGGCTAGAATAAGAAAATTACGCTTGAAATGGCGCCGCATCGCAATTTCCTCAATCCATGTGTTTCAAGCCGACGCGCAGGTAATCCCAGCCGGTAATCACGGTCAGCGCCGCGGCGGCCCACAACGTCGTCAGGCCAACGGTGTGCGGAACATTGATCTCGATCGCGCCCAGCCCCACGTTCCACCACGGCGTCGCTTGCCCCAGGATCAGCGCGCCCAGCGAAACGAGCTGGAAGGTGGTCTTCCACTTGGCCAGCCGCGAGACGGGGATCGACACCTGCAGCCCGCCGAGAAATTCGCGCAGGCCCGAAACCGCGATCTCACGAATCAGGATCACCAGCCCGGCGATCACGTGCATATCGCCCACGTATGGACCGCGCAGCACCCCTTGTGCGGCCAGCACCAGGATAACCGCAGCGACCATGATCTTGTCGGCAATCGGATCGAGGAACGCGCCGAGCTTGCTCACCGCTCCGTAAGAGCGCGCGACATAACCATCGAAATAGTCGGTCAGCCCCATCAGCGTATACATGGCAAAACCAAGCCCATAACCCAGCCGCCAATCAGGCCACCACAACAGCGCCACCAGCAGCGGCACCGCCACGATCCGGGACAGGGTTAGCAGATTGGGCAAGGTCAGCATCGCGTGCCGCCATAGCCGCCTTGCGTGCAGTGCAAAAGAGCGACTTATCGCTTGTTCACACGAAGCTAGTCGTTAGGGTCCGGCGCAACCCGGGGCTGCACAAAGCGAATTCATGACAACCCAGACGCATCTGATTCACAGCCGGCGCTTTCTGCCGCTGTTCGTCACGCAATTGCTCAATGCTTTTAATGACAACCTGTTCAAAAATGCGATGGTGTTGTTCGTCGTATACAGCGTTTACAATTCCGAAGCCGCCGAAGGCCAGTTCAGCGCGATTGCCTCGGCGGTGTTCATCCTGCCGTTCTTTATCCTCTCGGCCGTTTCGGGCCAATTGGCCGATATGCGCGACAAGGCGCGAATCATCCGGATCGTGAAGGCGTGCGAGATCGGCATTATGCTGATCGGCGCGGCCGGACTGTTGATGGCATGGAAAGGCATGGCGGTGACCACGGTTGCGATCCCGCTGATGCTGATCGCGCTGTTCGGGATGGGGGTGCATTCCACCTTCTTCGGTCCGATCAAATACGCGATTCTGCCACAGCACCTGTATCCCGGCGAAGTGCTCGCCGGGACCGGCTTGGTCGAGGCGGGAACTTATATTGCAATTCTGGCGGGAACAATCCTGGCCGGATGGATCCCGGTGCAATGGGCGGCAGCGGGCGTTATCGTCACCGCCGTGGTCGGGTATTTCACTAGCCGCGCGGTCCCCCCGGCTCCGCCGCACCACGAACCCGAGCCGCTCGATTTTCACCTGCTGCGCGCCTCCTATGATCTGGTCCGCAACACTGCGCATGATCGCCGGGTGTTTCTGGCGGTGATGGCGATCAGCTTTTTCTGGACTATCGGCACCGTGCTGTTTGTGCAGTTCCCGCCACTCGCCAAGAATGTACTGAGCGCGAGCAAGGAGGTCGCCAGCCTGTTCCTGGTGATCTTCTCGATCGGGGTGGCAGTCGGCTCGCTGTCAGTTAATGCGCTGCTTAAAGGCACGGTTTCGGCACGCTATTCGCCCGGCTCGGTACTCGCGATGGGGCTATTCGTGGTTGGGTTCTTCATGGTCTGCCGGCAGTGGACTGCCAGCCCCGGCGGCGGCCTGCTCGATATCGCGCACTTCATGGCGCAGCCGCTGGCGGTGCCGCTGCTGCTGTGCTTGCTGGGAATTGCGGTGGCGGGCGGCATGTTCGTGGTGCCGCTGTACGCCTTCCTGACCACCTTTGTGGACAAATCCCAGACCTCGCGCACGATTGCCGCCAACAACATCGTCAATTCGTTCGCGATGGTGGTGGGTTCGCTGCTCGCCAGCGGGCTGTCATTCGGCGGAGTGCCGATTGTCCATCAGCTCTTGCTCAGCGCGGCGATGTGCCTGTTTGCCGCGTGGATCGCCCGCAAACTGGTTGCGGCCGAACAAATTGCTCAGGCGATATAGAGGCTTACCGCAATAAAGCAGGCGCAATAGGCCAGCAAGAATTCGCGTAGGTCTTGCACCCATTCACGGCGCGGTCGGGGCACGGCCAATGGCGCTGCGCCGCGGCGGATGTGGGGGGCAAGCTGGGCCAAAAACGGATGGCGGGCCTGTTCATCGGTGAGTACCAGTGACCTTCTCATGCTGACCGGGTTAAGAACTCGGAAACCATTGCGCCAGCCGGAAAATTGCGGTTAACGACCGCGTTCCCATAGTGGCACAGTAACCATGCGGTGTGTGAAATCGCCGCACCGCGTTGCGGGCGCGCGCACGGTTCGCTAAAGCCCACCAATGACCGAGCACACAACAGTTAACGGTGGGCGTCTGCTCGTCGATTGCCTCATCGCCCAGGGTGCAAACCGCATTTTCACCGTACCGGGCGAAAGCTTTTTGGCCGTGCTCGATGCGCTGCACGATTCGCCCGAAGTGCAGACGGTGGTCTGCCGGCAAGAAGGCGGCGCGGCGTTCATGGCCTGCGCCGATGGCGCGTTGACCGGCAAACCCGGTGTGTGCTTCGTGACCCGCGGCCCGGGCGCGACCAACGCCAGTATCGGCGTTCACGTGGCGATGCAGGATTCGCAGCCGCTGCTGCTGTTCATCGGCGATGTTGATCGCGGCATGAAGGACCGCGAGGGGTTTCAGGAAGTCGATTTCGCGGCGATGTTCGCGCCGCTGGCCAAGCTGGTGCTACGGATCGATGATCCCGCGCGGATTCCGGAATATGTCGCGCGGGCATGGAGCGTCGCCATATCCGGACGGCCTGGCCCGGTGGTGGTGGCACTGCCCGAGGATATGCTGCTGCAAGCGGTTAGCGGTGCCGCCGCCCGCCCCGCGATCCGACGCCCGGAGCAGGCCGCTTGCCCAGACGCAATGCGCACGCTGATGGACCTGATCGGCAATGCGGCTGCGCCCGTCGCCATCGTCGGCGGCGCGGGCTGGCACGCCAAGGCACGCAGGCACTTCACCGCCTTTGCCGAACGGATCGGACTGCCGGTGGCCGGCGCTTTCCGGCGCCAGGACGCAATTGCCAATTCCAGCCCAGTGTGGGCCGGAAATCTGGGCTATGGCCCCAATCCCAAGCTGGTTGAGCGGATCAAGGCCGCCGATTTGGTGATCGCGGTCGGCGCGCGGCTGGGCGAAGCAACCACGGACGGGTACACCTTGATCACCCCAGATCATCCGGAACAACTGCTGGTCCACGTCCATCCCGATCCAAACGAACTGGGCCGCGTGTACCGCCCCGATCTGGCGATCTGCGCCGATATGACCGCATTCGCCGAGGCGGCGGACTTATGGAACGATCAACTGTTGCATATCGGTGCAGGGCAGGAAGCGCATCGCGAATGGCTCGAATGGAGGTCAGTAAAGCCTGCGCCTTACGCGCTCGACATGGCTGCCTGCGTCATTGCAATGCGCGAAATGCTGCCCGCAGACAGCATCATCTGCAATGGCGCGGGCAACTTCTCCGGCTGGTGGCACCGCTATTGGCATTACGATGGTTTCCCGACCCAGCTCGCCCCAACCGCTGGAGCGATGGGTTATGGCGTTCCGGCTGCAATCGCCGCAGCCCTGCGCCATCCCGAGCGCACAGTGGTGGCACTGGCCGGCGACGGCGATTTCCTGATGAACGGTCAAGAGCTTGCCACTGCGGTGCAATACGGCTGCGACCTGTTGGTCGTGGTGGTTGATAACAGCGCTTACGGCACGATCCGCATGCACCAGGAGCGTGAGTTTCCGGGACGTTTATCGGCAACCACGCTGCGCAACCCCGATTTCGCGGCTCTGGCGCTAGCTTACGGCGGCTGGGCGGCGCGGGTCGAAACCACGGCGCAGTTCACTGAAGCCTTGGCGCAGGCGCAGGCGCACAAAGGTTTGCGGCTGCTTCACCTGGTTATCGACGTCGAACAATTGAGCGCGGGCGGCGCGACCATCTCGGGGCTCAGAGCCCGCGCCAAATAATGCTCAGCCGGGCTGATCGGACAGTTTCAATATGTGCGCCCACTCGGCCGGCTTGACCGGCGAGACCGACAAGCGGAACTTGGTCAGCAAGTCCATCTGCGCCAGCTTGGGTTCGGCCTTGATCTCTTTTAAGGTCACCGCCCGCGCCAGCTTCCTGACCGGTTGAAGTTTTACCGAGGTCCACCGCCCTGTGTCATCGGTCGGGTCCTGAAATCCAGCCTTAGTAATCTGCGCGATGCCCACAATCTCAACTCCGACGTTGGAGTGATAGAAAAACACCTGATCGCCCACCGCCATTGCGCGCAGATGAATCCGAGCGGTGTAATTGCGCACCCCGTCCCAGGTCCCCTCGCTCTCCGCCAGCAGATCGTCCCAGCCATAGACATCGGGCTCAGACTTGAGCAGCCAGTAAGATATGATTTTGGTCATGCCAGCGCCCCGAAAAAGGTCTATGGCCCGCCCATAGCAAGGCAATAACGGAACCGTCCACCAATGGTACTCGATAAACTCCCCGTCCTCTCGCTGGCCGATGACAAGGCCCACTTCGCACGGGACATCGGTGAGAGCTTCCGCAACTTCGGCTTCGCGCTGATCAAGGATTTTGCCATCGACCGCGACCTGATCGCGCGGGCATGGCACCTGTCCGAGCAGTTTTTCAAACTGCCCGAAGCGGAAAAGCGCAGCTATCACGATCCGGACATCTCTGGTGCGCGCGGCTACACCCCGTTCGGGGTTGAGATCGCCAAAGACGCAAAGGCGCACGACCTCAAGGAATTCTGGCACATCGGACGCGATTTACCCGCGGGCAGCCCGCTCGCCGATATGTCAATGCCGCCCAATGTCTGGCCCGCCCGGCCTGACGAATTCCGCGCCGTGTTCAGCGAGCTTTACCGTCAGTTTGATGCCACTGGGGCCACCATCCTGTCGCGCATCGCGGTATATCTGGGGCTTGACGAGGATTGGTTCGAACCGGGTATCGAAGACGGCAATTCGGTCATGCGACTGCTGCATTATCCACCGCTCGATGGGCTGAGTGGTGAGGCGATCCGCGCCGGGGCGCATGGCGATATCAACTTGATCACCTTGCTGCTCGGTGCAGAAGAGGCAGGGCTTGAACTGCTGACCCGCGATGGCACTTGGATCCCAGCTAATCCGCCCGCCGGCGCGCTGGTGGTCAATGTCGGGGATATGCTTGAGCGGCTAACCAACCACATGCTGCCCTCGACTATCCATCGGGTTCGCAACCCCAATGCCTCGCGGGCCGCGTTCAGCCGGTATTCGATGCCGTACTTCCTGCACTTGCGCAGCGACTTTCCGATCAAAACGCTGCCGCAATGCATCACTGCCCAGAACCCAGACCGCTACCCCGAGCCGATCCTGGCTGACGCTTTCCTGCAAAAGCGGCTGCGCGAGATCGGCCTGAAAAAGTAGCGCTCATCAGGCCTGCCCAAGCGGAATCTGGTTTTAACGCTATTTTCAGCCCTTCCTGCGACAAAGTTCGCTCTATGCAAGCAGGGGAAGCGCGTGGCGCAAGGCGCAGTGACAATACCAGCGGGGGCCCCGGCGTCGACGCGGATTGGGCGAACCAACCGCGACATCGTGACGCTTGGTATTTCCTGCGCAGCGATCATTATGTTCGTTGGAACCGGCGGATCGGTGCTGCCACAGATCGTGCGCGCAATAACCGGGCACGGCGATGGACCCGACCGGATG
>JAYVML010000116.1:0-3297 GCA_043758955.1 Novosphingobium sp. | reverse complement strand
TTTGGCGAGCGTCATCACCAATAGACCGGCGCATTGTCCAACGGTGAAAATAAGCGTCAGCGAACGGTTTGAGTAGCGATCCCCAAGGGGCAACAGCAGGAGGATGCCGATCGCGACAGCTAACTGATTTAGAGCAGGCACCAAACCGATGCGCGCGGTGCTGACATTGAAGTATGCCGCTACGTCACCGATAATTGGATGAATGTAGTAGGCGTTCGCGGTAATGACCGCCGCGGCGAGGGCTAAAAGGTATTCCTGCTTTTTTGAAAGACGGCTGGGTTGGGTCATTCCTGCCGCTTTGATGCTTAGGCCAGGTGGGTCAAGCATCTTGGCGATTTTCAAGTCGCGATGCCGCCTCACAAAGCAAAGTTCGAACCCCTATAATCGGCTTGGCTCGCGACTTGAGGATTATGCAGACGTCCTTGCAGCAAGAGATCCGACCCGGCCCATTGCGATGACAGCGGCCTGGCAAGCGCTTAGGCGGCGACGAAGCCCTTCCAGTTCCGCATGTAATTGACGAACGCATCGGACAGGCCTTCAGCCTCGAGGTGGGCTGCTGCGACCGGCCGCGCGATCGGCTCGAAATCTGGGTTGCTGCGAACCTGGTGGACAAAATCGTGGTGGAGGACTGCGCCGCGTCCGATGAGTGCGAAATCGACTCCTGCCGCAAAACAGCGTACCACATCTGCGCCAGACATGATCTTTCCGGCGACCCCGAGCGGGGTCGAACCGCGTTCGATACCGGCGAACCACTCGATCAGTGGCTTGCCGGAAAATCGAGGATCAAGCGGTTCTTTCCAACAATCCCACAATGACATGTCAAGGTAGTCGATTAGGCTCGAGGTCATCAGCGACGAGGCCAGATCGAGCGCTTCGGCGGTGTCGATCCCAAATCGCTCGGGTGACATCCGCACACCAATCTGGAAGTCGGGACGAGCGCGCTCGCGCAAAGTGGTGATGATCGTGTCGAGCACGCGGCGGCGGTTGGCGAAGCTGCCGCCGAAGCGGTCGTCGCGGCGGTTATGCTCGGCATCGAGGAACTGTCCCAGCAAGTAGCCGTGGGCTGAGTGCAATTCGACCCCGTCAAACCCAGCAGTCTGCGCACGCAGCCCGGCGCAGACGAACGCCTCGATCACGTCTTCGACTTCTGCGGTCGCCAATGCTCGTGCGCCAGTCTCTTCGTCGTTCCAAGGGCAGCTCGGCGTGCCGCCAATTACATCGAGTGGCGACCGCATCCCAGCGTGGTGCAACTGGACCGAAGAACGGCTGCCCGCTTCACGGATGGCGGCCGCAAGCCGGGTCAGGCCTGGCAAATGGCGGTCAGACCAGATGCCCAGCTGGCCGGCGAAGCCCTGCCCGGCCGCCTGAACATGAGCCGCACAGGTCATGGTCAGGCCAAACCCGCCCTGCGCTCGCATCGTCAGCCAGCGGAACTCATCATCTGAGAGCGTCCCATCGGCATGGCTTTGTTGGTTGGTCAGGGGCGCGAGCATGAAGCGGTTGGGCATCTTAGGCCCGCGCGGCAAAGCCAACGGTGTGAACGGATCATTTGTCATGCATTTCTTTCTATCGGTGCAAGGTCAGATGCAAGTCGAGGATGCGCGGTTTAGGCAAGGTTTCGGTTTTTCTCCGGCAACCGCGACTTCGGGGTTTCACGGCTTGGAACGAACGAGATTTAAGCTCGGAGGGGTTTATGTGTTCGTCGCTATCTTCCATTCGTTAGAACATCTGGCCCAATTCGCGGCGTAGTTTAGCGGAGGTTTGACCTCGTCTGGGGTTTGATCATCGGCGAGCTTGCATTGCTGCATGCACCGTAACTTTGATTAGCCCGCGCGCGATGAGAATCCATCGATCACCGGAATTCAAGCCCCTCAAACTTGCCCGACATTCGCCACGCCTCAAGATACCGAAAATACTCCAGAGCCCCCGCCGGATATCCAACCGCCAGTTTCGCAGCCATCCCTATCTCCTGCCCCTCATTATTATAATAGCCTGGCGTGCAATCGAGCGATCCAATCATCCGGCCCGCCCCGCAGAGCAACAGGGTAACCAACTCTTCTTGAGCTTCTGCGGTGACCTCGACTTCGTTTGCGCCGCGGGCGCGAGCTTCCTTTACGATCAATGCAATGGTCGCGCCCGCCTCGGTCAAATTGTGCGGCACGTTCGATATGAGGTTGGCGCCCTGTGTTGGTTGAACGAAGAACGCATTGGGAAATCCATGGACATGGATGCCATGCTTGCTGCGCATTCCGTCTTTCCACACATTGGATAGCCTCACCCCACCGCGCCCCTGCAGGTCAAAACCGGCACGACGTTGGTATTCAGTACCGACTTCAAAACCTGACGCGTAAATGATGCAGTCGACTTCATGCTCGATCCCATTGACTACGAATCCGCGAGTTGTGATCGCCTCCACGCCCTTGCCATCAGTATCAATAAGATGGGTTCCTGGCAGATTAAATGCCTGCAGGTAGGCGTCGTGAAAGCAAGGCCGCTTGCATAGCTGTCGATACCAGGTTTTCAGTTTTTGCGCAGTCTCCCGGTCAGCAACAATTTCGTCGACCCGCGAGCGAATTTCATCCATTTTCTCGAAATCGGAGTCTTCGTAAGCTGCGAGCATATTCGCCGGATTCATCTTGTCGCGCGGCAGCTGCATAATTCGCGCCCTGATGCGGCGGGATAGATCGGTCCAGCCATCCATTACCCAGTCTTCCTCAGCAGTGCCGAGTCCCTGATTTCCGGTAAAATTTTCTAGCCATCGCTTCTGCCATCCGGGAGTCGCAACTTTGGCGAACCAGTCTGGATCGATTGGTTGATTAGCACGCACATCGACCGACGATGGTGTGCGTTGGATGACATAGAGCTCCTTGCACGCACGCGCGAGATGCGGGACGCACTGAACCGAGGTCGCGCCCGTTCCGATTATGGCGACTCGCTTGTCAGCGAGTCTCGTCATTCGACCGCCCGACGGATTGCCGCCGGTATATTCGTAATCCCACCGGCTAGTATGGAAGCTGTGACCCTGGAACTCCTCAATGCCCGGGATTCCAGGTAGCTTGGGTACGTGCAGCGGTCCCGTTCCCAGCCCAACAAAATCCGCCGTAAAGCGGTCACTGCGATTGGTTTCGATCACCCAGCGAGAAGCCCGATCATCCCAATGCAGATTAATGACCTCGGTATGAAACAGCGCATTGTCGTTGTCCGTCGTCAGAACATTTGGCGCAAAGCGGGGCGCGGATTAGTGGAGGGTAGGCCTCGTCTGGGGTTTGATCTTAAGCGGCGAGCTTGCGGTGCTGC
>JAYVML010000115.1:0-2285 GCA_043758955.1 Novosphingobium sp. | reverse complement strand
TCGGCTGCCAGATGCGCGATCACCGCCGCGTCGCTGACCTCGGGATAACCCGGATCGCGCAGCCACGCATAGTCATCGGTTAGGATGATCCCGTGGTGCACTTCGCTGTGCGGTTTTTTGGCTGCAATCGGGGCAGTGGCCAAGGGAGTGGAAAGTGTCATTGCGCGGCTCTATGGTGCAGGACATGCCGCCGCAAGCAGGACTCGGAAAATCGCCATGCTGATGAATACCCATGAAGCCCGCCTCGATGCCTTGCGCAAAGAGCTCAAACGCCGCGATCTGGACGGATTCGTGATCCCGATCTCGGACGAACACATGAGCGAATATGTCGGCGGCTATGCCCAGCGGCTGGCGTGGTTGACGGGGTTCGGCGGATCAGCCGGGTCGGCGGCGGTGCTGGCCAATGAAGCGGCGATGTTCGTCGATGGCCGCTATACCCTGCAAGTGCGCGAGCAGGTCGAAGAACGGCTGTTTTCGTATCAATCGACCCTTACCACCACCATTCCCGCATGGCTCGCGCAGCATGCTCCAGCGGGCGGCAGGATCGGGTTCGATCCGTGGCTACATGGCCAGCCGTGGGTGGCGGCCTGCAATGCCGCGCTTAAGTCCAGCGGTGCCAGCATGGTCGCAGTTGACAGCAATCCGATCGACGCGGTGTGGTCCGACCGGCCCGCGCCGTCACTGGCCCCGGCCGTCGTTCACCCCACCGAATTTGCCGGCCAATCGAGCGAGGCCAAGCGCAGCGCGGTGGCCGAATGGCTGACCGGCCGCGGGCTCGATGCGGCGGTAATCTCGGCGCTCGACGGGGTCGCGTGGCTGCTCAACCTGCGCGGCAGCGACGTCGATCGCACCCCAGTGGCGCTCAGTTTCGTGCTCGCGCATGCTGACGGCACCGCCGAGCTGTTTATCGCCGAGGAAAAAGTCACGCCTGAACTGCGCGCGCATCTGGGCAATGCGGTAACCGTCCGCCCGCGCGAAGCGTTTGTGCCGCAATTGCAGGCGCTCGGCGGCAAGCGGGTGGCAGTCGATCCCGAGCGTTCGGTCGCCGCCGTATTCACCGCGCTGGCTGGGGCCGGGGCCAAGGTGGTCAGCATGACCGATCCGACCGTGCTGGCGAAAGCGGTCAAAAACCCGGTGGAACAAGCCGGGCAGCGCGCCGCGCAAGCGCGCGATGGCGCGGCGATTGCGCGGTTCCTGCACTGGCTGTCGCTCGCCGCGGCCGGCGGCGAGCAGACCGAACTGTCTGCGGCTGCGCGGCTGCGAGAGTTCCGCGCCGACTCCGGCCTGCTGCGCGATCTGTCATTCGACACTATCTCCGCTGCGGGTGCCCACGCCGCCAGCCCGCACTACAAAGTGGATGAAGCCTCGAACATCCCGATCAGCCCCAATTCGATTTATCTGGTCGATTCGGGCGGACAGTATCTGGATGGCACCACCGATATTACCCGCACCGTCTGGATCGGCCCGGGTTTCCCGACTGCGGAGCACAAAGACCGCTTTACCCGCGTGCTCAAGGGCCACATCACGCTCGCCACCGCCAGCTTTCCCAAGGGCACGACCGGCGGCCAACTCGACAGTTTCGCGCGGATGCACTTGTGGCAGGCCGGGATCGATTACGCGCACGGCACGGGGCACGGGGTCGGCAGTTTCCTGTCAGTCCACGAAGGTCCGCAGCGGATTGCCAAGGCCGCTGGCGGCCAGCCCGGGACCGCCCAGGAACTGCTGCCCGGCATGATCCTCTCAAACGAGCCTGGCTATTACAAAGCGGGCGCATACGGCATCCGAATCGAAAATCTGGTGCTGGTCGAACCGCGCGCACTGGCGGGGGCGGAGGGCGATTATTTCGGATTCGAAACCCTGACATTTGCCCCGATCGATCGGACTTTGGTGGACGAAAGCCTACTCACTGGCGACGAGGTGGCGTGGTGGAATGGCTATCATGCGCAGGTTGAGGCGGTGCTGGCGCCGCAACTGGACGGGCCAGCGCTGGCTTGGCTGAAAACCACTTGCGCACCCTTGCCGGAACTTTGATGTTCCTCTAATGTTCTATCATCGATTCGAGGGAGAACGCTATGATCGGATATGTAACTGTCGGCACCAATGACTTGCCGCGCGCCGCGAAGTTCTATGATGCGCTCGCGGCTGAAATGGGCACCGGGCGGATGATGGAGTTCGATAGTTTCATCGCCTGGGGCACGCCGGGTGGCAGCGCGGGAATTGCCGCCACTGTGCCATTTGATGGTCAGGCCGCCACGGTCGGCAATGGAGTAATGGTCGCGCTTGAA
>JAYVML010000114.1:0-2811 GCA_043758955.1 Novosphingobium sp. | reverse complement strand
TATGTAACCTGGCATAACTTCTTGGGGATGCGCTGATGATCCACCGGCCCGACACCACCATTGTCGCGATCCACGGGAAGAGTCCGCGGATCCATGACAGCGCGTTTATCGCGCCGGGCTGCCGAATCATCGGCGACGTCGAGATTGGGCCCGAGGCGTCGATCTGGTATAATTGCGTGCTGCGCGGCGACGTTACGCGGATCGTGATTGGCGCGCGGTCCAACGTGCAGGATGGCAGCGTGATTCACTGCGACGGCCCGATGCCGGGGGCGCCCGGCGGCTATCCTACATTGATCGGCGATGATGTGCTGATCGGGCACATGGCGATGATCCACGGCACGGTAATTGAAGACAAAGGGTTTGTCGGGTTCGCCGCGCAGACAATGAACGGCTGCGTGATCGAGGCCGAGGCGATGCTCGCCGCCGGCGCCTTGCTAGCGCCCGGCAAGCGTATCCCGGCGCGCCAATTGTGGAGCGGGCGTCCAGCGACCTTCATGCGCGAACTCGACGACCGGATGATCGCCGGACTGCAAATGGGCGTGGCGCACTACGTCGAAAACGCCAAGCACCATGCGGCGCTGTTCAGCGGAACCATCGGGCCAGTTTTACGCTAGTCGCTATCGTTGCTCGGCTCGCTGGCAGCCTTGGGCTTGCGCTTGGGTCTGGGTTTGGCCGACGACGCCTCAGCCTCTGCCACGGCCGCCGCTTTCTTGGCCTTGCGATCAAGCTTGGGCGGGGCCGGGGTCAGCTCGAAGTTGAGCGCGCGTTCGCCGGTGTCATTGGCCTTAACCGTGACATGGACCTCGCCGCCGTAGCGCAGCTTGCCGAACAATAGCTCCTCTGCGAGGGGCTGCTTGACCTTGTCCTGGATCAGCCGCGCCATCGGCCGGGCGCCATACATGCGGTCATATCCGCGCGCGGCCAGCCATTCGCGGGCATCGCTATCGAACTGAATGTGGACGTTCTGATCGGCCAATTGCAGCTCAAGCTGGAGCACGAATTTTTCGACCACCCGGCCCACCACGTCGGTGCCAAGGTACGCGAACGGCACCGTGGCATCGAGCCGGTTGCGGAATTCGGGGCTGAACATGCGTTTTACCGCTTCGTCCCCGGCGTCGGCCTTGGACACGTCGCCGAACCCGATGCCGTTGCGCGCCATGTCGCTCGCCCCGGCGTTGGTGGTCATGATCAACACCACATTGCGGAAATCGACCGTCTTGCCGTGGTGATCGGTCAGCCGCCCGTTATCCATCACCTGCAGCAGGATGTTGAACAGATCGGGATGCGCTTTTTCGATTTCGTCGAGCAGCAGGACGCAGTGCGGCTGCTGATCGATGGCGTCAGTCAACAGCCCGCCCTGATCGTAGCCGACATAACCCGGAGGCGCGCCGATCAGCCGGCTGACCGAATGCCGTTCCATATATTCGGACATATCAAACCGCTGGATCGGGATGCCCATGATGGCGGCCAGCTGTTTGGCGACCTCGGTTTTGCCCACCCCGGTCGGGCCGGAGAACAGGAACGAGCCGATCGGCTTTTCGGGATCGCGGAGGCCCGCGCGGCTAAGCTTCATCGCGGAAGACAACACTTCGATCGCCTGATCCTGGCCAAACACCACCCGTTTCAGATCGCGGGCGAGGTGCTCCAGCGCCGCCCGGTCATCCGAGCTGACCGACTTGGGCGGGATGCGCGCCATTGTCGCGATAACCGCTTCGATTTCGCGCGCGGTGATGACCTTCTTGCGTTTCGAAGGCGGCACCAGCATCTGCATCGCGCCGACCTCGTCGATCACATCGATTGCCTTGTCGGGCAGCTTGCGGTCGTTGATATAGCGCGCTGACAGCTCAACCGCGGTCTTGATCGCTTCGGGCGTGTATTTGACCTTGTGGTGGTCCTCGAACGCGCTGCGCAGTCCCTTGAGGATCTTGATCGTGTCCTCGACCGTCGGCTCGTTGACGTCGATCTTCTGGAACCGGCGCAGCAGCGCGCGATCCTTTTCGAAGTGGTTGCGGAACTCTTTGTACGTGGTCGAACCGATGCAGCGGATGGAGCCGCCGCTGAGTGCTGGCTTGAGCAGATTGGAGGCATCCATCGCCCCGCCACTGGTTGCGCCGGCGCCAATGACGGTATGGATCTCATCGATGAATAACACCGCATCGGGCATCTTCTCCAATTCGTTCACAACTTGCTTCAGCCGTTCCTCGAAATCGCCGCGATAGCGCGTGCCGGCCAGCAGCGCGCCCATGTCGAGCGAATAAATCACCGCATTGGTCAGCACTTCGGGCACTTCGCCCTCGATGATCTTGCGCGCGAGGCCTTCGGCAATCGCGGTTTTGCCCACGCCGGGATCGCCAACGTAGAGCGGATTGTTCTTGCTGCGGCGGCACAGGATCTGGATCGTGCGGTCTACCTCAGGCCCGCGCCCGATCAGCGGATCGATCTTGCCCGCCAGCGCCTTCTCGTTGAGATTGACGCAGAACTGGTCGAGCGCGGAATCCTTTTTGCCGTCCTTGGCTGCAGACTTTTCTTCGGCCAGCGGGGCCTCGCTCTCGACCCCCTTGGGCGAGCGGTCTTCGATCCGCTTGCCGCCCTTGCCGATCCCGTGGCTGATATAGCTGACCGCGTCGAGCCGGGTCATGTCCTGTTGCTGGAGAAAATAGACCGCATAGCTGTCGCGCTCAGAGAACAGCGCGACCAGCACGTTGGCGCCGGTTACGGTATCCTTGCCCGAAGATTGTACATGCAGGATCGCGCGCTGGATCACCCGTTGGAACCCGGCAGTGGGCGAGGGATCGCCCTTCTCCTGGGTTT
>JAYVML010000113.1:0-6166 GCA_043758955.1 Novosphingobium sp. | reverse complement strand
TTGATCCGCCCTGACGGGGTATCCATCTCGCTTGGCTCACCAGCGGTTGACGAACTGGGCCGCGGGGGGCTGAACGGCAAGGTCAACCGCCACTTCCTCCAGCGCTTTGGCGGCGCGATCCTGCTCTCGGTGCTCACCGGCGGGATCTCTGCGCTTACCGCCTCGCTCTCGCGCGGCTCGGCAGTGGTGGTTTCAACCAGCAACGAGGCAACCAATTTGGCCGGTCAAGCGCTGAAGGGCACCGATATTCCGCCGACGATCAAAACCCAGCAAGGCGCGTTGGTGTTGATCTTCGTGGCGCGCGACCTTGATTTCACCGCCGTCGGCCCGGTCCGCAAATGACCGCACAAGCGCAGGTGTTTCTGGGCGCGTTTCTGGCGCCGCTCGAAGAGGCGCTGCGGCGCAGCGACGTTACCGATCTCTACATAAATCGGCCCGGCGAATTGTGGCTGGAAACCAGCGCCGGGATCGAGCGGCACGATAATCCCCAGCTCGACGATGCGGCGCTGTGGCGGCTCTCCCGCCAGATCGCGGCGTCCTCTGATCAAGGGATCAGCCGTGAACATCCGCTGCTCGCGGCCACGCTGCCCGGCGGGGCCCGCGTGCAGGTCTGTGCGCCGCCAGCCACGCGCGGGCACGTGGTGGTCGCGATCCGCAAGCACGTGTTGCCCGATCTGACCTTGAACGATTACCTCGCCGCCGGGGCCTTTGCCCGGCTGGGCGATGCAGCGCTGGCGCAGCAGACGACCGATCAGGCGCTCGCCGCGCAGCTTGCTGCGGGTAACGTCGCCGGGTTCCTGAAAGGTGCAGTGATCGCGCGCAAATCGATCCTGATATCCGGCGGCACCGCCACCGGCAAAACCACGCTACTCAACGCTTTGCTTAAGGAGGCACCGCGCGAAGAACGACTGGTGCTGATCGAGGACACCCCCGAAATCCAGCTTTCGCATCCCAATGCGGTGGGTCTGGTGGCGGTGCGCGGGCGGCTGGGCGAAGCAGAGGTCAGCGCCGCAGATTTGCTCGAAGCGGCGCTGCGGCTGCGCCCCGACCGGATCATCATGGGCGAAATTCGCGGGGTGGAGGCGCTGAGTTTCCTGCGCGCGGTTAACACTGGTCACCCCGGTTCGATCACGACGGTCCATGCCAATTCGCCAGATGGCGCGGTCGAGCAACTGGCGCTGATTGCCGGACAATCGGGCAGCGATCTGCGGCGCAGCGAAATGATCGGCTATATTCGATCAGTGATCGATGTGATCATCCAGCTGGGCCGCAGCGACGGCGCCCGGCTGGTCACCGCTATTCAGTTCCCGGTCGGCGCTGCTGCGAACCGGCCGTCGGCTACGGTTTGATCCGCACCCGGCGTTGCAAGCGGATCGACTGCCGGCTCCACCAGGCTTGCCCAGCGCCACGCACCCGAACCGATCACCAGCATGGTGGTCCGGCCCGGTTCGGCTACCGCGATCAATTGCGGCCCAAGCGATTCGACCTCGCGGCATTCAGCCGGTGCAGCGGCCAGCGTCGCCAGAATTACGGTTTTGAGCACCGCGACCGGATCCTGCCCTGTCATGGCCGATACCAGCGGTACACCAGCGAGTGCCGCCGAATGGCCGGTATTCAACCAAGTCCCGTTCCATAACATCACCGCATCGGCATCGCTGCGTACATCGCGGGGGAGTGCCGCCACTGCGGCCATCGCCTCGGGATTTTCGCTGATGCCTTTGGCCAGCACGCCGGCCATCCCGCAACCCTGGCCAGTGCCTGATCCTGCCGACGCGGGCGGGGCATCGATTGTAATGGTGGTGGGCACGAGCAGTTGCGGCCTGATCTTGCTAACCTGCACATGTTCGGCCGGCTTGGCGGGGGCATCGGGCGTTTCCACGTCTGACACATCGAATACCGCCAGAGTTTTGGCTCGGGGAGGCAAGCGGCCGGTGAACCCCGTCAATAGTAGTGCGAGCCACAGAATCAGCAGGTGCGCTGCAACGATCGCCAGCAACAGCGCGCTGCGGCGGACATAGAAACGGGCATCGCGCTCGCCGCTCCAGCCGAACCTGCCGCCATCGAACGGTTCGGCAAGGCGGGTGGGCACCGCAGTGGCGGTCGACCAATCGGCGAAGGAAGCAAACGAAAGCATCGCAACTTAAATAGCACTGCAGAATCATGTCTGCGGCCCAATTCACACAAAAGCACCGGAAAGCTGAAAAATCGCACGCCATGCTCGCCCCGGAGGCTAAATTGTGCAACGGGTTGGGAATGTCCGACATCCTGTTCCACCAATACGACAGCTCACCGTTCTCCGAAAAGGTGCGAGTGTGTCTCGGGATCAAAGGTCTCGACTGGAGCGCGGTGGACGAGCCGGTGATTATGCCCAAGCCCGAACTGATCGCGCTAACCGGGGGCTATCGCCGCATTCCGGTCATGCAGATCGGCGCGGACATTTACTGCGACAGCCAGCTGATTGTCCGCGAACTGGAACGCCGCTTTCCTACCCTCACGCTGTTTCCTGGCGGCGACGTTGGGCTGGGCCATGCCACTGCCCTATGGACCGACCGCACGGTGTTCATGGCCGCGGTTACGATCATCTTTGGCGGACTGGGCGATCAGGTGCCCGCCGCGTTTATCAAGGACCGTGAAGCCTTGACCGGGCGGCCGTTCGATACGTCGGCGATGCGCGCCGCCGTTCCGCATATGACCATGCAATTGCGCGCACACGCGGCATTGCTGTCTGAACAGCTCAGCGAGGCCGCGCGTTCCTGACCGGCGACCGGCCGGGACTGGTAGATGCCAATGCTTACTATAACCTGTGGTTCATCCGATCTGCCTACCCGCCCGCCGCCACGATATTTGAAACACTGCTGCATATTTCAGGGTGGATGGAGCGCGTGCGCGGAATCGGTCATGGGCAGCGATCAGAGGTGCCGCGGGCCGAAGCGCTGGCGATTGCCCGTGACGCCAGTCCGGAGGCGCTCGCTGAAGACTCCAAACCTGACGCGCTGATCGGCAAGAAAGTGGCGATTTCCGCCGACGATTATGGCCGCGATCAGGTGCGCGGCACGCTGGTCGGGGCGAGCGAACATCAACTATCGCTCCTCCGCAGCGATCCAGAGCTGGGCGATGTCATAGTTCACTTCCCCCGGCTCGGATTTGCGATCGCGGCCGACAGCGGCCGCGCGTGAACGATTCAGGCGGGCGGTATTGGCACAGCGCGATGGACGATCCGCTGATCCACCGGATGACGATTGCGCTGCTGGCGCTGCTGCCGATATTCCTGTTCGCGCTGGTCTGCCAGAACTTCAATCCGCCCATGTCCACGCATCGCGATCTGATCGCCGCGCAGCTGGCGGCGCTGCCCGGGAAACCCGAGGAGGCCCCTCTGCTGACGGGTGCCATGGGCCCGCCCACTCTATCCGCCGACCAAATGGATCGGGCCCGCGCCAGTAACTTGCGCGATGCATTCTTCGCCGGGCCGATTGCACCCGCGACCCCGTTCAAGTTCGTCGGGTCGAGCGCTGATCGCAGCAATGCGCGCGATTGCCTCGCCTTGGCTGCCATGGCCGAGGCGGGCAATACCGACCCCGGCCAGCGCGCGGTGATGCAAGTGATCCTCAACCGGGTGCGCCACCCAGCCTTTGCCAAGACCGTCTGCGGGGTGGTGTTCGAAGGATCGCAGCGGCAAACCGGATGCCAGTTCACCTTTACTTGCGATGGCTCGCTGACCCGGCGTTACGGCGATGCGGCGTGGGCGGCGGCCCGGCGGCGGGCGGATGAGGCGCTGGGCGGCGCAGTCTATGCAGCGGTCGGCACCGCGACGCATTACCACACTGATTGGGTCTATCCCAGCTGGAGCCCGCAGCTGCAAAAACTCGCGCAAGTCGAAACGCATCTGTTTTTTCGCTGGCCGGGCGAGTGGGGGACCAGCAAATCGTGGCAAAGCTATCGCGGCGGCGAAGCCTCATTTGCTGCGCTGATGGCCGGGCCGGGGGAGGGGGTATCGGCCAGCGGGCTGCCCGAACCGGGCGATGCTGACGCGTCGCTCGCGATTGCCGTGCTGCCCAAAGACACCCCCAAAATCAGCGGCGGCCAAGTGGTGATGCGGCTGCCCTCAGGCAAGGCCAATTTCGTGGTGATCAACCCGCGCGCCGGGGCGGCATCGGCCTTGGCAATGGCCAAGACGCTGTGCACGAATGCGGGCACATGCCGGGTGATGGGCTGGAACAACCGCGCACAAATCCCTGCCGCCTTTCCGCTCCCGGCACTTGCACGCAAGACCCTCCAGTTCAGCTATTCGCGCGATCCCGGCGGGGCCGAGATCGTTCTTTACAACTGCGTCAGCTTCAAGGGCCTCCCGCGCGAACAGTGCATCCCGGCGGCGCGGTAAGGATTAGCCGCTGAACTTCCCGCCAGCCCCCGCAAGTTTTGCCAGCAACGGCGCCACCGGCAGCCCGTGCGACTTCAGCCCGGCGGCGATCTTGTCCAGCCCTTCGTGATCGGCCCAGTACATGATCCCGCCGGTCCAGGCCGGCCAGCCATAGCCGTTGAGCCAGACCAGATCGATGTCGCTGGCGCGCTGGGCGATGCCTTCGTCGAGGATCAGCGCGCCTTCGGAGACCATCGGATAGAGCAGCCGCTCGAAAATCTCCTGCTTGCTCACTTCGCGCTGGGCGGTGCCCGATTTGGCGGCGAACTCAGCGATGATTTCTTGCACTTCGGCTGAGGGACTGCGTTGGCGACTTTCGTCGTAATCATAGAAGCCTTTGCCAGTTTTCTGCCCCCAGCGGCCCTTGGCGCACAGCGCCTCGCGGATCGTGGTGATTTTGCTGGGATCGCGGTGCCAGCCGATATCGAGCCCGGCCAGGTCGCCCATCTGGAACGGCCCCATCGGGAAGCCGAAATCGAGCAGCACCTGATCGATATCGTAGTAAGCCGCGCCCTCCATCAGCAGCGCATTGGCCTGTTCCTGCCGCTTGGCCAGCATCCGGTTGCCGATAAACCCGTGGCACACGCCCGAGACGACCGGGACTTTGCGGATCGTGGTGGCGAGCTGCATCACGGTGGCGAGCTGGCTCGCGCCGGTCTTGGCGCCGCGCACCACTTCGAGCAATTTCATGATGTTGGCGGGCGAAAAGAAGTGCATCCCCAGCACCGCTTCGGGTCGCTTGGTCGCGGCTGCGATTGCGTCGACATCAAGATAGCTGGTGTTGCTCGCGAGGATCGCGCCGGGTTTGACCACGGCGTCAAGCCGCCCGAACACGTCCTGCTTTACGTCCATCGATTCGTAGACCGCCTCGATCACCAGATCGCAATCGGCCAGCGCGTCGAAGGTCAGGTTGGGGGTCAGTGCAGCCATTGCGGCCTCGGCCACCGCCGGTTCGATCCTTCCGCGCTTGACGCTGGCTTCGTAATTCTTGGCCATCGTCGCCACACCCTTGTCGAGCGCCGCCTGCTCGCGCTCGACAATCGTCACCGGGATTCCGGCGGTCAAGAAATTCATCGCAATCCCCCCACCCATCGTGCCCGCACCGATAACGCCGACCTTGGCAATCGGCATCAGCGGGGTATCGGCTGGCAGATCGTCAATCTTGGCGCAGAGCTTTAGCGCGTCTGCAATATGCGCCTGCGCGCCGGGAAGGGGGTCGGACATTGGTGTTGTTCCTCTCAATTAATCTGTCGTTCGCGCCCAGCCCAATAGGGTTCGCGCAAGGCTCGGCGCAGGATTTTCCCGCTGGGGTTGCGCGGCAGCGCGGCGATCACGTCAACGCTTTTGGGCACCTTGAAAGCGGCGATGCGGCTCCGCGTCCATGCAATCACGCTGTCGGGATCGATCATTTGGCCGGGTTTGGGCACGCAGACCGCCTTGACCGCCTCGCCCCATTTCGCGTCGGGAATGCTGATCACTGCCACCTCAAGCACATCGGGATGGCCGTAGATCGCGCTTTCAACCTCGGCGGGATAAACGTTCTCGCCGCCGGTGATGATCATGTCTTTGGCTCGGTCGTACATATAGAGGTAGCCGTCCATATCGAAATAGCCGATATCGCCGGTGGCGATCCAGCCGCCCGCGTCCATCGTGCTGGCGGTGGCTTCGGGCAGTTTCCAATAGCCGAGCATGTTATTCGACGAGCGGGTGACGATCTCGCCGATCTCGCCGACCGGCAGGATCCGGCCA
>JAYVML010000112.1:0-27390 GCA_043758955.1 Novosphingobium sp. | reverse complement strand
GCGCAGCACTATGCGGGAACTGGCCCCACATGGGCCATGGCCGGACGTGATCAGGCCAAGCTGGCGCAAGTCCGCGATCTGATCGGTGCGCCCGGTAATACGCCGCTGATCGAGGCCAATTCGGACGATCCTGCGAGCATGGCGGCGCTGGCGCAAAGCGCGCGGGTGATCCTGACCACAGTTGGCCCGTATCAGCTTTACGGTGAGCCACTGGTCAAGGCCTGCGTGGAAGCCGGGACCGACTATGCCGACCTGTGCGGCGAGCCGGGCTGGATGCGCGAGATGATCGATCGTTACCACGACGCGGCCAAGGCTTCGGGCGCGCGGATCGCATTCTCATCCGGGTTCGATTCGATCCCGTTTGATCTGGGCGTGCTGATGCTGCAGAAGGAAGCCGTGGCGCGGTTCGGCCGGCCGGCGCCGCGGGTCAAGGGCCGGATCCGTGCGATGCAGGGCAGCTTCAGCGGCGGAACCGCTGCCAGCTTGACCGAGACGATGAAAGCGGCCGCGCGCAACCCCCAACTAATCCCGATCCTGCGCAGCCCGTTCGGACTGACCCCGGGGTTCGAAGGGCCGAGCCAGCCGATGGGACTGATCCCGGAATACGAGGACAGCGTGGGCAAATGGGCCGCGCCGTTTATCATGGCGACAATCAACAGCAAGAATGTCCACCGCACCAATTTCCTGCTCGGTCATCCCTATGGCGAAGACTTCAAGTATGACGAGATGATGCTGACCAGCGCGGGTGAACTGGGCCAGAAGGCGGCGCATGCGGTGGGTGAGATGCTCAAGAACCCGTTTGGCGCCAAGCCGCCCAAGCCCGGCGAAGGGCCCAGCGCAGAAGAGCGCCAAGCCGGGCATTACGACGTGCTGTTCATCGGCGAATACCCCGATGGCAAGTCGCTGCGCTACGGGGTCAAAGGCCGCTACGATCCGGGTTATGGATCGACCAGCCGGATGATCGCCGAAACCGGGATCGCACTGCTCGATTGCCAGGCGGGCGGCGGGGTCTCGACTCCCGGGGCTCTGCTCGGCGAAGCGCTGGTCGAACGGCTGATCGCACATGCCGAAATCAGCTTTGCGGTGGAGGCCTGAGCCGGGCTAATGCACGCCCCTGCAAAGTCCGGCGAATGGACCGACGGTTGGCGGATCGTGGCTGCGGCCGCGCTGGCCAATGCCACTGGTATTTCGCTGCTGTTCTACACTTTCAACCTGTTTGTGCTGCCGATGGCCGCAGACCTGCACCTGACGCGCGGCCAAGGAGGAATAATCCAGTCGATGATAATTACTGCCGCACTGGGCGCCCCGTTGATCGGGCGGCTGGCCGACCGGCTGGGATTTCACCGTCTGTTCCTGGCCTGCACCTTGGCCATGGTTGCAACCGAAATCGCGCTATGGCGTTGGGCTGACAGCTTTACCGCATTGGCGCTGGGCACTGCATTGATCGGGTTCATCGGTGGGGGCAGTGCTTCGGTGCTGCTGACCCGTCCGGTCAACGCGCATTTCACCCGTAATCGCGGACTGGCGCTGGGTCTGGTCGGGACCGGCATCTCGCTGACCACAGTATTCGTGCCGCCGTGGCTGCAGACCGTGATTGCGGCGCAAGGCTGGCGTTCTGGCTTTCTGGTTCTGGCCGGGTTTGCGCTGGTGTTGGGGCTGCCGGCAGTATTGGCCCTGATGCCCCGCAATGCCTCGACCCGCGGGCTGGCCGCCGCCGGGCCGAGCAACCGCGATTACTTGCACAACCGTGATTTTTGGGTGCTGGTGGCCGCCAATGTCTGCGCCTCGATCGCCACCGCCGCTGCGATCAGCCAGCTTTCCCCGATGCTGCAGGAGCGCGGGCTGTCACCGGCGTCAGCGGCGCTGGGGATCTCCAGTTTCGCCGCCGGGCAATTTATCGGCAAGTTGGGCGGGGGCTGGCTGCTGGACCGGTTTGAGCCGCGATTGGTGGCAGCATTGCTCAATGCACTGCCGACCCTTGGCTTTGTGCTGTTGTTGACCCAGCATGGCAGCTTCCTGCCGCTAATGCTCGCGGTCGGACTGATCGGCGTATTGCAAGGCGCTGACATCGGAATATTCGCCTATTTCGTCGCGCACCGCTTTGATGTGGCGCGATATGGCGCGATCTTTGGCTCGCTGCACGGGATCGGCTGGATCGGCACCGCGGCCGGGGTGGTTGGCGCCGGGCTGAGCTATGACCGGTACGGGGGATATTGGGCGGCGCAGATCGCGGCGATCGGGCTGTTGCTGCTGGCGGCACTGCTGATCCCGCTGATCCGGTTGAAGCCTGTGCCCAGCGGCAGCGCGGGCAAAGCCTAGCCAGTTCGCAGCTGTCCGGTTAGGCTGACGGCGATGACCGCCCCAACCACTACCATCTTCGAGCATATGTCGGGTCTGGCCCGCGCACATGGCGCGATCAATCTGGGGCAAGGTTTTCCCGAACTGCCCGAGCCCCAGGAACTGATCCACGCCGCGCAAGCCGCCTTGGCCGAGCGTTCGAACCAATATCCGCCCATGCGCGGACTGCCCGAACTGCGCAGTGGCGTGGCCGCCTATTATCAACGCACACAAGGCCTTGAGCTGAGCGCCGACAATGTTGTCGTCACTTCGGGCGGAACCGAAGCGCTGGCGGCGACGCTGCTGGCGCTGATCGCGCTGGGTGACGAGGTGGTGCTGGTCCAGCCGCTCTACGATGCGTATCTGCCCTTGGTGCAATGGGCCGGTGGCACCGCCAAGTTGATCAGCCTGACCCCGCCGCACTGGACGCTGCCGCTTGATGCACTGGCCGCCGCGATCGGACCAAAGACGCGCGGAATTGTGCTCAACACGCCCAACAACCCGCTCGGGACGATGCTCACCCGCGCCGAACTCGAAGCCATTGGCGCACTGGCTTCGGCGCATGACCTGTGGGTGCTGTGCGATGAAGTGTGGGAGGCGATGGTGTTCGATGATACCCCGCATATGTCACCGCTGGCGGTCCAATCGCTGGCGGACCGCGCAGTCAAGATCGGATCAGCGGGCAAGATCTTCTCGATGACGGGTTGGAAAGTTGGCTGGGCGGTCGCAGCGCCGGATTTCGCTGCCCGGATTGCCGCTCGCCACCAGTTCCTGACCTTCACCACCCCGCCCGCGCTGCAGTGGGCCGCATTGGCGGGCTTGGCTTTGCCCAGTGCCTGGTTCGATGCGCACCGGGCGCGCTATGCCGGGCTCAAGGCGCGGCTGGTGAGCGCGCTGGAGGCCGCCGGGTTTGCTGTGCTGCCCGCCAGCGGCACCTGGTTCATCACGCTCGATCTGGCCGCCTCGGGGCTGCCGGCGGACGATGCCATGCTGGCCGAACGGCTGGTGCGCGAAGCCGGAGTAGCCGCGATTCCGGTCTCCGCGTTTTACGCGCAGAACGCCGAAACCGGATACTTGCGGCTATGCTTCACCAAAGATGAGGCGGTGCTGGGCGAAGCGGTGCGGCGGCTCGCACAATTTCGCAGCGGGCTGGTGTAGTCCGCAAATCGCTTGCATTGCCGCTCGCGGCGCGGGATTATCGCGGCACATTTGACTGACCGGGGGGACAGTACCTTGCTAAATCGCTTCCAGCAGTTCTTCGCCCGCGTCCCGGCTTCAGTCTGGGTGATCCTGCTGGTGCTGGTAGCGTGGATTTTCTACGCCGGGATTAGCACCGGCGGGTTCGACATGCCGATCGAGCGACTGCCCTGGTCAATCCTGGTTCCGGGTTTTGCGCTGTTCACATTTGTCCATTCGGTGATCATGCTCGGCTGGGCGCGGGCGCTGGTGTTAATGCTGCTGTGCACCGTCGTGTCGTTTTGTGCCGAATTTGTCGGACAGAAAACCGGGCTGATTTTTGGTCCGTATTATTACACCGGTCTGCTCGGACCCAAGCTGTTCGGGACCATCCCGGCGCTGATCCCGTTTGCCTGGTACATGATGTTTTATCCCAGCTACGTGGTAACCAACCTGCTGGCTGAGGGCAAACCGGTGGGAGAGCAGGAGGGCACCGCGTGGCTGCTGTGGGTTTCAGCGCTGAGCGCCTTGGTGATGACCTCATGGGACTTGACGATGGACCCGATCATGAGCTTTCACCCCTGCCACACCGGATCGATCGCCTGCTTGCCGACCGTGCTTGACGAAAACGTGATTGGGCATCCGGCGTGGGTCTGGGTCAAGGGCGGCGAGCATTTCGGCGTGCCGCTGCTCAATTATCGCGGTTGGATACTCACCGCATTTGTCGTCTTCCTGGCTTACCGCCTGATCGAGCGGCGGATTGCGCATCAGCCGTGGCGCGGCGGGCAAACCAAGCTGATGGCGGTCCTGCCCGTGTTGGCCTTCGGTTCGATGGCCTTTGTCGATACCTGGCTGGGCAATCCCAAGGTCGGCGATATCCATCTGATCTCGCCGTTTGCGATGGGCATCCCGTTCCTGTTCGCGGCCTTCATCCTGTTTGCCCGCAATCCCGATCTGCCGTTGTGGCCGCACCATGATGGCCGCGAATCGGTGGACTCATAGGCAAAAATACCGTTTGTCACTGCAGGGTTCGCTTCCACCCAGCTGCGGCTGGAGGAGATGCAGCGTGGGGAAGACCAGAGTCAGCATCTTGGGCGGCGGTCTGTCAGGATTGGTCACCGCGTTCAACCTGACTGCGCCCGAGCAGCAAGACCAGTATGAGGTCACTGTTTACCAGTTGGGCTGGCGGCTGGGCGGTAAGTGCGCCACCGGGCGCAACGCCGATCTGCACCAGCGCATTCAGGAGCACGGGCTGCATGTGTTCATGGGCCAGTATGACAACGCCTTTGGCATGGTCCAGGCGCTCTATGCCGAAGCCGCCCACCCCCCGTTTCCCGATTGGCGGCAAGGCTATACCCAGACCCCGGCGATGAGCCTGATGGAAGAGGTAGACGGGCAATGGATCCCGTGGGTATTCAATCTGCCAGTATTCCCGGGCACCCCCGGGATTGACCCGCCGCCCAGCCTGATTGGCCGCATTGTCCAGGCGATCGAATACATTCTGCACCAGCTGCAGGGACCGCATGCCGCAGTTATTGCGGGTCAAGCTGATGCCCCGTGGTGGCGGCGACTGTTTGACCGCGTGCTCGGCTGGCTGGGGCGCGAGGTTCAAGCGGTGGGGCTCGATCTGCTGCGCGCTGCAATCGAATTGATCAACCGGCTCGATCCAGACCCCTCGCTGCACGACCGCGCCGATCACGAGACGCTGGCTGACCTGCTGCACGGGGCCCGGGTACGGATCGGGCTGCGGATTGCGCAGTCGCTGGCCGGCAACACCGAGCTGCGGCGACTGTGGATCATGCTCGATCTGGGCCTTACCAACCTTATCGCGGGTTTGCGCGATGGACTACTGCTTGATCCGGCGGCCAATCTCGAGCGGGTCAATCACCTGGACTACCGCGTTTGGCTGAAGGCGCATGGGGCGGGCGAGGCGACGATCGATTCGGCGCTCGTGCGGGCGCTGTATGACCTGATCTTTGCCTATCCCGGTGGCGACTGGCGGCATTACGGCAACGTCGAGGCCGGGACGCTGTTCCTCAGTCTGATCAACACCGCGACCTACCAAGGCTCGATCATCTGGAAGTTCAACACCGCGACCGGCGATCTGATCATCCAGCCGCTGTATGACGTGCTCAAGGCGCGCGGGGTCAAGTTCGAATTCTTCTCGCGGGTCGACGAACTGGTGCCCGATCCGGGCGGCGCGCAGATCGCCAGCGTCAAGATCGGGCGGCAGGTCGAATTGGCGACAGCAAAATACGATCCGCTGTTCACCTTGCCCAGCGGGCAGCGGGTCTGGCCGGACCGTCCACTCTACGGGCAGCTGAAAGACGGAACGGCGCTTGAAGCCAGCGGGGCCAATCTCGAATCGAAATGGACCACCTGGCCCGACGCACTGAAGCCCACGAAGTTAACTGCTGGGCAGGATTACGACCTGCTGGTGCTGGCGATCCCGCCCGCCGCGCACCGCGATATCTGTGCGCAGCTGATCGCGCAAAAGCCTGCGTGGCAAGCGATGGAGTCCGCGCTGCAAACCGTTGCGACGCAAAGCTTGCAGACCTGGACCACGGTCAACGAGCAGGGGCTGGGCTGGGACGATCCGGCGATGGTCGGCGGGTTCGACGAAACCAACCTCAATTCATGGGCCGACATTTCCGCCGTGCTCGCGACCGAGTGCTGGCCGGCCAGCGCCGGCGTGCTGGGCGAGCAGATTGCCTGCGGCCCGATGCCGTGCCCGCCATATCCCCCGCCCGCCAGTGAAGTGGGCTATCCGGCCGAGCAGCAGGCGCTGGCTGATGCTTCGGCGCAAACCTATCTCGACAGCGATGTGCAGGTGTTCTGGTCCAAGCGCTTTGGCAAGGGCGGGCCGAAGGCGGGGACGCTGGCCAGCACTTACAACCGCATCAACATCGACCCGGGTGAGCGCTACACGCTGACCGTCGCGGACAGCACCAAGGCCCGGCTGCGCGCCGACGGTTCGACCTATGCCAACCTCTATCTCACCGGCGACTGGATCCGCAATGGTCAGAACCTCGGCTCGTTCGAGGCGACAACGATTTCGGGTAAGCTCGCCGCCCGCGCAATCTCGGGCTTCCCGCACACTATTCCGCGGATCGATGCCGCGCTGTACAGTGAAAGGTCACCCGAAATGGCGCAGTTACCAAAGTTCGTTGAACACCCCGGGGTGGCCAATTATCCCGGCCCGATCACGCTCAATCAGACCAAAATGTGGGCGTTCATGCTCAAGGCCGACCGCGCCAGGATGACCGCCTGGTGCCAGGCGATGTTCGATACGCCCAGCAATGGCGCGGTGCGGGTGTTGCCATTGTCATCGTATATGATGATGAGCGTGGTCGATATCGGGACCGGACGGTTTGTCGATGCGCCGCAGATGGGCTGGTCGGCCGAGCGCGAGCTGACCTTCTGGATCCCGGCAGTACGCATCGAAGAGCGGGACGGGAAAAGCGTCGCAGTCGCCTTGGCTATGGCGATGCCCTATCTGGTGCTCAACAACCCGGTGGCGATCGCCTCCGGGCGTGAGATCTTCGGCTATTTCAAGCAGGCCGGGCACATCGCCCTGCCCGGCGATGCGGGCCACGATCAGACCCTGGCAGTTGACCTGTTTGCTACCAAAGTGTTTGGGACAGCCAGTCAGGAACGGTATGAGCGGCTGCTTACGCTGACCCCGACCGCCAGCCAGCCCAGCCCCCTGGCCATGGCGGTGGAAACCTTTGCCGGCGGGGCCAGGCAGCTGTTCGATCTGATCGCCGCCGATGAACGTGACTGGCACGCCAGCCTGGGCCTGACCGAGGATCTGCTAAGCGATCTGCTGCATGAACGCGTGCCGCAGCTGTTCCTCAAACAGTTCCGCGATGTGGCCGATGGCACCCGCGCGTGCTATCAGGCTATTACCCAAACCATGGGAGAAATTACCCGCTTTGACTCGGCCCCGCATCTGACCGAATATGCGATGGTACTGGCCGATCTGGCCAGTTCGCCCGTTGCCGCCGATTTCGGGATTGCACCGCAGCAGACTGTGTTGGGGGCCGAGTTCGAATACGACATGACGATCCAGCCCGGCCTAGTGCTGTGGCAAGCTTAGGACCGAACCGCGCTTGAGCCAGATCTTCCTCTCCTACAACCGCGAGGACCAGCCGGTCGCGAAGTTGTTCGCGGCAGGCTTTGAGCGCGCCGGGCTAAGCGTGTGGTGGGATACCGCGTTGCGTTCGGGCGAGGCCTATGATGAGGTCACCGAAAGCGCGCTGCGCGGGGCCAGAGCGGTGGTGGTACTGTGGTCGCCGCGCTCGGTGGTGTCGCGTTGGGTGCGCTCCGAGGCGACCTTGGCCGACCGCAACAAGACTTTCGTCCCGGCGATGATCGCGCCGTGCGATCGCCCGATCATGTTCGAGCTGACTCAGACCGCTGAGCTGTCACACTGGCAAGGCGATGACCGTGACCGCGTGTGGCAGGCGTTTGTGGCCGACGTCCGCCGCTTCGTCGAGGCTGACACGGTCGCGGCACCGCAACCGCAGCCGACATTGCTCGCTCCCGCTGCTCCGCCGCGCTCTGCACCCAGTCGCGGCAAGCACGGTCAAGCTCCATCGCTGGCCGTGCTGCCGTTCGCCAACCGTTCGGGGCAAAGCGAAGACGATGTGTTCTCGGTCGGGATGGTCGAGGACATCATCGATGCCCTGTCGCAAGGGGTCAACCTGAGGGTCATTACCAGTTCGGCCACCGCGCGTTACCGCACCGGGGCCCTGCCCGATCTGCACGCGATGGCGGACGATCTGGGGGTGCGCTATGTCATGGAGGGCAATGTCCGTCGCGCCGGCAATCTGCTGCGGGTTACGGCGCAGCTGGTCGAGGCTGCGGGCGGTGCGATCCTGTGGACGCAGAAGTTCGAGCGCCCGCTGTCCGAGCTAGCCGATTTGCAAGAAGACCTTGTGCTCGAAGTGGCAGCACACCTGCACACGCAAGTGACCCGGGTCGAAATGGCGCGGGTGCTCAAGAAACCGAGCGACCTGACGGCGTGGGAATGCATCACCCGGTCGAGCGCGGCATACCGCAACATTACCGGCGAAACATTGCTGCAAGCGTTGGCCGAAGCACAACGGGCAGTCGATATCGCGCCCGATTACGGCACCGCGCACGCCATGCTGGCCGATGCCTCTGCGACCATTTACATGTGGCTGCTGCCCGACAGTGCGGACGAGATCAAGCGCATCCGCGGTATCATCGACACCGCGCTCGCGCTTGAGCCTGACAATGCCATTGTGCTCGCGCATGTGTCCGAGGCTTATAACTACATTGGCCGCCCCGAAGAAGCTCTGTTCCATGCCGAACGCGCCTGCCAGATCAGCCCGAGCTGCGGTCTGGCGCATTATTCGGCTGGGGTGGCGGCCACACTGCTCGATCGGATCGACGAGGCCGAGGCGCACTTTGCCACCGAATTGCGCGTCGCACCCGGTTCGCACCTGCTGTTCGCATCCTATATCTGGCGTGGTAGCGGGCAATTGCGCGCCCAGAACTGGCACGCCGCGCTTGAGCGTTATACTGAGGGCTGGCGGCTCAATCCCCTCAATCCGTCGATCTGCATCGGGCAATTGATCGCCCTGACTTATCTGCAGCGCGAAGATGAAGCGCGTGAATGCATGATCAAATTACGCGAACTCGATTCGGTTACTTCGCTCGATACGTGGCAACGCTGCATGGATCGGTGGTTCGTGAACTGCGCGCAACAGGCCGCGATGAAAGACATCCTGACCGCGCGCTGGAACGAAGTGCCAGTGGCGGCTTGACGCTCGCCAATCTGGATTATCAGGCAAAATCCTGAACTTGCCTCAGGCGCGCGTGGTCAAGCACGCTTCAAGCTGTCCCAGTCGTTCCTTGCCGAAAAACATTTCGTCATTCACGAAAAAGGTCGGAATCCCAAACACCCCGCGCGCTGCGGCGGCTTCGGTGTTGGCGACAAGTTCGGCCTTCACAGCCGGGGCTTGCGTCGCCTCGAGCAGCGCACCGCCATCGAGGGCCGCCGCATCGAGCACGGCCAGCACCACCTCGGGATCGTCCATCTTGCGGCCAGCTTCCCACATCCCGCTCAGCACAGCCTCCAGATAGGCCTCGGCCACCCCGGCGTGCTGCGCGGCGATCAGGCCCCGCATGATCAGCAGCGTGTTCAGCGGGAAATGGGGATTGGACGCAAACCGGCTCAGCCCATGCTGGGCCACGAAGCGCCGGAGCTCTAGCTGCTCATAATCGAGCTTGCCTTTGATATGGCCAAAGGCACTGAACGGGGCCTGGTTGCCCGTGAGTTTGAAGATACCCCCCAGCAAACATGGTACCAGCTTGACCATAGCGCCGGTACGGGCGGCGATCCCCGGCAGCACCTTGTGCGAAAGATAGGCATTGGGGCTGGCGAAATCGAAAACAAACTCGATAATCGGAGCGGGCTGCGGCGCGCGCATTACCAGGTTTCCTGCCACGGGCGCAAATCGATCTCATGAGTCCAGGCGGATCGCGGCTGATGGTGGAGCCAGACGAAGTTGCGGGCAATGTCGTCGGGCTTGAGGACTTCGTCACGCTCCAACCGCGCTTCAATGTCGGGCATGTTGGCACGGGAAAAGACGCCATCGATCGAACCATCGACGATCACGTGCACGACATGAATACCTTGCGGCCCGAGTTCGCGGGCCATGCTCTGCGCCACCGCCCGCAATGCGCTCTTGGCCGCCGCAAAGGCCGAAAAACCGATACCGCCGCGCAGGCTGGCAGTGGCCCCGGTGAACAAGATCGTTCCGCGCCCGCGCGGCACCATCAGCCGCGCAGCCTCTCGCCCGGCCAGAAAGCCTGAAAGGCACGCCATTTCCCAAACCTTCGTAAAAACGCGGGTGGTCGTTTCGCGGATGCCAAAGCGGACATTGGCACCAATGTTGAATACCACCACCTCAACCGGACCAATATCGTGTTCGATCCGGTCGAACAGCGCAACGGTCTCTTCTTCAGATCGGGCATCGACGCCGAATGCATGGGCTTCGCCGCCGCTTGCACGGATTTCGGCTACCAGTTCGTCCAGCTGCGAAAGATTTCGCGCGCGCCGCGTGACGCAGACCGCAAACCCGTCAGCCGCGAAAGCCCTGGCAATCGCCCCGCCCACGCCTTCGCCCGCTCCGATGATCAGGCACACCCGGCGCATCCCAATTTCCGCCGCCATGACTCGCTCCCAACTGATTGCCCAAAAGGCTTAGGCAATGATGATGATGATCATCGTCTATCGCGGCAGAGCAGAATGGCAAACACGGACGCAAGAGCGAAACGGCGCAATCGATGCCGCTGCATAAAATCCCACATGCGCGTCGTGGGTATCCCCAACTCCAGCTAAGCGCCAGCGCAGTTGCTTCGCATTCTAAAAGCTAACCTTAGAAGCCCGGGATCCGCATGTTGGCGCCCAGCTTGCAGGCGAGTGCAGCGCCGCCGACTTCGAGCGCGGTCTTGGGATCACGAACCGATGCGGCGACGCGGATCAGATCGCCGAAGGTCAGCTGGTTGTCGCTGCGGTAATACCGCGCGGCGTCGGACAACCGATCGACCTGCCGGGTACTGAGGTGTCCGCGCAGGAATTCCGCCGCGCAGCCGGCCTGGTTGCGATCAAGGCCATAGCGCATCAGCGCGTCGGAAATCTGGTAGCGGCTGGCCATACAGCCCGTCAGGGCGAGGCTGGCAACGGCGGCAAGCGACAGAATTTTGAACCGGGGCATGGACATGGGCCTCCTCACAGACTGCGGCACGGCCTAACCCGCTCCGAATGAACGGCGGCTTGCTAAGTCTTTAACGGCTCAGGTGACCGAGCGTTCCTGCCAGGTGAGCATGGGCAATCGCCACGGCCAGCGCATCGGCCGCGTCGGCACCCGCCAGTTGCACTCCCGGCAGCAGCACCTTAAGCATCGCCTGGACCTGGGTCTTGTCCGCGCCGCCGGTGCCGACAATCGCTTTCTTGACCAGCCTGGTGGCATATTCAGCCACCGGCATTCCCGCGCGGGCCAGAGCCAGCAGACACACCCCGCGCGCTTGCCCCAGCTTGAGTGTGCTCTGCGGATTGGCGTTGACGAACACTTCCTCAACCGCGCCAGCCTCGGGCCGGAACTCAGCAATCACCGCCGCAAGCCCGGCGTCGATAGTGACTAACCGCTGCGCCAGCTCAGCCTTGGGATCGGTCTTGATCTGGCCGTTGGCGATGTGGCTCAGCCGGTTGCCCTCGCGCCGGATCACCCCCCATCCGGTGCAAGTGAGCGAGGGATCGAGGCCGATGATGATCAGCCGAGCTGCTCCATCACTTCGTCGGAAATCTCATAATTACCCCAGACGGTCTGCACGTCGTCGTCTTCATCGAGCACGTCGATCAGCTTGAGCAAGGTCGCGGCATCGCTTGCATTGAGTTCAACCTTGAGCCCCGGCTTCCACGCCAGCTTGACCGCCTCGGCCTCGCCCAGCGTCTTTTCCAGTTCGCGGCTGACCGGGTGCAGCACCTCGATGCTGGTCCAGATCGCGTGGCCGTCGGCATCGCTTTCGATATCGTCGGCGCCGGCCTCGATCGCGGCTTCGAGCACCGCGTCTTCATCGCCCGCGCTGGCCGGATATTCGATCAGCCCCAGCCGCTCAAACCCGTGGCTGACCGCGCCCGATGCACCCAGATTGCCGCCGTTTTTAGAAAACGCGATGCGGACATTTGTGGCGGTCCGGTTGCGGTTGTCGGTCAAGGCCTCGACAATCAGCGCGACCCCGCCCGGACCGTACCCCTCATAGCGGATTTCTTCGTAATTCTCCGCGTCGCCCCGGCTCGCCTTGTCGATCGCGCGCTGGATGTTTTCCTTGGGCACCGATTGCGCTTTGGCGGCGTTGACCGCGGCGCGCAGCCGCGGGTTCATGTCGGGATCGGGCATGCCCATCTTGGCCGCGACGGTAATTTCGCGGCTGAGCTTGGAGAACGACGCCGAACGCTTTTTGTCCTGCGCGCCCTTGCGGTGCATGATATTCTTGAATTTGGAATGGCCGGCCATTGCTCACGTCTTGCAGCTAGGGGTGGGAGAAGTGCCCCGCCCCTAGCCGAGTGCGGGGCTCAGGGCAATTAGCCGAGCCCCAGCGCGGCCTTGTAAAGATCAAGGATCGCTTCCATCTCGGCCCGGTCATCGGGCTTCATTTTGCGCAGCGCGACCACCTTGCGCATGATCTTGGCGTCGTAACCGACCGCCTTGGCCTCACCGTAAACGTCCTTGATGTCGTCAGCGATGCCTTTTTTCTCTTCTTCGAGGCGTTCGACCCGCTCGATCAACAGGCGCAGGCGGTCGTCGGTGGTTTCGGCCATGTGGTAAGCTTTCGGTGTCGGGTGAATCGGATGTTGGCCGATAGCGGGCTGGACAGATTCGGGCAAAACGCAGGTTGTGGATAGTTGCGCGAACGAGCGTTCAGGCGTTCTTCGCCACACTCGCCGCCATCCGTTCCAGCTGCTCACGCGTCGCTTCGGTTTGAAAGGCGGCCTTCCATTCGGCGGCGGGCAGGCCGTGGATCAGCTCGCGCGCGGCGGTTTTATCCAGCGGTGCGCCGGCTTCGACGATCCAGTCCGACAAGCAGTTGCGGCAGAACCCGGCCAGCCCCATCAGCTCGATATTCTGGGCATCGTGGCGGTGGCGCAAGTGCCGCACCAATCGGCGAAAAGCCTGCGCGGCGACTGCATCATCAAGCGCCGCAAGCGGGTCGGCGGGGTCCGCATTCGTATTTTCAGAGCAGCTCATCGGGGATTCCTTGGGTTTTCGCGCATGCTTTGCCATAAGGAAGGCCAAAACGGGAAGAGGTAACGGTGGCAAAGCTCGATCTACGTGGTCGCAAGATCAAAATTCTGGCGACATTGGGCCCGGCCAGCTCCAGCCCCGAGATGATCGAAAAACTGCTGCGCGCGGGCGCCGATGCGTTTCGCGTCAACATGAGCCATGGCGATCATGCCACGCACGCACAAACCATCGCCGCGATCCGGTTGGTTGAAAAGCAGGTCGGCCGCCCGGTAGCGGTGCTGTGCGACCTGCAGGGCCCCAAGCTGCGGGTCGGGCAATTCAAGAACGGCAGGGCGGTGATCCGCCATTCCGGCCACTTCACGCTCGACCGCGATCCCACCCCCGGCGACGATCACCGGGTCTATCTACCGCATCCCGAGCTGTTCGGAGTTCTGCGCAAGGGCCAGCGGCTGCTGATCGACGACGGCAAGCTTCGGCTCAAGGTGATCGAGGCCGACGAGGCGCATATCCTGTGCTCGGCCGAGGTTGGCGGGATGATTTCGGACCGCAAGGGGGTCAACGTGCCCGATGCGGTAGTGCCGGTCCCGGCCTTGACCGACAAGGACCGCGGCGACCTGGCGTTCGCGCTCGATAATGATGCCGACTGGATCGCGCTGTCCTTCGTCCAGCGCCCCGAGGACGTGGCCGAAGCGCGCAAGTTGATGGGCCGCGCGACCACCGCACTGATGGCCAAGATCGAAAAACCCGCCGCAGTCGAACGGCTGGAAGAAATTATCGAACTGTCAGACGGGATCATGGTCGCGCGCGGCGATCTGGGGGTCGAGCTCAACCCCGAAGAAGTGCCGCCGCTGCAAAAGCGGATCGTCGCGACCACCCGGCGCAGCGGCAAGCCGGTGGTGGTTGCCACGCAAATGCTCGAATCGATGATCGAAAGCCCGGCGCCGACCCGCGCCGAAGTGTCCGACGTGGCCAATGCGGTCTATGACGGGGCCGATGCGGTGATGCTTTCAGCCGAAACCGCCAGCGGCGCCTGGCCGGTCGAGGCGGTGACGATCATGCACCGGATCGCCTGTCAGGTTGAAAACGACCCGGGCTATGCCGAACGTCTGCACTTTACCCAGGTTCGCCCGGATGCCACCACCGCCGATGCCCTGGCGCAGGCCAGCGCCACCATTGCGCAGACGGTGGCCGTGGCTGGGATCATCGTCTTCACCGGCTCGGGCTCGACCGCGCGGCGGGTCGCGCGCGAACGCCCCGATGTACCGATCATGGTGCTCACCCCGTCAAGCCAGATCGCGCGGCGGCTGGCCTTGCTGTGGGGCACCCACGCGGTCCAGACCAAAGACATCGGCAGTTTCGAAGAGATGATCGCCAAGGGCAAGCGCATGGCGCTGCGCCAAGGGTTTGGAACCGCCGGATCGAAACTGGTGGCGCTGGCGGGTGTGCCGTTCGGAACCCCCGGCTCGACCAATTTGCTCCACGTGGTGACGCTGAGCGGGGACGAGCTAAAGGGGCGCTAATCGCGCGCGCCGAACAGCGCCGAGCCAACGCGGATGTGGGTTGCGCCCAGCATGACGGCGGTTTCGAAGTCTTCGCTCATCCCCATAGAGCGGCCTGGCAAGCCGTGATCGCTCGCCAACTTATCAAGCAGGGCAAAGAACGGCGCGGCTTCGATCCCCGCGGGGGGGACGCACATCAGCCCGATCACCGGCAGATCGGCTGCGCGGGCTTGATCGAGCAGCGCCGGCAGAGCGGCAATCGCACAGCCGCCCTTCTGCTCCTCGGCGCCGATGTTGACCTGCACGAAGCACGGCACCCGCCGCCCCGCTTGGTCCATCGCCCTGGCCAGCGCACTGACCAGCGAGGGCCGGTCGAGCGCATGGATGCAATCGAACAGCGCCACCGCGTCATCGGCTTTGTTCGATTGTAACTGGCCGATCAGGTGCAGTTCGATTGCGCCGTGCTCAGCGCGCAGACCCGGCCACTTGTCTTGCGCCTCTTGCACCCGGTTTTCGCCGAACACGCGCTGCCCGGCCGCGATCAACGGCGCGATGGCCAAGGCCGGATGAGTCTTGCTGACCGCGATCAGCGTTATGTCTTCGGCGCGGCGCTGGGCGATCTGCGCGGTGCGGGCAATGCGCGTTTGAACATCGCCAAGGGCATTTGCTGGATCGGTCATCGCGGGCTGCTATAGCGATGCGATGGCGCGATTGAAGCCCCTTCCGGCAGTATGGCTGGTCTCCGATGCGCGCAATGACGCCGTGCTCGAGGCCGCGCTCGCCCGCTTGCCGCGCGGCAGCGGGTTCATCTTCCGGCATTTTCACCTGTCACCAGTGCCGCGACGCGCGCGGTTTACCGCATTGGCGCGGATCGCCCGCGCGCGCGATCATGTGATAATAGTGGGCGGAACGATGGCGCATGCACGGGCGTGGCAGGCCGACGGTGCTTATGGCTCGCCCCGCCAACTTAGCCTTGGTCCGCCGGGATTGCGGCTGGCTGCGGTGCATTCGCTGCGCGAGCTGGCGCAGGCGCGGCGCGCCGATCTGGTACTGCTCTCGCCCGCCTTCGCCACGCGCTCGCATCCGGGGGGATTGCCGCTCGGCTCGCTGCGCTTTCGCTTGCTCGCCGCCCGGGCGCAGAATCAAGTGATCGCGCTGGGCGGGATGAACGCGCGCACCGCGCAGCGGCTTGGCTGGCCGCGCTGGGCGGCAATCGATGCGTTTTTGCCAATTCGTCGTCCCGCGCTTGACCCGGTATGACGCGCTCAACCAAACGATTCTTGACCCGGAGTCCCCGCGCGGCGCATAGTGCGGCTCAAGACCAGAGGGGACCATTATGGCAACACGGCCTGCATCAGCCAGCCACCGCGGCGCGCGCGTCGATTGGCGGACCGCGCTGCGGCGGGCGGCCCGGCGCAGCGCCGAAATCGGCGGCGCGCTGGCGCTGCTAGGCGGGATGGTGTTCCTCGCGCTGGCGCTGGTCACTTACCGACAGACCGATCCTTCGATTTCGACCGCGGCCGGCGGCCCGGTGCTCAATTGGATGGGCGGCGCGGGGGCCTGGGCGGCCGAGCGCGCACTGTTCCTGTTCGGACCGGTCTGCGTGCTGTTCCTGCCGCTGCTTTATGTGATGGCGCGCGGGCTGTGGCGGTTGGTCGAAGAGGAAAACCAATCGCTCGACCATACCGGCCATGCCTGGTGGCGCCCGATCGGGCTGCTGCTGTTCGCGATGGCGCTGATCGCTACCACGCTCAGCTTGGCGATCAACGATCTTGAAACCGTGCTGCCCGCCGGGTGGGGTGGGATCGCCGGGTTGCTGGGCAGCGGCGCGGTTCATTTCATCGCTGCCAAGTTGCCAGCGGGTGCGCAGTGGATCGCTACTCTGGCAACTGGACTGGCCGCGCTGGCCGGCGGTTCGATCATCGCCGGGCGCGTGTTTGCGTTCGATTGGGGCAGCCTGTTCACACTGCCCTCATTCCTGAAGCGCCAGCGCACGATCTTGGCTGGCCCCGATGGAGCGTTCAGTTCGGCCGGCTCGCGCGCCAAGCGCGATCGCCCGGCTCACGGCGAGCAGATCGCCGCCGCGCGCCGCGCGCCCGAAATCTCCGACCCGGCGCACGCGGCCAAGCCCGCGCAACTGTCCGCCGCGAGCCGTCAGAGCGATCTGTTCGACAAGTTCGAGCTGCCCAAGCTGGCGCTGCTGGATGATCCCCCTGCCAATTCCGCGCCCAAGATCGACAAGCTGGCGCTCGAGCGTAACGCCCGGCTGCTCGAAACCGTGCTCGACGATTTCAACGTCAAAGGCACGATCGATACGGTTCGCACCGGCCCGGTGGTGACGATGTACGAGCTCGAACCCGCGCCGGGGATCAAGGCCAGCCGGGTGATCGGTCTGGCCGACGATATCGCCCGCAACATGAGCGCAATTTCGGCCCGGGTGTCGTCGATCCCGGGGCGCACCGTGATGGGGATCGAACTGCCCAACACCGACCGCCAGATGGTCAGTTTCAAGGAGCTGGTCGCCTGCGAAAAGTTCGCCCAGTCCAAGGCCGCGCTGCCAATCATTCTGGGCAAGGATATCGCGGGCGAGCCGATTGTCGCCGATCTGGCCGCCATGCCGCATCTGCTGGTCGCGGGGACCACCGGCTCGGGCAAATCGGTCGGGCTCAACACGATCTTGCTCTCGCTGCTCTACCGGCTAACCCCGGCGCAATGCCGCTTGATTCTGGTCGATCCCAAAGTGCTCGAACTCAAGAGCTACGACGATATTCCGCACTTGCTCTCGCCGGTGGTGACCGAGCCGGCCAAGGCGGTGCGCGCGCTTAAATGGGCGGTCGAAGAGATGGAGCGGCGCTACCGCCAGATGAGCGAGCTATCGGTGCGCAACTTGTCGGGCTTCAACGAAAAGGTCACCAGCGCGATTGCCAAGGGTAAGCCGCTGGGCCGCCGGATCCAGATCGGGTTCGATCCCGATAGCGGCGAGGAATTGTTCGAAGAGCGCCAGCTCGATTATAAGACGTTGCCGCAGATCGTGGTGATTGTCGACGAACTGGCCGATCTGATGATCACGGTCGGCAAGGAAGTTGAGGTGCTGATCCAGCGGCTTTCGCAGAAAAGCCGCGCCGCCGGGATTCACCTGATCATGGCCACCCAGCGGCCATCGGTCGATGTCATCACCGGGGTAATCAAGGCCAACATGCCGACGCGGATTTCGTTTGCCGTAACCAGCCGGATCGACAGCCGCACGATCCTGGGCGAGCAGGGTGCAGAACAGCTGCTAGGCAAGGGCGATATGCTCTACAAGCCCAACACCGAGCCAATCATGCGCGTCCACGGCCCGTTCGTA
Organism: Novosphingobium sp.; assembly: GCA_043758955.1. GTDB lineage: Bacteria > Pseudomonadota > Alphaproteobacteria > Sphingomonadales > Sphingomonadaceae > Novosphingobium. The sequence goes on along the minus strand of JAYVML010000112.1, from coordinate 9,253 downwards.
TCGGACGAGGAAGTTGAACGGATCGCCGATTTCTGGCGCGCACAGGGCAAGCCCGAATACGTCGATTCGGTCACCGAAGAGCCCGAAGATGGCGCGTTCGGGTTCGACGACCTTGACGCGGCCGCCAGCGACAGCCCTGACGAGCGCAAATACCGGCAGGCCTGCCAGATCGTGTTCGAAAGCCAAAAGGCCAGCGCCTCGTGGCTGCAACGACAACTTGGCGTGGGCTACAACACCGCGGCCAAATGGGTCGAGCGGATGGAAGGCGACGGCTTCGTCGGCCCGGCCAACCACGTCGGCCGCCGCGACATCTACCGCGACAAGGATGGCTCACCGCTTTAGCCGCGCGGTGCACTCCGCCGGACCAGCCACACCAGCGCCAGGGCGAGCACGGTGACCACCCCGATCGCCAGCCAGGCATCGTTGATCGCTTGCACCAGCGCGGCTTTTTCCACCAGCGGCCGGACCATTTCGGTGGTGATGTCGTCGATCGGCTCGCCCAGATTTTCCAGGAAAGCATCGCGCGGGATACCGATGCGCACCGCCGTGGCGAGATTGCCCGCGCGCAGTTGCGCCTCGATCAGGTGCGCGTAATGCGGGCTGCGGCTGAAAATGATCGTATCGATCAGCGCCAGCCCGATCGCTCCGCCCAGATTTCGCATCAGATTGAACAATCCGCTGCCGTCGGCGACCAGCGCCGGGCTGAGCTGGCCGAGCGCGAGTCGAGTCGGGGGCAGTAAGCAGAACATAATCGCCGCGCCGCGCAAGATCTGCGGCAGCATCATTTGGGCGGCGTCGGTATCCACTGTTTGGCGCGAACTGAGCAGCAGTCCCGCGCCAAACAGAGCGAACCCGAACAGCGTCAGCAGCCGCGGATCGACCCGCCGTTCGAGCGCCACCGCCAGCGGCGCCGCCGCCAGTTGCGCGATGCCGGTGACCAGCATGATCTGCCCGATCGCCAGGGCGCCGTGCTCGCGCACCAGGCCCAGAAAAAACGGCATCAGATACGTCGAGCCGAACAGACCAATCCCGAGCACGAAACTGAGCGCGCTGCCGACCGCGAAATTGCGGTTGCGCAGCAACCGCAGCTCGACGACCGGATGGCGTGCGCGCAGCGTGCGCAGTGCGAACACGGCCGCCGCTCCTGCCACAACCGCAATCTCTCCCAGCACCCGTGCCGAATTCCAGCCCTGCCCCGGCGCGTCCTTAAGCGCGAGTTCGAGCGCGGTCAGCGCCGCGGCCAGCGCCACCAGCGCCAGCGCATCGAACGCCGCATGGCCGCGCTCCATCGCTGCGGCAGTGCGCAACAGCCAGGCCGCTGCTGCCGCCGCGATCACGCCGGGAACCAAGTTGATCAGAAACAGCCAGTGCCACGAATAGGTCTGGGTAATCCATCCGCCGACCACCGGCCCGACGGTGGGTGCAAGCACTGCGGCGACTCCGGCCAAGGTCGTTGCCAGACCCTGCTGGCGTGCGGGAAACAATAGGAACACCGCCGAAAACACCGCCGGGATCAGCGTCCCCCCGGCAAAGCCCTGAACAATCCGCGCGGCGATCAGCGGGGCGAACCCGTTGCTCGCCGCGCACGCGACCGAGGCTAAGGTAAAAATTGAAACCGCGGTCACGAACAGCCAGCGCATTCCCAGTAGCCGGGTCAGGTACCCGGTCAGCGGGATCGCAACGATCTCGGCGGTCAGGTACGCGGTCTGGATCCAGACCATTTGATCGGGTGCGATGCGCAGCGCCGCGCGGATCGTGGGCAATGAGGTGGTGACGATCTGGATGTCGAGGATCGCCATGAACATCCCCAGGCACATGATCGCAAAGGCAATCCAGATCCGTGGGGCCACGCCCGGCGCTAAGCTGTCATTCATGTCAATTGTTCGCTATCAGCTTCTTGACTAGCTTGCTACTGGTCGCGGGAATGTCCAGTCCCGGAACTTTCACACCGCTCAACCGTTCCCGCTTGGATGCCAACCATGCCGGTTCAGCTGAATAAGGACTGGTATGTCGCACCCGGTTTCAATTCTCTCGCTTGCCACCCACACCCCGCCGCATCAACTCGACCAAGACACTGCGGTCGAGGTGGCGCGCGCGCTGCTGGCCGGGGGATTTCGCGATTTTGAGCGGATGACTCCGGTCTTTACCAATGCCGGGATCCAGCACCGCCAACTCGCCTGTCCGGTTGACTGGTACCGCGACGAACGCAGCTTTGCCGAGCGCACCGCAGTCTATCTCGACGTTGGGCTCGAACTGTTCATCGCCGCAGCGTCCCGCGCGCTGGCAGATGCCGGGCTGGCGGCCGAAGCGGTTGATACGATCGTCACCGTCTCATCAACCGGGATTGCCACCCCCAGCCTTGAGGCGCGGGCGCTCGGCCGGATGGGCTTTCGTAGCGATGTAAGCCGCGTGCCGGTGTTCGGACTCGGCTGCGCAGGTGGGGTCAGCGGTCTGGGTCTGGCGGCCAAATTGGCGCGGGCGACACCTGGATCGGTGGTGCTGTTCGTAACGGTTGAACTGTGCAGTCTGGCATTCCAGACCGGCAACATCGGCAAGGCTGACATTATTTCAACCGCCTTGTTTGGCGATGGCGCCGCGGCCTGCGTGATCCGGTCAGGGGACGAGGGCTTCGTGCAAATCTCGGGCTCGGGCGAGAAAACCTGGCCCGATACGCTCGACATCATGGGCTGGGAAATCCAGCCCGGCGGGCTCAGCGTGGTCCTGAACCGCGCGATCCCCGCCTTTGCCCGGCAAAACATGCGCGCCGCCATCGAAGAGATGCTGGCACCGCAAGGCCTGACCATCGCCGAGATCGATCGGTTCATCTGCCATCCTGGCGGGGCTAAAGTGGTCGACGCAATCGAACAGGCGCTGTCGCTCAACCAGGGTTCGCTTGATCACGAGCGCGAGGTGCTGCGCGCCCACGGCAATATGTCGGCGCCCACCGCGTTGTTCGTGCTCGACGAAGTTCGCCAGCACGGCCTGCCGCCGCTCTCAGTGCTGACCGCGCTTGGTCCCGGCTTCACCGCCAGCACCGTCACTTTGCGCAAAGCGGCATGACGGTGCAAGTCTTCAGCTCCTGGCTACCCTATGCGATCATGGCATTTGTCACGCTGCAGCGGCTGAGCGAATTGGTCATTGCCCGGCACAACACCGCGCGACTGATGGCGCAGGGCGCACGCGAATTTGGCGCGGGGCATTACCCGGCAATGGTTGCAATGCATGGCGCATGGCTGATTGCGTTGTGGTTGAGCGTGGGCGGCAAGCCAGTCAATCTGGTGCTGTTGGCGCTGTTTGCGGTGCTGCAAGGATTGCGGGTGTGGGTGCTGGCCGTACTCGGTCCGCGCTGGACCACGCGGATCATCGTCCTGCCCGGAGCGCCACTGGTGGCGCGCGGCCCATTTCGGTGGGTCAGTCACCCCAATTACTGCGTGGTGGCCGTCGAGATTGCGGTGCTGCCGCTGACGTTTGGGCTGACCGGCATCGCCGCGCTGTTCACGCTGCTCAATGCCGCGATGCTGTATGTGCGGATCGGCGCAGAAGCGCGCGCGTTGCAGGGCAATGCCGCGCTGACGGCCTAGTGTTTGACGGCAGTCCCGGCGTCGTGCTCGGCCTTGAGCTTGAGCATGGTTGCGTGGCAAACAGGGCTCGTTTTTTCGATCTTGGCGATCAGGCAGGCCTGAACCTTCTTGCGGCTGAACGAGCGCATCTCTGCGGCACAGAGCGCCTTGGCATCGTTGAGGCAGGCGCGCTTGCCCTCGTCGGCCGCAGCCTGCGCAGGCGCGGTAACCAACAGCGCGGCGCTGAGCACGGCGAGCGACAGCAGCGAGTAACGGTGGCGCGGTTGAGGCATGGGAACTTCCTGTTTATAATGAAACTGTTGCACGTCAGTGGCAGTTGCAAGGTTGCCGATAGCTGAACCGCTGCGACGTGCATAGCGCCCGGCCGACCACCCTGCTTGCGCGTAGTCCATCGCCTGGCAACCCTGCACCAGGTCTGCACGATAATAACCCCGTCCGCGCACCGATCCTCCGGCCGTTCCTGCTCTTCGTTCCGCTAATGACACTGCGCACCACAGCGGGAGAGCGGATGATGTTGGCGCGATCGAGACGCTGGGATGGTAGCCTGACCCTGAAGGCCGGCTTGGCGGTGCTGGTCGTGATGCTGGGCGATTACCTGTTCTGGCAGCTTGGCCAATCGGGCGGGGTGCAGGGCTTGTTCGGTTTCGGCCTGATCGCCGCACTGCTGCTCGCGCGGCCGGCGGTGCGCCGCGATCGGCGTGCACGGATCGCGCTGAGCTTGGCCGCGCTGTACGCGTTGGCGCAAGTGTGGGACCCCAGCCCGCTGGCCTTCGCGTTGTTCTGGGTGGCGCTAGGTTTCGCGACGCTCCTGCCCGGAACCGCGCGGTTCGACGATGGCTGGCGCTGGTTGCAGCGCTTGATCGCGCACGGCTTCAAATCGCTGCTCGGCCCACTGATCGATCTCACCATCCTCAGCCGTGTGCGGCCCAAGCGTTCGCCCGGACCGAGAAGTCTGCGCCGGAGCCTGCCGGTGCTGGTACTGCCGCTGCTGGGCAGCGCTATATTCGTGGGGCTGTTCGCGCAGGCCAACCCGGTGATCGAACAGACGCTGGCCGCGCTGTCACTGCCCGAACTCAATGAGCGCACGTTGGCCCGGATCGTCCTGTGGGGCCTATTGCTGCTGCTGGTCTGGGGCGTGCTCCGCGCCCGCCCGCCGCGCCGCTTGTTCGCCACGATCGAAGGCACTGGCGATCTCGTGCTGCCCGGCGTCAGCTTGGATTCGATCAGACTTTCGCTGATCACGTTCAACGCGCTGTTCGCGCTGCAGAACGCGCTGGATGCGGCTTACCTCTCCGGGCTGGTCCGGCTGCCGGTCGGCATTTCATTGGCCGACTATGCCCATCGCGGCGCCTACCCGTTGGTGGTCACCGCGCTGCTGGCGGCGCTGTTCGTGCTGGTGACGTTGCGCCCCGGATCAAGCACCGCCGCAGCGCCGCCGGTGCGGCGGCTGGTGACGCTGTGGATCGCACAAAACCTGCTGCTGGTGGCCAGCGCTGGCTTTCGCACCTGGGATTATGTCGAGGCTTACTCGCTGACCGTGCTGCGGCTGTCGGCGCTGCTGTGGATGGCATTGGTGGCAGTGGGGCTGGTGCTGGTCTTGTGGCGGATGCTGGCGGAGAAGAGTGCCAGCTGGCTGATCAACGCCAATCTCGCGGCGGCCGGACTGCTGTTGACGGCTGTGTGTTTTGTCGATCTTGGCGCGGTCTCGGCAAGTTGGAACGTTTGCCATGCCCGCGAAATCGACGGCCATGGTGCGGTGTTGGACCTGTGTTATCTCAATGATTTGCGTGGCTCGGCCCTGCTCTCATTGATCGAATTGGAACAACGCAATTTGCCGGTCACCTTGCACGCTCAGGTGCGTTCACTGCGCCGCTATGTCACCGAGCGCACCCATCATCAGCGCGGCGATATTGGCTGGAGCATCCTTATTGACCAGCGACTTGATGCTGCTGACAAGTTTGAAAAGTCGGACCCCAGCTACACCCACCATGAAAGCCGACCCTGCTATGGACGCTATGGCGATTGACGCCTTTGCCCAAACCGCGTCAATACGCCCCATGCCCCGCACCGTCCTGGTGGTCGACGACGACCCGCACATTCGCCAGCTGCTGGTCTTCGCGTTCGAGAAGGCCGGGCTGGAGGTGCGCGAGGCGGGGGACGGCGAGGAAGCGCTGGCGCAGGTTTCCCGCGCGCGGCCCGATCTGGTGGTGCTCGATATCAACATGCCGCGCATGGACGGGCTCGAGGTATGCCGCCGGCTGCGCGCGGTCAGCGAAGTGCCGGTGCTGTTTCTGTCCAGCCGTGACGAGGAGTTCGACCGCGTACTGGGGATCGAGCTGGGTGCAGACGACTATGTGGTCAAGCCGTTTTCCCCGCGCGAAGTGGTCGCCCGCGCCCATGCGATCATGCGCCGCTCGGCCCCGCGCGCGCAAGTCATCGATCCCACCGCAACGCATTGCCACGGCCTGCTCAGCCTCGACCGCGAGGGCTGGACCACGCACTGGGCCGGGGCCGAAGTTGCCCTGACGGTGAGTGAGTTCAACCTGCTCAGGGCACTCGCTGCGGCGCAGGGCCGGATTCTCAGCCGCGACCAGCTGATTGACCAAATCCACGGGCCGGGGTTCGCGATCACCGACCGCACGATTGACAGCCATATCCGCAATCTGCGCCGCAAATTCGCCGAGGCGGGCGGACACGATGTGGTCGAGACCAAGGCCGGGGTCGGCTACCGGCTCGGGGCTTGCAGCGGCCCGGGCCAGCCGCGCTGATGCTGCGCCGCCTGCGCCGCCTGGCCGCGCGGGTCTGGCCAGTGCTGCGGCTGCGCTGGCTGCTGTTTGGCGCGCTGCTGTTCGCTGCCGCGCTGCCCGGGCTGGCCGTACTGGCGCTGCGCGAAACCGAACATGGCCAGTGGAGCCTGGCGCTGCTGATCGTGCTGGGCTCCGGCGCGATCTTTGGCTTGCTGCTGCTGGTCGCGGGCATCTTGGCGCGCGCGATCGTGGTCCCGGTCGAGCGGCTCTCAGCCGCGACCCGCGCGCTCGCGCAAGGCCGCACCGCCCGCCTGCGCGCGCCGACGCTCGAAGTGCGTGAGATCCGCAGCCTCAACACCGATTTTGCCGCGATGGCCGAGGCGATCAACCGCCGCAGCCGCTATTTGCGCGATTTCGCCGCCAGCCTCAGCCACGAATTCAAGACCCCGCTGGCAGGAATTTGCGGTGGGATCGAGCTACTGCAGGATCACGGCGCCGGCATGAGTGAGCCCGAACGCGCCAAGTTTCTGTCCAACATGGAAGGCGATGCGCAGCGGCTATCCCGCCTGGTCAGCCGGTTGATGGAACTGGCGCAGGCCGACATGGCCCGCGCCGAGAGCGGTGCGCGCGGCAATTTAGCGGCGGTGATAGCGCGGCTGACTGACGCGCATTCCGCCCCGGGATTTGCAGTCATTGCGACCATCGCGGACAAATTTCCGGCGCTCGCCATCGAAGAAGAGGCGCTCGAAACCGTGCTCGCTACGCTGATCGAAAATGCCCGTCAGGCCGGTGTCAGCGCGCTCGCCATAACCACTGGCCACCGCGGCCGCTTGGCCAGCATCGCGCTCACCGACAACGGCCCCGGCGTACCCGAAGCCGACCGGGCCCGGGTGTTCGACCCGTTCTTTACCAGCAAACGCGCGGTTGGCGGCACCGGCCTGGGACTGCCGATTGCCCGCGCGCTGGCCGAAAGCCGCGGCGGCTCGCTTGAACTGAGCGATAGCGCGGGCGGGGCGTGCTTCGTGCTGACGCTGCCGGTGGAAAGGTAGCGACCTTAGCTCGGTTTAACCGCCGGTGGGCTCACTTTGGCGGTCGTAAAGCCGCACTGTGACTGCTCCATCTTTATCTGCTTGGTAATCCGGGTGGCATTCTGCGCATAGGCGCTGGTCACCGAGCCCTGGTTCACCACCTTGTCGCGCAGCGTGCTGACGCCTTTACAGAGGTGGAAAACGTGCGGGGTTGAAGCGGTCTTGGCGCCGTTCTCGGGAGCAATCCAGTACACGACATCCTGACCCGCCGGATTGGCGGCGGTTTTGGTTGCGTCAGCCACGGCGCTGGAGTCGCGGGCGATATCTTGCGCTTGTGAAGCAACCTCGGGCGAACAGGCCGTGGTCGGCTGCTTGGCCTTGATCTGCGCCGCGCAGGTGTTCATGTCCTGCGTGTACTGCTCGGTCGAAGGCGGCTTGAAGCTGACCCCAAACATCGTCGCGACCACGGCGAGCGCGGCCCCGACGCCGCCGGCAATCTTCTTGTTCTTGGGGTCCATATCCTTGTCGAGGAAGATCAGCGCAACCAGCGGCAGGAACGCGATTACCGTGATGATCGCGCCGAGCTGGTTCTGGACGAAAAATTTGAATGGTTCAGACCGGCTGGCCGGATCCTGCTTGTTGGCCGCTTTCCACATCAGGCTGCCGGCAATCGCGAACACGGCGATCGCCACCAACAGCCCGATTAACAGCGCCAGGTTGCCATGGTCGAACGTGCCCCTTTTGAGGAAGACGATCCCGGTGATTTCGGTGCCGATGGCCACAACCCATGCCAGCGCGGCGAATATCCGCAGCCGCGTCGCGGCTGCTCCCTGGCCTTGCGTCGCCCGCCATTCCTTGGTGACGTCCACCTGCTCACCGGGTTTGTTATCGGACATTTTCAGCTCTCCCAGGATCAACACTGCTGCATGGCGGACGTCGGATGTGCAGCCGATCCCGCTTCGCACAGCGTCATTCTACCAAACTCTCACCGCCACACTAGAAGACCTTGCAAAAAATGCGAGCGGCATCGCGAAGATCGCTTGGAAAAATATATCGTTCGGAGTGGCCGCAAGTTCAGCGCACCGGGTAGCCGCACCAGCGTTTGATCAGGCGGATGGCGAAGGCAGAGCGCATGGCCGAGACGCCAGGCAGGCTGGCCAAGCAATCGCGGTGGATGCGGTCGTATTGTTCGAGATCGCGCGCGGCGACGCGCAGCAGGTAATCGGCACTGCCGCTCATCAGGTGGCAATCGAGAATATCGCTCATATCCTGCACCGCCGCCTCAAACCGGTCCATCGCCTCGCGGCTCTGGCTGGTCAGCGTGATCTCGACAAAGGCCTGCAGTCGTAGCCCCAAATTGTGCGGATCAAGCTGTGCGGCATAGCCGGTGATTGTGCCGTCCACCTCAAGCGACTTGACCCGGCGGTGACAGGCCGAAGGCGACACTCCGGCAAGGTCGGCCAGTTCCGCAATCGAGCGCGACGAGTCCTGCTGGAGCGCCTCAAGGATCAGGATGTCGTTGCGGTCCATAGGATGATTTCCCAGTTATGCTGCCGTTGCTGGGAAATATCAGCGTTTTAGGCGAGAACAAAGCCAAACTTTGGTGAAACATTCGGCTGTAACAAGCGTATCTTCGGCGGGTTCAACCTAGGAGAGCCATGATGCGCGTCGGCACCGTCAAGGAAATCAAGAACCACGAATACCGGGTCGGGCTGACCCCCGAAAGCGCGCGCGAGCTGGCGGTGCATGGGCATGAAGTGTGGGTCGAGACCGGTGCGGGCCAGGGCATTGGCGCTTCTGACCGCGATTACGAGGACGCCGGAGCGGTGATCAAGGCCGGTGCCGCAGCAATATTCGCCGCCTGCGAAATGGTGGTCAAAGTCAAGGAACCGCAAGC
>JAYVML010000111.1:0-2364 GCA_043758955.1 Novosphingobium sp. | reverse complement strand
TGGCGAGCACTGATCTGGTGTTCCTGGCAGCGCACGATGACGATCCCTTTGCGCGTTATGAGGCGATGCAGCAGCTCGTGGTTCAGCACCTTGTCGCGGAGATTGGCGGCGCGATGCTGTGTGCAGCAGAGCGTGATGCCGGGACCGAGAACATCCGCCGGGCCTATGCCGCCGTGATTGCCGATCCAAAGCTCGACGATCTGATGCGCGGCGAACTGATGATCCTGCCGGGCGAGGGTTATTTGGCCGAGCAGTTCGCGATTGCCGATCCGGGCGCGATCCACACCGCGCGCGAGGGGCTCAAGGCTGAGCTTGGACGGAGTCTGGAAGCCGAGCTGACCGCTTTGCACAAGCGTGTCAACGCGGTGCCTTACAGCCTCTCAGCGCAGGCGCGCGGAGCTCGTAAGCTCAAGACGCAGGCCTTGGTACTGCTCGGCGCGGGGGCACCTGACACAGCCGCGCAGCTCGCCGCCGCCCAGTTCGATGCGGCGGACAACATGACCGATCGGCAAGGTGCATTGATGGTCCTAAGCGGTCTCAATACTCCGCTGCGCGCCGCCAAACTCGCGGCATTCCATGATCGCTATGCCGACAATGCGCTGGTGATCGACAAGTGGTTCTCGCTCCAGGCCGGATCGCTTCACCCTGATGCGCTCGATCACGTCCGCGCGCTCGCCGCTCGCCCCGATTTCACCATGGCCAACCCCAACCGGGTGCGCGCGCTCTATATGGCGATGGCTGTCAATCCCACGGCTTTTCACGATCCCAGCGGGGCGGGCTACCGGATGATCACCGACCTGATCCTCGCGCTCGATCCAATTAATGCGCAGACCGCAGCGCGGTTCGTCGCGCCACTTGGCCGATGGCGGCGGATCGAACCGGTTCGCGCGGCGATGATGCGCGCCGAGCTTGAGCGGTTGGTCGCGGCGCCGGGACTGTCGAAGGACAGCTTTGAGCAGGCCAGCAAAAGCCTTGGCTGAAGCCGTTGAAGTCTTTCGCGCCGGGATATTGGCAGGCATTGCGCACGGCTTTCTCGGGCGGCGCGGCGGTGTGTCGCAGGGGCTGGTGGCTGGGCTCAATGCTGGATTGGGCGCGGGAGACGATCAAGCAGCTGTTCAGCAAAATCGCGCATTAGCGGTCGCAGCAGTGATGCCGGGCGGCGCGCTGGTCACCGTCTATCAGACTCACTCCGCCGCGTGTGTTCCGTCAACCAAACCCTGGCCCAATGACCACCGTCCCCACGCCGATGCCATCGTTACCGATCGCCCCGGACTGGTGCTGGGCGTGGTAACCGCCGATTGCGCGCCCGTCTTGTTGGCCGACCGAGCTGCCGGAGTGATCGGCATCGCCCACGCCGGCTGGAAAGGGGCGGTGGCTGGGGTAACCGACTGCACGATCACTGCAATGGAGGCGCTGGGGGCACAGCGCGCCCGGATTGTTGCCGCAGTCGGCCCGTGCATTGCGCGGGCCAGTTACGAAGTCGATCAAAGTTTCGTTGACCGGTTTTGTGGGGAACAATCCGGCAACCGCCGGTTTTTCTCCGTCGGCCGCACGGGACACGCTCAGTTCGATTTGGAAGGATATGTTGCGGCACGGCTTGATTCGGCTGGGATTGGCGAGGTCGAACGGCTTTCGCTCGATACGTATGCTGACCCCGCGCGATTTTATTCGTTCCGCCGCGCGGTCCATTTAGGCGAGCCGAACTATGGCCGCCAGATCGCGCTGATCGGGTTGGATTAAGCTGATGCACGACGCTTAACAGCTGTGAATAAATTGGCTGTTGGCAGGCGCAAGACCCTCGTCTATCAGGCCCGCCAAACCGACCGTTCGCCCGGCATCTTGCGGCTGACGAGTGGTTGGCATAGGGGCTTCCCGAAGGCACGAATTGATTGGGTCGGCTGGATGCGTGATTGGGCGCAAACGACCGACCAGCAGTAACAGGATTGTTTCGACCATGGCACAAGATGCGGGCATCGACACTCCGATCGCGAACAGTGGCGCCTCCAATGGCGTGCTGGACAGCGGCGGCGTGCGGCGGCGCGATTTTATCAATATTGCAGCAGTCAGTGCGGCCGGCGTGGGCGGACTGACTGTACTTTATCCGCTGATCAGCCAGATGTCACCGTCGGCCGATGTGCTGGCGGAAAGCTCGACCGAGATCGACCTATCGGCGATCCGGCCCGGGCAGGCGATCAAGGCGCTGTTCCGCAAGCAGCCCCTGTTTGTCCGCAATCTGACGGCGGAGGAGATCAAGAAGGCCACCGATGTCGATAACAATCCGTCCGAGTTTGCCGCACTGCGCGATCCGCAGACGCTGGCCGAGCGGACCAAGCCGGGCAAGCAGAACTGGCTGATCACTATGGG
>JAYVML010000110.1:0-2143 GCA_043758955.1 Novosphingobium sp. | reverse complement strand
CCACCCGATCCCATCTCGAACTCGGCCGTGAAACCTGACAGCGCCGATGGTACTACCGCTCAAGCGTTGGAAGAGTAGGACGTCGCCAGGCATTGTAGCAGGCGGAATACGGAAAAACCCATTCACATGTCAGGGCCTCGGCCCAAGCGCTTAGAGGGCCCCAGTGGCCCTTTTCGTGTCTTTGGCCTTGTGTCCGATCAAATGCGCCTTACTTGGCGCTACGGTGACGCGGGCCAAAGCCGAGCTTTGCGAGCGTTGTCGATCGATACAAACAGCCCGCGACGGCTGTTTGCAGGTGACGCGGGGTGGAGCAGCCCGGTAGCTCGTCAGGCTCATAACCTGAAGGTCGTAGGTTCAAATCCTACCCCCGCAACCACCAACCCATTCAATTACAAATATAACATAGCCTCACTGTCGCCAGTGGGGTTATTCGCTCTGGCCGGTGACGTGCTCCCCTGAAATGTGACCGAAAATGGGTAGAGTCCGATGCACTAGGAGTCGGACGCATGAAGCGCACCGGATCATATCTCAGAGTTGATGCTGGCGGCGCTGGCAGAAGCGGCAGGTGGCAAAATTCCTAAGCCCATTGCAGTAGCGTCGCACCGCTGGCGCTACGCGCTATCAGCCGGGACTGGCGACGGTGCTTTGTGGAACCCTGACATTGGGCTTGGCGTGTGCGGTGATTGGCTGCTCGGCCCCCGCGTAGAATGTGCTTGGCTATCAGGCCGGTTGCTGGCGCAGGCACGCATCAGACCAATCGCTGACCGCCTCTACCCTTGCCAATTAGACGGGCGAAGCGACGATCGGCAACGCGCTAAGCCTACCGTTGTTGAAGCCGATAAGCAGTGGGGTCATACCCGCTGAATTTGCTGAACAACCGCGAGAAATGGCTGCGGCTGGCAAATCCAACTTTTCCGGCGATGGTCTTAATAGGCAAATCGGTACTGCGCAGCAGCGCCTCGGCCATGGTTAGGCGGACGTGCAGAACAAATTCGTTCGGGACCATCGCGTAAATTGCTTCGAAGCGACGTGACAAAGTATGCGGTGCCATAGCGGCCAACTTAGCTAGGCTGACGATGGTATGCCGCTCACTTGGATTCCTAGTGATGGCGTTGACCACGCGGGCGATCTGGGGCTCGGACAGCAACAGCCGTAGCGGATTGTCAGAGCGCATTTTCCCCAGATGCTCGCGCATCGCCAACAGCAGCAAGTTTTTCGTCAGCGATTCGACAATCGAACGCGCACCGAGCCGCTGGCGATCAACTTCGCTCAGTAGCAGTTCAACTGTCTGCCAGATATGGGTGTCGCCGCTATGATTGATTAGCGCGCTGTCGAGTTGCTCAACAATGCGTAGCTCGGCAGCCGAGGTAACAGACAGATTGATGCACGCCAGCGTCAGTCCGGCGTCTCTGAATGATTGTGCGTTGCGCGAAACATTTGATTGAAGCACGCTATTACGGCTGGCTTCATCGAACGGTTTGGGGGGAGCCTCCACTGCAAACTGCAAGTCCCTGACATTCAGGGCCACCAATAGCATCCCGCGTTTAACCGGGTGACTGAACCCGCCGCTGACACAAGTTCCTTGACCGTGCAACACAAAAAATAACTGCAAGGGACCGCGCACCGCGATCGACTGTACATCGCCGCTGCGACAAATTCTGGTCCCAATTTCTTCAATACTGATGCACAGGTTACTCAGAAATGCTTCTGTTTCCGGGTGGGGTAGCGCGCTTGCATGCCATGCGGAATTTCGCCCGTAATCGGCTTGCTCAGCATGCGGTCTCAACACTCGAATTGGCGCATCGCCGTCTGGCTGGGGGGGCAATTGCGGATCCCGAACCCGCTGTTTCGCGGATGGTCTTAGCTGCAGCGCGGCACTTTGCATGTTTTCCCGTTTCAGTTGCCCGTCCTGAGCCGCGCTTTTGTGCGTGCTATCCGTGAAATACGAACGGTCAGCGCTTACGGATGCAGCAATGCACGAATAATTCCTGCAGCTGTCACGGTTTAAGGTTGGGCGGCGCAATTCAGACGGCCCGAAGACGATTTGCGTCGGGACTGCCCAGGACCTATTCGAGGTGGTCTGGCACGTAGCCCGGAGTGGGCGTAAGCGGCAACGCGGCGGACAGCAGCGCGATCGCAATAA
>JAYVML010000109.1:0-8460 GCA_043758955.1 Novosphingobium sp. | reverse complement strand
AACTACCTCAAGGACATTCTCGGGCAGATCGAGGGGGACACAGTCGAGCTGCACCTGGCGGATGCCGGAGCGCCAACCTTGATCCGGCAGGATGAGAAGAGCCCGGCACTGTACGTGCTGATGCCGATGCGGGTTTAGGCCCAGCATGAGCCAGGTCGTCCAGGTCAATCGCGGCGATTTGACCCAGTCGCGGATCGTCGCGCAAGATCAGCCTGCGCTGGGCGATGGGTGGGTGCTGCTCGCGATCGACAGCTTCTCGGTCACCGCGAACAATGTCACTTACGCGGTGGTTGGCGATGCATTCGGCTATTGGAACTTCTTCCCGGGCGAAGGCCAGTGGGGGGTGGTGCCGATGTGGGGCCATGCCACGGTCAGCCAGTCGAACCACCCGGACGTGTTGGTGGGTGAGCGGGTCTATGGCTATCTGCCGATGGGCAGCAGCCTCGATGTCCATCCGGTCGGGGTAACCCCGGCAGGCTTCTCGGACGGCGCGGCGCACCGCCAGCCGATGAGCCCGATTTACAACCAGTACAGCCGCCTGGCCGCCGACCCGGCGCACGATCCGGCCAAAGAAGCCGAGCGAATGATCTTTGGTCCGCTGTTTACAACCGGGTTTCTGATCGAAAGCATGATGCGGCGGGAGGGATGGTTCGGGGCGGAGGCGCTGGTCTGCACCTCGGCCTCATCCAAGACGGCAATGGCCACTGCCAGCGTGGCGCGCGACAAGTCGCCGCAGATCAAGCGGATCGGGCTGACTTCGGTTGGCAACGTGGAATTCGTCCGCGCGGGCGGGTTTTATGATCAGGTGCTGGCTTATGATGCGATCGCGGACCTGCCGCAGATGCCATCGGTGCTGGTCGATTTCGCTGGCAATGCCGCGCTGTTGCACCAGGTGCATAGCGCGCTCGCGGACCGGTTACGCTATTCGTGCACCGTTGGCGCAACGCATGTCGGCGCGGGCTTCGGCCGTGACAATGGCGAGCTGCCGGGGCCAAAGCCGGTGCTGTTCTTTGCCCCCGATCATGCGGTGGCGAGCATCAAGGAACTCGGTCCGAAAGCCTTCGGCGCGGCGGTCGCGGCGAGTTGGCAGCGCTTTGTCGGGGAGACCGTCGGAACTGTGCGCGTTGACGAGCGTGTTGGACTTGATGCAGCGCGCCAGGCTTTCGCCGCCACCTTGGCCGGGACTGCCGACCCGGCGGTCGGAATTGTCGTCTTGCCTTAAACGAGAGCTGCGACCGGCGACAAGCTCAAGAACGGTCGCTCTTTTCAAAGCGCCACTTCCGATAGGCCTGAATGCCTGCCAGCCCCGCAGACGATGCAAAGGCTAGCCACCACAGACGGCGCCGTGCCGTGCATGGGGTTGAGCCATTCATGGCGACCGCGTCCCGGCGCGAGCCAGATCATGTTGATAAGCGGCAACAGGGCGAGTTGTCGGTAACTGAGTTTACGGAAAAATTTGCGCTTCTGCTCCTCCTTCGAAAGTGCGGGCGACACGGGCGAGCGGCTAAGAATTGAATTGCCGGGATAGTGCATCGCATAGCGATAAATCAGGAACCAGGGGATCACAGCAAGCACTACCGAGAAAATCGTAACCGCCGTTATCGCGGCATGCGAAGCGTGATCCAACCGAAACAGCAGGACAGCAATGCTCCCTGCCATGACCAGAACCATAGCGGCGGCGGCTCTGCGCATCGACCATTTAAACCGTGAGACGAAGACGTCGCGCTCGGCTTTTGAGACGAGGTAAGCGGGTCCTTTGCCGCCCTTCCGATACAGAAAGCCGCCGTCCTTTGGCTCGAACTGCTCTTCGAAAAAAGCATACATCCTGGAAAACCCAGTGATTGCCAACGTAACCTCCAGACAGAATTAGCCAGAGAATACGCCATCAAATCATCGGTGAGGCAAGGTGAATTGCACGGCGCCCAATTTAAATATCGACCACAATCTTGCCGAAATGCTTGTTCGCGGCCTGATGACGGAAGGCGTCGGCCAGGTTTTCCAGCGGGAAATGATCGCTGATCACCGGTTTGATCCCATTGGCCTCGATCCCCGCAATCATCGCCAATTGCTGCGCGCGGCTGCCCACGGTCAGGCCCTGGACGCGCAGGTTTTTGGCCATCAACAGCGCAGTCTGGACCGGTCCGGCGAAACCCGCCAGCACCCCGATCAAGGCAACGTGCCCGCCGACCCGGGTCGCCATCATCGATTGATCGAGCGTCCCCGCGCCGCCGATTTCCACCACGGTATCGACACCCGCACCGCCAGTGATTTCCAGCACCTTGGCACCCCAGGCCGGGGTCGCTTTGTAATTGATCAGCTCGTCCGCGCCCAAGGCCTTGAGCCGCGCGAGCTTTTCATTCGACGAGCTGGTCGCGATCACCCGCGCGCCCGCCGCCTTGGCGAATTGCAGCGCAAACACCGAAACCCCGCCGCTGCCTTGGATCAGCACGGTCGATCCCGGCGCGGTTACCCCATCGACGAACAACGCACGCCACGCGGTGAGGCCCGCGCAAGTCAGCGTCGCAGCTTCGGCGTGGGAATATCCGGCTGGAACGCGGGTCCACGAATTTGCCGAAGTGACCACCGCCTCGCAGGCATAACCATCGATCCCATCGCCCGGCACACCGCGAAACGCGGTGGCGGGTGGGGCTCCGTCGAGCCAATCGGGAAAGAAGGTGGAGACCACTGCATCGCCCACTTTAAACTGGCTCACGCCGCCGCCCACGGCCTCAACCGTGCCCGCGCCATCCGACATCGGGATCCGGCCGGCCGCCGCCGGGATCATCCCGGTAACGACCGCAAAATCATGGTAATTGAGCGAACTCGCGGCCAGTTTTACGCGGATCTGACCGGTGCCGGGCTGGCCTAGATCGTCGATTGTCGCGGGGAGCAGGGAGTCGAGACTGGCAGGGGAACCGACGCGGATTGCAGCAATGGTCATTTCAAAGTTCTCTCACATCCGTTCGCATCGAGTGCAGTCGAGATGCCGCGCGCGGTGTCTCGACTTCGCTCGACACGAACGGGCTGGGTTGATTGCTATTCCGCCGCCTCCAGCATTGCCGCACGCTGGGGTCCGCGGATCAGCCCGCCGGGGGTGGCGCCGGTCCAGGTGCCATCCCGGAACGTCACCACGCCCGTTTTGATCGTGCAGACATAGCCCTCGGCGCGTTGCAGCAGGCGCTTGCCGCCTGCGGGCAGGTCGAACGCCAGCCACGGTTTGCCTAGCTTGACCGCGTCCAGATCGATCACGTTGAGATCGGCGAGATAGCCCGGCGCGATAACTCCGCGATCATCGAGCCCATAGAGCCGCGCGGTATCGTGGCACTGGCGTTTGATCGCGACCTCAAGCGATATCCGGCCGCCGCGCTTGCGATCACGCACCCAGTGTTCGAGCATAAAGGTTGGGCTGGCCGCATCGCAGATCGTGCCGCAGTGTGCGCCGCCATCGGACAGCGAATTGACGCAATCGTCGCTGGCTTGCAGCGCCTCAAGGAAATCGAGGTTGCCATCGGCGTAGTTGAGGATCGGCAGGTAAATGAACCCGGTGCCATCGCCTGCGCATAGCAGGTCATAGGCGTATTCGTCGGCCGATATGCCCGCGGCCGCGGCGCGCGCGGCGATGCTTGCCTCAGCCTGCGGCTCGTAATCGAAATCGTCGTCCATCTCATACTGCATGGTCCAGCCGCCGCTGACCACCATAACCAATCCTATGATGTCCTGGTTCACTTCGCTGTAATCGGGGGCTTCGCTGAGCAATTGCGCCTTGAACGCTGGATCGAGCAGTTTGGTCTTTTGCGCTTCCCACGGCAGGTCCATGATCGCCGCCCAGCTGGGACGCAGGCGAAATGGGTGCACGCTGCCGCGCCACGCCATCACGATACCGTTGCCGCGCAAGGCGATCTGCGCAACGATATTGGCGCCATTGTCATTCTCGGCGCGCATTTGCGTAATTTGCTCTTCGAGCGACAGTTCCTTGGCGATCGACTGCAGCGCGGCATAAGTGCAGGGCAGGCCGGTTTCGCGGCTCAATTGGCCCATCCAGCCGAATTCATCCCATTCGCGGCGCATGTCGCTGGCCATTTCGAACACCCCGTGGCCGACCCGGCCCATCGCCCGGCCGATCCCGATCAGCTCGTCTTTGGTGGCGGTGGTGCCGGGCACCACTTCGCCATCGATCGAGCGGTGCAGCACGGTGCGGCTGGTTGAGAAACCCAGTGCGCCTGCGCGAAGGCCGTCTTCGACAATCGCGGACATTTTGGTTATATCGTCCGGCGTCGGCACCGCTCCGGGTCGCTCACGGTCGCCCAGCACATAGGCCCGCACCGCGCCGTGCGGCACATGCGTGCCCACATCGACGGTGCGCGGCAGTTCCTCCAGCGCGTCGAGGTATTCGGGGAAAGTCTCCCAGTTCCACTTCATTCCTTCGGCCAGCGCGGTGCCGGGAATATCTTCCACCCCTTCCATCAAGGCGATCAACCATCCGTGCCGATCGGGCGCGGCGGGGGCGAACCCCACCCCGCAGTTACCCATCACCACCGTGGTGACGCCGTGCCAGCTCGACGGGGCCATTTCCTGATCCCAGGTGGCCTGGCCATCATAATGCGTGTGAATATCAACCCAGCCGGGGGCGACGATCTTGCCGGCGGCGTCGATTTCCTGGGTCGCGCTGCCATGAACGGTCCCAACTGCGGCAATCAGGCCGCTATTGATCGCCACATCGCCGGTAAAGCGCGGGTTGCCGGTGCCATCGACAATCGTGCCATTGCGGATGATCAGGTCATAGGTTGCCATGGGTGCTCTCCGGCTCGCGCGACTCTGCTTTGTGCTTAACCGCGCGATTAAATCATGGACTGGGGGGCGGGGCAAGCCATGTTCGTCATCCCGGGTCAAGCCCGGGATGACATCAATCCTCGCGCGCCGCGATCATCGCTGCCACATCGACGAATTTCTCACGCGGGGCCCCGTCGCGGGCGCGCTTTTCCTCCTGCGCCTCGATCTTCTTCCAGTCGCGGAAGGTGACCACGTCGAGGCTGCGCTGCGCGGCCAAAGCATCGAACCCCTCGCGGCCGCGTTTGCCCGCACCGGAGGCGATATCCTCGGCAATCTTCTCGATCACGCCGAACCCGTCAGGCCGGTTGGTGCCAATCGTCCCCGATGGTCCGCGCCGTGCCCAGCCGACACAGTACAGCCCCGGCACGATCCGGCCTTCATCGTTGGCAAAACGCCCGGCGCTTTCCTCGAACGGCACGCCTGGGATGGGCGAGCTTTTGTAGCCGATGCAGGTGACGACCAGGCTGCACGGGATGGAGTAGAACTCGCCGGTCCCGCTGGCGCGGCCGGCGCTATCAAGCTGGGTGCGTTCGATCTCAATCCCGGTGACTTGGTCCGCGCCGGTAATCGCCTTGGGGCTGGCAAAGAAATCGAACTCGATTTCGACCGATTTGTCAGCGCGGAACTGTTCGGGGATCGCGGCGAAACTGCGCAAGTGGGTGACCGATTTGCGCTGGCCGGGTTCGAGCAGCATGTCTTCGGCTTCGTCGGGCAGATCGGCCAGTTGGACCCGCGGGCAGGCGCGTTCCAGATGCGCCAGCTCGCCCAGTTCCTTGGGGGTCATCGCAATCTGGTGCGGACCCCGACGCCCCAGCAAGACAACCTGTTCGATCCGCGATTTCGCCAAGGCATCGTAAGCGTGCGTCACGATATCGCTGCCGTGAAACTCACCTGAAGTCTTGCTCAGGATTCGCGCAACATCGAGCGCGACGTTGCCGTTGCCGATCACCACTGCGGTCCCCCCCGACAAGTCAGGGTTGAGCTCGGCGAACTGCGGATGGCCATTGTACCAGCCGACAAAGGCCGCGCTGCCGAACACATTGGCAAGGTCCTCGCCGGGAATCCCGGCAGGTTTATCATTGGGCGCGCCGGTGGCCAGCACGACTGCATCGTACAAATCTTGCAACTCGGCGATCGAGATATCACGGCCAACCATGACATTGCCGGCGAACCGGACGTTGTCCGACAAAGCCGTGCCTTCATAGCGCCGCGAGACGCCCTTGATCGACTGGTGATCGGGCGCGACCCCGCTCCGGATCAGTCCGTACGGCACCGGCAGCATATCGAACACATCGACCCGAACGTCATCGCCCCACTGCTTCTGCGCAGCCTCGGCGGTATAGTATCCGGCTGGACCAGAGCCGATGATCGCGATGTGGATCACGCGCTAGGCGGCCTTAGCTTGCCGTTCGTCCGGCGCATCCAGAAACCCGCGCATCGATGAGAGCGTTTGCTCGCGATGCGTCAGCATAAACAGGTGCCCGCCTTGTTCAAAAATCTCGAGCCGGCTGCCAGGGATCAGCATTTCGAGGAATTTGCCGTTGGCCAACGGGACGATCTGATCATCCTCGCCCATCATGATCAGCACCGGCTTTTTCAGGAACGGCAAAGCCGGGGCGCTCGTCCAGCCAAGCATCGCCAGCAGCTGATAGACATAGCCGCGCGGCGTGGGCGGGGTCAGCCGGCTGATGTGCTCGGTCTTGCCCCCGGCCAGCCCGCCATACAGCGTCTTAAAATGCTTCTCCATAAACGCGGCATCCACATAGCGGCGCGGATCGGCCATCTTTGATAGTGCCGCCGGATTGCCGGGCAGCATCACCATGCCTGCCGTGGTCGCGGCCAGGATCAGGCGGCGCACGTGTTTGCCATGCTGCAAGGTAAAGTGCTGCGCCATCGCGCCGCCCCATGATACCCCCATCACATCGACCACCCCGGCATCGAACCGCTTGAGCAGTTCTTTGGCGATCCAGCTCATGGTGAAGGTGTTGTAAGGCACCAACGGCTCTGGCGAGCCGCCCACACCGGGCATATCGAACATGATAAAGCGCCGCTCGGTCAGCGCCTCGGCCAGCGGCGCGACCGCTTCGATGTTAGCACCGATGCCGTTGAAGAACAGGATCGGCGGGTGATCGCTGGCCATATTCCAGCGCCAGCGCGCGACGCGCAGCGTGCGCCCTCCGACCACTTCCATCGAGAATTCGGCGGTTAGCTTGTCTTTCACGAACGCTTTTCCCTTCACGCCTGCTCGAGCACGTAGAGGCCCGGTGCAGCATCGAGCGGCGGGTGCTGCTTGCTGCCCAGCGACTGAGGCGCGGCCACTTGCTTGCCCGAGCGCTGCTGCAACCAGCTCAGCCACAGCGGCCACCAGCTTCCGGCCACTTCCTCGGTCGCTTGCAGCCATGCGTCAACATCGGCGGGGGGCTGTGCCGACTTTTTCGACACAAAATATTTGGCCTTGGGATTGCCCGGCGGGTTGAGGATCGCCTGCATATGCCCCGATTGGCTGAGCACAAACGTCACATCCTTCGATCCGAACAGCTGCGTCGAGCGATAACAAGCCCGCCACGGGGTGATGTGATCTGTCACCCCGCCCAGCAAAAACAGGTCGCATTTCACCTTCGACAGATCGACCATGTGTCCGACCATTTCAATCTCGCCGTGCTTGGTGAAAGCCAGCGTTTCGTAGATCGTTAGAAAATCGCCCATCAGCGCGGCTGACAGATTGGTCGCATCGGCGTTCCAGAACAATACGTCGAAGGCTGGCGGATCATCGCCCATCAGGTAGTTGTTGATCACATAGTTCCAGATCAGGTCGTTTGGCCGCAACCACGCGAACCCCCGAGCCAGGTCGTTGCCCTTGACGATCCCCTTTTTGGCCGCGCGGCGCTTGGCCAGTTCCAGGCCGTTCTTGGACATCAGCGCACCCGCCTCAATATCATTCTGCTTGGGATGAAGAACGCAGACCATCAAGGTCAGTGCGCCCAGCCGATCATCGCCATCGGCAGCCAGCTTGCTCGCCAGCATTGCCGCGGTCTGCCCGCCCGAGCACCCGGCCGAGACGTTGACCTTGGCCGCGCCGGTGATCTGCGCGACGACCTCGATCGCTTCGCGGCACGAGCCGATATAGTCGGCCATATCCCAGTGGCCTTCGTCCTTCGTCGGGTTTTTCCAGCTGATCGTGAAAGTCTGGATGCCATTGTCGAGCTGGTATTTGACCACCGACTTTTCCGGCGACAAGTCATTGATATACATCTTGTTGATTTGCGGCGGAATTGTCAGCTGGGGCAGGGCATAGACCTGATCGGTGGTGGGGGCGTAGTGGATCAGCTCCATCATCGCATTGCGGTAAACTACGTTGCCTTTTGACGTGGCGACATTCTCGCCCAGTTTGAACGGGCGCTTGTCCACCATCGAAACCATGCCGTGGTTGTGGATCATATCATTGTAAGCGTTTTTGAGGCCCTTGATCAGCGACAACCCGCCGCTGTCGATCAAGCGTTTTTGCGCGGCCGGATTGCCGATCAGGCTGTTGGTTGGTGACAGGCTGTCGATGATGATCTGCGAGATGAAATTAGCCCGATCACGCTCGATATCGTCGAGTTCGAGGTCGGTCATCCAGTTCTTCATGCC
>JAYVML010000108.1:0-3809 GCA_043758955.1 Novosphingobium sp. | reverse complement strand
GCCGATCCATTGCCGCGTGCCTTGGTCATCGCCGCTGAAATTGCCAGTCGCAACCCGGACGCGCAGCGCGCTGCCAAGCGCCTGTTTGCGCAGTACCTGCACGCTTCGGTCGATGAAATCCTGATGGCCGAGAGCATCGAGCAACAAGCCTTGATGGGGACCAAAAACCAGATCGAAGCGGTGATGAGCCAACTGGGCAAGCGCGCCGGGGTGTTTGTCGATCCACACTAAGAGTTGACCGTCGCAATCCATTTCGATATTTCGACTAATATCGAATCATGGGATGTGCGATGCAGGTCGATCAGATTATCCGGGCACTTGGTTCCCTAGCGCAGGAGCATCGTCTCGCGGTGTTTCGCCTGCTGGTCGAAGCTGGGCCCGCTGGCATCGCGGCGGGCGCTCTGGCTGAAACGCTGGGCGTCCCAGCGTCATCGATGAGCTTCCATCTTGCTCAGTTAAGCGCTGCCGGATTGGTCACGCAGCGCCGGGTCAGTCGCTCGATTTTTTATGCAGCAGACTACCCAGCGATGAACGGCCTGATCGCGTACCTCAGCGAAAATTGCTGCGCCGGAGCCGCTTGCGAACTTCCTGCCGATAACAGCTGCGCGCTGGGATGACCCAGATTCGCACCGTGCTGGTGCTGTGCACCGGCAATTCCGCTCGCTCGATTTTGGCCGAAGCGTTGTTCAAAGCGCAGGGCGCCGGGCGCCTCGCCGCGTTCAGCGCGGGGAGCAAGCCCAAGCGAACGCCGCACCCCGGGGCGCTGCGCTTGCTGGCGCGCAAGGGGATCGACACCGCAGCGTTCCGTTCAAAAAGCTGGAGCGAATTTACCGGCGCTGCCGCGCCCGCGATCGACCTGGTGATCACCGTCTGCGGCAATGCGGCCGGCGAAGCCTGCCCGGTGTTCCCCGGAACTGCGCTGCGCGCACACTGGGGCTTGCCCGATCCGGCTGATGTCAGCGGCAGCGAGGCAGCGATCGACGCAGCGTTTGCGGAAACCTGGCGGCTGCTCGACCTGCGGGTCCGCGCCATGCTCGCGCTCGATCTGGCCGCGCTAGACCGCGCCGGAGCGCAAACCGCGCTTGACCGAATTGGCGAACTGGAAGGTGCCGCGTGAGGCAACAGCTGGGGGCCGAAGCGCTCGGCAGCTTTCTGCTGTTTGCCACGGTGATCGGCTCGGGGATTATGGCCGAAAGCCTGGCAGGCGGGAACGTCGCGGTCGCGTTGCTCGGCAATACGGCGGCAACGGCGGCGATGCTGTATGTGCTGATCGCGATGCTCGGGCCGGTCTCGGGGGCGCAGTTTAACCCGGCGGTGAGCCTGGTTATGCGGCTGCGCGGTGACCTGACCACCGGGCAATTGCTTGCTTATATCGGCGTTCAGATCGCAGCGGGCGTGCTTGGAGCTTGGGCTGCGCACGCGATGTTCGGACTCCCGATTATCCAGTTCTCCACCCACCTACGCAATGGACCGGGGCAGTGGCTGGGCGAATTCATCGCCACCTTCGGGCTGGTCCTGACCATCCTCATGACGCTGCGGCATCGCCCGTCGAGCGTTCCGGCCAGCGTCGCGCTTTATATCGTGGCGGCTTACTGGTTCACCTCGTCGACCAGCTTTGCCAACCCGGCGATCACGCTGGCGCGCAGTATCAGCGATACCTTCGCCGGGATCGCGCCAGCCAGCGTGCCAGGCTTCGTGGCAGCACAACTGGGCGGGGCGCTCGCGGCCTATGGGCTGGACCGCGCCCTTTTTGAACCGGCGCCTGCATAGGCGGCCCGCCGGTCAACTACGGCGTTGCCGCCCGGCTCAATCTCCCCGCCACAGTTCGGCCGCTGCCAGATCGGCCTGCGTATTGATATTGGCAGGATCGCTCGCCAGCCGCACCGCGCGCGCGCCAATCGCTTCAGCAAATGCTCGCATCGAATGTTTACCGGTGCCCTCAAGGATTGCCTCGATCGCTGCCAGCGCGCTGACCGGCCACAGTCCGATCACCGGCTGCGCTGCCAGATAAGCCGGGGCCGGGGCGAGCAATGCAGGCAGGTCATCGGGCAGATCGGGGGCATCGACCCCGATGCTCAGCACTGCGTCATAGCCTTGGTCGGCGGCCAGATGCAGCGCTGCGGCGATCCCGCCGAGCGGTCCCATTCCGGCGTGCGGCCAATCGGGCAAAGTCGGGGCCGGGGCAGTCTCGCGGCCCGCCACCACCGCATGTTCGCACCAGCCCGCCAGCAGATCAACTGCCCGCGCCAGCAAAGTGTGGCCAGCCAGTTCGGCCAGCGCCTTGTCGCTGCCAAAGCGCGCGGATTTCCCGCCGGCCAGCACCACGCCCAAAATCATGCCAGATCCTCTCTACGAAATGGGCTGTGCATCAGCGCGCAGCGCACTCCCACACACCAACTGCCAGGATTGTGTGCGGTCTTGCAGCGTGCTTGGCAAGCATAGGCGTAGCAGCTAGCGCGGTCGGCGATGAAAACACTACGCGATCCCGATCGATTGCTGACCGATGGCCTGATGGCCATTCGCGGTCAGTTCAAGGTGCCAGCAGGCTTTGCGCCCGAGGTTGAGGCCGCTGCCCAGGCCGCTGTTCAGCGCCGTCCGGACGAACACACCGATCGCACCGCCGAACCGTTCGTTACGCTCGACCCGGCCAGTTCGACCGACCTTGATCAAGCCTTCACGATCGAAGCAGCGGGCAGCGACCTGCTGCTGAATTATGCGATTGCCGACGTGGCGTGGTTCGTACGCGATGGCGATCCGCTGGATGGTGCAGCCTGGGCGCGGGGCGAAACGCTATATCTGCCCGATGGGAAGGCCGGGCTCTATCCCAGCGCGCTATCCGAAGGCGCCGCCAGCCTGCTGCCCGATGGTCCGCGCCCCGCAGTGGTGTTCACCACCCGCGTCGCTCCCGATGGCGCGGTTAAGCTCGAACAAGCCGAACGCGCGATTATCCAGAGCCGCGCCAAGCTGGCTTATGAGACGGCAACCGAAGCCGAGCTACCGGCCGGGTTTGCCGAGTTGTCGCGGCGGATAACCGACGCCGAGGCGGCGCGCGGGGCGGCCCGGGTCGATGCGCCCGAACAAGAGGTCGAACGCAGCGCGGACGGGCACTTCAACCTGGTGTTGCGCCCGCAAGCCCTTGCTGAACGGCGCAATGCGGCGCTGTCGCTCGCCACCAATCTGGCGGTGGCAGACGCGCTTTATGCGGCCAAAACTGGATTGTTCCGGGTGATGGCCGGACCCGATGACCGCGCGCGGGCGCGGCTGCGCCATATTGCTAGTGCGCTGGGGCTAAGCTGGCCCGCCGCCGACAGTCTCGAGACATTCGAAAAAACGCTCGACCTGGCCCAGCCCAATGCCGCCGCGTTCATGCTGGCGATCCGGCGGGCGGGCAATGGCGCGAGCTATGTGCCGTATCAGGAAGGCGTGAAACCGTGGCATGCGGCGATGGCGGCAACCTATTGCCATATGACCGCGCCGCTACGCCGGCTGGCGGATCGCTATGTGGTGCGAGCCGCGCTGGCGATCACCAATGGCCAGCCGGTGCCCGTTGAAGCGATCGCAGCCTTTGCCAGGCTTGGCGCGGTGATGGGCAAAGCCGACGCGCGTGCCAATCAGATCGACCGCGCAGTGATTGACCTGGCCGAAGCGGCGACGTTGAGCGGGCGTGAAGGGGAAAGCTTTGCGGCGGTAGTTACCGAAGTCGATGACGTCGGTCCGCGGATCCAGCTGAGCGATTTGCCAGTGGTATCGCGGGTCACCGCGCACGGGGTCGCAGCGGGCGCGAAACTGACCGTCCGGCTGGTCGCGAC
>JAYVML010000107.1:0-26984 GCA_043758955.1 Novosphingobium sp. | reverse complement strand
CAATCCGAGTGCCGGATTGATCGCCCCGACGAACGCCGCAGCATTAGCACCGCTGCCCTGCACTGTCGGCGCAACCGCGCAGTTCGAAGCATTGGTAATGTCCTTGATGATTACCGCATCCCCGCGGCCACCCGACGGATCCCTGGTGTCACCGAACTTCTGATCACCGGTCACCCTGGTGTGCAGGTAGCTGGCACCGATGTTAACCACAAAATTACGGGTTGGCCGGATCAAGACTTCAGCTTCGGCCCCGTATACTGTGGCGTTGATGTTGTCGTTGACCGAAGTCCGTTGAACAATTCGACTGATCTGCAGACCGGCATATTTATAATAGAACCCAGTCAAGTTTAACGTAAATTGGCCATCGCCGAAGACGTTCTTTGAACCTACTTCAAACGCATCGACGAACTCAGGATTAAAGGATTCTGGGACAAGTCCGGCCAACGAGAGTGGCGGATTAATCCCGCCCGACTTATAACCGCGCGAATACGAAGCGTAGAGCAGATGGTGTTCGTCGATCTTGTAATCAACCACTGCGCGACCGGTAAATTCGCCAAATTTGACGGTGCGCCGCTGGTAGTCTTGAATCCCAGCGCGGCCAGGGTCAGCATCGAAAGTCCCGAAGTACGGCGAGGCGTAAGCGTTAGCGGTACCGTAGGGAACCGGGAAGCTGTAAAGGGTTGTCCGCGCAATCGAATTCTTTTCATCGTGGTTATAGCGCAATCCCAAGGTGATTTTCAGCTTATCAGAGGCTTGGACATAAGCTTCGCCGAAAATACCGTAAGATTTCAAGCCTTGGAATGCCGCATTGTTGCGATAGGTCGGGGTCCCTAAGTACGAAGGCGGTAGACCGCCTCCTAGTGCCGTCGCGGCGCCGAGCACAGCCGCACTGTAGTCAAGTGTAAAAGCGTCGACATAGTAGTCGGCGACTGGTGACTTGAGGTCGACATAAATGCCGCCCAGCAGGAAGTTGAACGCGCCCTTGAAGTCGCTCGTTAAAATGCCTTCGATCGAATAGTCATGGCTTTTGGTGACCGAGCGATCAAAGGTTAACGGAGCGTTCGTGCATAGCGAATGACCGCCAAACACACCGGTACCGGTAGTTTCAGCCAGCGACGTACAAAGCGGGCCCGACGGTCCTCCGGGGAGCAAAGCAGTTGCGGCTGGCTTGAAATAAGCGCCAATCCCGGGAGCATTTGCCACCGCCGAGAAATAACTTAATCCCGGAGTGAAGCCTGCTCGGCTTTGAACGGCGTTATTGTAGTCTTCCGTTGAATCGACCCCGACGCGATGATAAAACCCGGTTACCTGCAGCTTCATATTGCCGAGGTTCTGCTCAATCCGGGCCTGGTATTGTTCTTCACTTGTTTCATAGGTCGGGTTGTAGGCCGTCGCCACCTGTCGCGGATCACTCGGATTGACCGCACCGGCGAAAGGGTCTGTACCGTAAAGGCTGCCCAGCGCAAATCCCGCTAATGTGGGAGATACAATAGTCAGAAATTCGCGCGACGCCAGAATGATACCCAACGTCGAATTGGCGTTAGTCACCTGGTTGGTCAACCTACCCGGCAAGCAACCGAGCACGCCGGTCGGATCTCTCTGGCACAGCTGCTTCTGGCTGCGCAAGCGGTTGTCTTTTTCGTGGAAATAATAAGCCATTAGATCGATGGTAGTGTTCGATGTCGGCTCCCACCGCAGCGAACCGCGAACCGCATACATATCACGCGCATCAATCTTGGAGCCGTCATAGACGTTGGTTGTGTAGCCATCGCGCTTTAGATAAAATCCGGCGACCCGCAATCCTAGCGTATTGCCAAGGGGCAGGTTGACCATCCCCTTAGCCTTCATGCTGTTAAAGTTGCCATAATCGACCTCGGCCGCTGCGTGGATACCATCCAGTTTCGGCTTGGCGGTAATGAAGTTGACAACACCCGAAGTGGCGTTGCGGCCAAATAGGGTTCCTTGCGGCCCGCGCAATACCTCGACCCGTTCCAAATCGAAATATTCGGTTTCAAACAGACGAGTTGCGAGCAAAGGGGTTCCGTTGATGTGGATGGCAGTCGCGCTGTCGCACGATGCGCCAACGCACAAATCGCCGATCCCGCGAATTGTAAAGCTAGATCCGGTGAAGTTACCCTTGGTGAAGGTAACATTGGGCAGCGTCAGCTGAAGATCGCTGGCATTTTTGATCTGCTGGCGTTCGAGGGCTTCGGAGTTGAACGCGCTAATGGCGATCGGCACATCCTGCAGCTTCTGATTGGTGCGCTGTGCAGTAACGATAATCTCGGTACTGTCCGTCGTATCCGCCGCGGCGGTTGCGGTGGTGGTCTGCGCATAGGCAGGAAATGCAATCGCTCCGGCGCAGACGCCTGCAAGCAACGTGAGTTTACCCCTCATCAGCCCTACTCTCCTTTGAAATGCCCGTCCCTTGCTTGGGGGGTTGCACTCACGAATAGACCACTGACTGCCGCGCATTACAACCGGTTTTAATCGGAAGGTTAAAACTTATCGAAACCGTAGCGTAAGTGCCACACCTGCCCTTGCCGGTCATCGTCTTGAAATCGGTATCCTGCGCTAGCCAGCGGCGCGCCGCGCCCTGCGTGAGGGCCAATTGCACGGTTGCCAAGCGGCGAGCGCTGCCGCACTCTCTGCGCTCGTGATGGGGGGCACCATGGGCGAAGATTCGCAGGTCACCGCGCCTGCACGCTACCGCGCATTTATCAGTTACAGCCACGCCGATACGCGGTTTGCCGGCTGGCTGCACCGCAAGCTTGAAACCTGGTCACCGCCCGGCCAAACCCGGCTCGCCCCAATTTTATAGACCGTGCCGAACTGGCGGCCGGACCCGACCTGTCTGCCCAAGTGCGCGAGGCACTGGCCGGATCGGCCGCGCTGATCGTGGTGGCCAGCCCGACGGCCCGGACCAGCCGTTGGGTCGCGCAGGAAATCAGCCTGTTTCGCGAACTGCATCCCGACCGTCCGGTGCTGGCGGCGCTGCTGCACGGCGAGCCGATCGCGGCGTTTCCCAACCCGCTACTGAGCCACGGCGGCGATGCGCTCGAACCGCTCGCCGCCGATTTCCGCGATGGGCACGACGGCAAGCGGCTGGCTCTGCTCAAGATTGTGGCCGGCCTCACCGCGCAGCCACTTGACCAGCTAGTCCAGCGCGATGCGCAAAACCGCCAGCGCCGCGTGATGGTCGTCACGGCGGGAGCGGTACTCTTAAGCCTAGTCCTAGCGGCAGCGCTGATCGTGGCGCTGCGCGCCCGCACCGAAGCCGAACACCAGCGCGCCGAAGCTGAAGGAATGGTAGAGTTTATGCTGACCGATCTGAGGGACAAGCTGAAGGGGGTGGGCCGGCTCGACATCATGGATACGGTCAATGAGCAAGCGATGGCATACTATGGCGGACAACGCAGCTTAACGCAACCCTCCCCCGATAGCCTTGACCGGCGCGCACGCGTGATCGAGGCAATGGGCGAGGATGATGAAAACCGCGGCGATACCGACGCGGCGTTTGCCAAGTACAGCGAACTACATCGCACTACACAGGCGCTATGGGCGCGGGACAAGAGCAACCTCGACCGGGTTTATGCAATGGCGATGAGCGAGAACCGGCTGGCCCTGACCGAGACCTCGCGTGGCCACATTGGCCCTGCGTTCGAACGCTTTCGCAGTGCTGCGCAGATGCTCGAACGATTACCCACCAAGCGAACCAGGCCGCATTGGCAGGCGCTTCGCTCGCTCGTCGCTGGCAACCTCTGCGCGATTGCGCTCAAAGCGCGCGGCAATGCGCAGGAGGCGGTGGATAATTGCACCCGGGCGATCACCCTCGCTCAAGCTCAGCTGACGGTCGATCCGGAACACAATGCTGCGCGCTATGATCTGACGTTTCATTACCTGTGGCTGGGCGAAGCGTGGCAAGCCGCTGCGCAGCCGGCCAAAGCGGGAGAGGCGCGTGACCGGGGGCTGGCCTTGTCAACCGCGCTTATCGCCCGTGATCCAAAGAATATGCAGTGGCGCGAACAGCACATGGAAGTATGCTTCAGCCTGGCGCGGATTGCGCGCACTCAGGGCGATACGAGCAAGGCTCGCGCACTGGCCAAACTGGCGCAGCACGACATCGGGCTGCTGGCGCCCCACGACCCGGCCAATCGTTACTGGGCGGATTATCAGACCCGGATCAATCAATTCAGTACGGAGACAAGCAAATGATACCGAACCTCGACGATACCAGCAACGTTGCATTTCGCATGTTCACGATGGGGCCGCACGATGTGCCACAGGTGAAAATATGGGACGAGGCGCCGGTAGGCCGGGGCATGGCGTGGGACCGCATCGGCTATCACCTGAAGGGCCACGGTCAGCACGGCCAATACCCGAACCAGCAGCATACCGAGCTGTCGATCCGACTGGTCGAAGGTAAAACGACCTACGTGATTTCCTTCGGTAACGACATGCAGACCGTGTTCGGCCCGGGCAACCCGCCGATCACTCTGCTACCACCGAGCTTTTCGACAGAGTATCTATCGAATGTCGGCCTGGTCTTTCCTGGTGCCAGTGGCGCGCCCGATTTTACGACGTCCATACCCGCTGACTTCGACAAATTACCCGCCGGCGCAGCGCTGATGTTCACCTGCGACCGCTTGCCACTCGAGTTGGCTTGGAAAAACGCATTCAAAGACCACGGTCGAGCCGTGCCGCTGGCCATGCCCTTCTTTCTGAACCTGTACGATGCCAAATCTCAGTTGCCGGTGTGGTCGAGCGATATGCACCTCCACATGCAGAGCGGTGAGGCCGCGTCACACGTTGAAACGCACGGTGGCATTCATCCTGGTGGTAAAAATCCCCCGGATGGCGGCAAACCGGGGGGTGTTACGCACGGCGGAATTCACCCTTCGTCGAATGTCCAATTGTTGTATTGATGACGATGCGAGAGCATGGATGCGTGCGCATTGGGTGATTACAGCATGATCCCCACCCTCCCCCAAATCACCGCGCTGGCCCGCGCTGGGGCGGTGGGGCGTGGGTGGGCGCTGTTTGTCGCAGGCGGTTATGACCAACGCGGCAATGATCCCGCCGCGCTGGCGGTCAAGGGGCGACTGCTCAAGGGACGGGCGCGGCTCGCCTCGGGGGTTGGGCGCCCGCCGCTGTTTGCTGAGGCGGCTGGGGCCTATGCCGCTGCCCATGCCCTTTCGCCCGCGCCGTATCTGGCGATCAATGCCGCTACGCTGCGGCTGTTGGCGGGGGATGACCCGGGAGCCAGGCGCGGCGCGGCCGAGGTGCTAGCGCTGCTTGATGCGCCTGCACCGCTCGCCGACACGCCCTACTTCATCGCCGCCACCCGGGCCGAGGCGTGCCAATTGCTGGGCGATCAGGCCGCCGCCAAGGCTGCAATGATCGAGGCCGCGCGCGCCGATCCCGACGGCTGGACCGACCGCGCAGCGACTGTCGCGCAACTGCGCGAAATTGCCGCTGCGCAGTCAGCTGATGCTGGCTGGATCGGCCGCTTCACCCCGCCAGCCAGCCTGCACTTTGCCGGACACATGGGGGTGGCCAGCGGCGGTATGGCGGAGGCGCAGCTGAAAATCATGATGGGCCAGCTTCTTGCGGAACATCCAGTTGGCTTTGCCTGGGGCGCGATTGCTGCCGGGGCCGACATCGTTATGGCCGAAGCGCTGATGGCACACGGCGCGGCGCTGCACGTGGTGCTGCCTTGCCCGCCGGCGCAGTTCGAAGCGCAATCGGTGGCCCCTGCCGGAGCAGATTGGACGCTGCGCTATCGCGCGCTTCTCGGCGCGGCCACATCGGTGCAATGCGCGGCCGACAGCGCAAGCTCGGTGCACGATTCGCTGGCTACTGCTCATGCCGGTGAACTCGCGATCGGGGGTGCGCTTAACAACGCGGCCATGCTGGCCAGCACGGCCTGCCAACTTATCGTCACCGACGAACACGGCGGCGGTGCTAACACTGCGCGCCAAGCCCAGTTGTGGCGCGCAGACAGCGGCATGCAGCACCGGCTGACTGTGCCGCGCGACGCCGCCGTCGAAGTCCTGTTCCCGCCTGAACAGCCCGATCCGGCGCGAATGCTGACGGTGCATCTGGCGGTCACGCATGACGCCCTGAGCGAGGCGCGCACGCTGCCTTCCACGCGATTGGCTGCGCTGGCCGCGCCGGTGTCCGCGGTGCTCGCCGATTTGCCGCCGGGCAGCGTGCGCGCCGCGCCGGGCGGCTGGGAAGCGGTGCTGGCCGAGTTCCCCGTGGCGCTCGCAGCGGTGGCGCAGCTGAACGCACTGGGTACCGTCGCGGTGGGCGTGCACCTGGCAATCGGTTCGGTGCTAAGCGACCCGGCAAGCGGCACGCTGGTGCCTTACGGCCCTGCTCCCAGTTTGGCCCGCCGGCTTGCCGCGCTGGCCCAGCCGGGTACCGCGTTGGCGAGCAACGCGCTGGCGGTCACACTGGCGGCGCGCGGCGACCGCGGTCTGCGCAGCGAGCTATACCACCTAGGAGAGGACGACTTGGGCGGAGCCGTGCACGCGCTGTATAATTCAATCTAGTACATCAGTTCTTCCAGACGGTGCGGCGCAACCAGTGCTAGCCCCCCCTTGACCCGTTTAAGCACCCCGCGTTTTTCCAGCCCCGAGACCGTGCGCGAGACCGTCTCGCGGGTCGATTGCACGATCACCGCCAGTTCGGACCACACCGGCAGCGGGCGGATCACGCCGTCGCTGGAAGCGCGCGACCGACGCAGCAGTTCAGCCGCAATCCGTCCGCTGGCTGAGAGCAGCGCGGTTTCCAGCATTCGCTGACGCATCGCCGCGATCCGGGCCGAGAGGTGCCGGGCCATGGCCAGCGCCACCAGCGGATAGCTCTCCATCAACCGGACCAGCGCTGACGCAGCAAAATGCGTCGCCGCACCATCGGACAAGGCTTCCACTTGCGTGCTGTGCTCGCCGCCCGAGCCGACGATCTCGCCAAAGAATTCGCCCGGAGCCAGCGCGTGGAGCACCAGTGCGGCCCCTTCGCGGCCATAGGCCAGCTCGGCCGCGCTGCCCAGCGTGAGCAAGCTGGCAGCGCCATCGTCTCCGCGCGGCCACAGCACCGCGCCGCGCGCATGATCGGCTTCGCGCCCCAGCGCCGCAATCGTTGCTGCCAGCGCCGCGCCGCAGCCGAACGCCTGTTGCAGCACCGCCTGCGCCGCCGTGCCGTGAGCAGCTGAAGCAGCCTCAGCGCTGCTCACGCTGACACCCCACTCGCACAGCCACAGGGTGACGAAGGTGACACAGGTGTCACCCACCTGTCCGCAACAATTTCGGATGATTGCTCAGTAACTTGCAAGGTCAAAGCAACAGGTGACACAAATTCCGCAAATGTCACGCCCCGCCACCCTCCGCGCTTGCCCCGATCCCCGCCCCGATACCACTTTGGCGCGGTGTAGGAAATGTCTCGTGCTCAATCCATCAAGGCCAGCAAATCCTTGACCGAGGTCGAGGCGAACCCGACCGCGCTGTCCGAAATGCCGTAAGGGATCAGCAGGTGATCGCCCACTTTGAGCGCGCCGCAGGTATAGATTACATTAGGCACATAGCCCGAGCGGTCAGCATCTTCGGCGGTCAGCAGCGGTTCGCGTGTGCGTGCCAGCACTTTGCTCGGATCATGCAGATCGAGCAGGGCGCAGCCCAGCGCATACTTGCGCATCGCGCCAACCCCGTGGGTGAGCACCAACCAACCGGCGTCGGTTCGCACCGGGCTGCCGCAATTGCCGATCTGGATAAATTCCCACGGGTACTTCGGCCCCATCAGGAATACCCCTTCATCGTCCCACGTATCCAGCGAATCCGAGCGCAGCAGAAACAGGTTCTTCCCATCCTGCCGCCCGATCATGACATAGCGTCCGTCGATCTGTTGCGGGAACAGGGCCATTCCCTTGTTGCGCCCGGCCGCGCCGTTAATCGGTTCAAGCTGGAACCGGCGGAAATCACGTGTGCGGAGCAATTCGGAGCGGATCGAGCTGCCCGAATAGGCAGTATAGGTGCCAACCCATTCGTGGCTGCCATCGGGATGCTCAAACTGCACCAGCCGCAAGTCTTCCAGCCCGCCGCGCTGCTGCTCGGTGATCGGAAAAATCACAGTATTCGACAAATTGCTTTCGGCATGGCGATGAACAGTCACTGCGTCGTCGACATCGGTCAGTGTGGCATCGTCGATCACCGCTGCCGTGGCGAAATGGTCCTGCGGCCAGAGTTGAAACGAACCATCGGAATGCGCGATCCCCTCACGGAATGCGATCGAAGAGATATGCCCCTCGCCCACCGCGCGCAGTGACATCACGAACCGGCGCGAACCCGGCCGCATCCCGCTCTGGTCTGGATGAGGGACGATCGACGGGTTCATCAGCGCGGCTGCAGCATAAGTATATTCGTGACAAAAATACGCGCCGATCAACTGCTTGCGCGCGGGTGAGTACCCGGCGTCCTGCAACGACAGGTTGATCTCCACCTCCTCGAACCGTTCCATAAACATCAGGTCGGTCTGCCAGTGGCGCTGAGCAAAATCCTTGATCACTCGCGCATGCTCGGCCTCCACTTGAGCTTCGCTCAATCCGGCAACGTCATTGACTAACTGTAAGGCCCGCGCGCTCGGTGCCGAGGAGGACTGCCAGCCGAGATGGAAGGGACGAAGAACGACCCGCGACGGGTCCGCGTGGAGGCGCAGTTCATGGATGTGCAAGCGCGCGTCCAGATGATCCTTCGTTTCCAGCAAGCTCATTCCCCTGTCCGCGTATCTTGTCTCGAGCTGCCCCCAGTTGGCGCATGGTGACATGCGACAGCTGCAATGCAAGAATCGATTCAGCCCCGCAGTTCGCATTTACGCCGCGCGGTGTCACCCCATCGCGGCATCGTCCGGTGGTAATATCTGCCAAAGCCAAACCACGGTCATTTGCGCCGAAGAACCATGCATAGGCGGCATGGGCATGCTTGATCCAGCGTTCATTAGGTTCAAGTGCGTGGGCTGCCACACAGGCTTCGATCGCCGCCTGGGCTTCAAGCGGCTGCTGGTCGAACGGGCGCTGATCGTACGCGTGGCCAAAGGTTTCCGAGCCGACCGGCCGAAACATGCCGCTGTGCGAAGTCTGCCGCTGGATGATCCAGTCAAGTGTGGCGAGACCTTCGCGCTGCCAATCGAATTGATCCAGAACATGTCCGGCCTCAATCAGCGCCTGTGCCAGGCGCGGGTTGTCATAGCCCAGCACGGCTTCGAACCACGCCCAGTCGGGGCGGCGTGATTTGGCGAGCAACCGATAAAGTAAGTCGCCGCCCCGATGCAGCAAAGCTTTGGCACCTTCATGCCCGCCGGTCGCTCGCTGCATGCTGGCTGCGCCCAGCATACCGAACGCCACCGCGCGCGGCGATTCCGTGGCTTCAAGGGTGGGCAAGGCAATGTTAAACCACTCCTGCGCCCAGGCCTGCAGATCAGGAAAGGGCGAATGCGCAACCGTATCGCCCAGTGCCCACAGCGCACGGCCATTCGAATCGTCCGATCCTGCGTCTTCAAGCCAGGTGCGATTAAACCCCATGAAGTTGCGGAAGTGTCCGCGATCTGGATTCCAGGCATGCTGGACAAAACTGGCAAAGGTGCTGCTCAGCGCCAAGCAGTCAGCCGGGCTGATCGCAGGAGCGTGGTTCATCAGCATCAACGCGCGGGCATTATCATCAAGGCAATACCCATGGCGGCGATCGGGTACGATACCGATCGCATGCTGCGCTATCCCGGTGTCGTCGCACATGTTGAAAAACCCGCTCAATCCCGGCGTTGCACGCAGCGGCATGTCGATCGCCGGCGGAGTCACGGCCAAGCGCACCAGCGCGGCGGTCGCGGCGGCAAATTGCGGCCAGATCGTCTGGCGTCCGGTATCATAAGCCCGGCGCCGGGTCGCATCGAGCATGCCGCGATCGGCCAGCAGGCCAATCACTGCTTGGGCAATCGCCACGCTCGAATTTGGTTCGACCAAAACTCCAACCCCATCCGCCAGCAACTCACGGGCGTGGACGTATGGCGTCGACACCACGGCCTTGCCCAGGGCAACGGCATAACTCAGTGTGCCAGACGTCGCTTGCTGCAGGTTCATATAGGGGGTGACGTAAATGTCGCAGGCTTCGAGCTGGTCAAGCAGCGCAGGCGTATCGAGAAAGCTGTTTTCCCAAATAATATACTCCGCTACGCCCAGCTCTTCAGCCATGGCTACCAAGCCTTCACGGTAATCCTCGCCGTGGCGGGCAACCAGATTGGGATGGGTCGCGCCGACAATCCGGTAAACCGTGTCGGGATAGCGTTCCACGATTGCAGGAAGCGCCGCGATCACTTGTTCCAACCCTTTGCCAGGGCCAAGCAAACCGAACGTCATCAACACATTCTTGCCGCTCAGGCCAAGCTTGGCCTTGAATTCGGTTTCACGCCCGAACGGGCGATCAGGGGCACCGTGCGCGATAACTTCGACCAGTTCGGCAGGTGCATGATACCGCGCAATCAGCAGCTCGCGTCCATAGTGCGACATAACCATCACGCGCGAGGCGCGGGTCAACAGGTGTTCGGTGATCCGCCGCTGGTTAGCCGAGGGCTCACTGAGGACGGTGTGGAACGTGACCACCAGCGGCGCGGCCAGGCAATCAACCAGATCGCAGACCAGTTCGCCATCGGGCCCGCCGAAGATCCCATACTCGTGTTGCAACCAAACCGCGTCGACGCCGCTTTCGTTGATCTTGCGCGCGCACTCGAGATAGGCGGCGCGGCTGCTATGATCGACCGGCTCAACCCCCGACGCGTAATCACCAAAGCGGTCGGGCTGATCGAGCGCGTAGACGGTGATGTCGATATTCGACTGATGAATTTCCAATTGTTCAACCATGTCCGCGGTGAACGTGGCAATACCGCATTTGCGCGGCATGTAAGTGCCGATCATAGCCACCCGCAGCCCGCGCGCAGACTGCGAGCCCTGCTTGTTCAATTCAGAAAACAGCGGGATGACCGACGCGGACATGCTATCCGACGCGGTTCGATCAAGCTGATTGCAGTTCTGGTCCATCATCACTCTGAAACGCCGTCCTGCAACTCCAACTCAGCAAGTGACACATCGTTCCGCAGTTGCACACGCGATTCGACGAACCGAGCAGATCCAGCGATAAATTAGCGTAAATATTATGGTGCAACGCAACATCGTTGCGTTCGAGCGACGAAAGACATGAGGACGACATGCCGCATGGGAACCACGCTTGGCTTCTTGCCGCGTTGGGTGGTAGACATCTATCGGGACACAGTGGCTGGCAGCGCAGGCACAGATGCAGGCCAAAAGGGAGCGTTCGCTTGAGGCGCGCAACTTGTTGCCATGGGACTTGGGGCCGACACAGAAAATCTTGATTCCCCATTGGTCAAGGAATTGGCACTCGGCCGCCTGTTCGTTACGAGCGGCGGGAGCGACCTTTCCGAAACGGTGTGGCTGTAATACAAAAATCACCGCTGTTGCCGCATCGCTTGCCCCGATTGGACTTTGAATGACCCGCACCCTCACGCATCTTGAACGGCTCGAGGCTGAAAGCATCCATATCCTGCGCGAAGTGGTGGCCGAGGCCGAAAAGCCGGTCATGCTTTACAGCGTCGGCAAGGACAGCGCCGTCATGCTTCACCTGGCACGCAAGGCATTTTACCCCTCGCCCCCGCCCTTCCCACTGCTTCATGTCGACACAACTTGGAAGTTCAGGGCCATGTATGCGCTGCGCGAAAAGGCAGCGCGCGATGCCAATATGGAATTGCTCGTCTATCGGAACCCAGAGGCGATCGAACGCAACATCAATCCATTTGATCATGGCTCGCTGCACACCGATATGTGGAAGACCGAGGGGCTTAAACAGGCGCTGGATAAATATGGCTTCGACGTCGCGTTCGGCGGCGCACGGCGTGATGAGGAGAAATCACGCGCAAAGGAACGCATCTTCTCGTTCCGCACCGCCAGCCACGGCTGGGATCCCAAGAATCAGCGCCCAGAGCTGTGGAACCTTTACAACACCAAAAAGGCCAAAGGAGAGAGCATCCGCGTCTTCCCGATCTCAAACTGGACCGAGCTCGATATCTGGCAGTACATCCAGCTGAATAATATCGAGATCGTGCCCCTCTATTTCAGCGCCAAACGCCCCACTGTAGAGCGCGACGGCATGCTGCTGATGGTCGATGATGAGCGCTTTCCGCTGAAGCCCGGTGAAGTGCCAGTGGAGCGCTCGATCCGTTTCCGAACGCTCGGCTGCTATCCCCTCACCGGTGCTATCGAAAGCACAGCGACAACCCTGCCCCAAATCATCCAGGAAATGCTGCTCACCACCACCTCGGAACGCCAAGGCCGCGCAATTGACCGCGACGCTGGCGATGCGAGTATGGAGAAAAAGAAGCAGGAGGGGTATTTCTGATGAGCGACGTCATCTATGAAACAGACGCGCTCATCGCATCGGACATCGAAGCCTATCTTGCGACTCACCAGCACAAATCACTGCTGCGCTTCATCACTTGCGGATCGGTCGATGACGGCAAGTCTACGCTGATCGGACGACTGCTATACGACAGTAAAATGATCTTCGAGGATCAACTCGCCGCACTCGAAGCCGACAGCAAACGCGTCGGCACGCAAGGCGGTGAGATCGACTTCGCGCTGCTCGTCGATGGCCTTGCCGCCGAACGCGAACAGGGCATCACGATCGATGTCGCTTACCGATTTTTCGCGACCAAAAAGCGCAAGTTCATCGTCGCCGATACGCCGGGTCATGAGCAATATACCCGCAATATGGTGACCGGGGCTTCGACCGCCGATCTGGCCGTCATCCTGATCGATGCGCGCAAAGGCGTGCTGACCCAGACGCGGCGGCACAGCTATCTGGCGCACCTGATCGGCATTCGGAATATCGTGCTTGCGGTCAACAAAATGGATTTGGTCGATTATAGCCAGACTGTCTTCGACACGATTGTTGCCGATTATACAGCGTTCGCGGCCAGCATCGGGATCACCAATTTCACCGCGATGCCGATTTCAGGGTTCAAGGGCGACAACATTACCGCGCCATCGCCGAACACACCGTGGTTCACGGGCAAATCGCTAATCGAGCATCTTGAAACCGTCGAACTCGACACCACGCTCGACCAAGCCAAGCCGTTCCGCATGCCAGTGCAATGGGTCAACCGGCCCAATCTCGACTTCCGCGGATTTTCCGGACTGATCGCCGCCGGTTCGGTCAAGCCAGGAGACGCCATTCGCGTGCTCCCTTCGGGTAAGACCTCGACGATCAGCAAGATCGTGACCCTCGGCGGCGAGCTTGACCAGGCAGTCGCTGGCCAATCGGTCACGCTCTGTTTCACCGACGAAATCGACTGTTCGCGCGGCGATGTTATCGCAATTGCCGACACGCCCCCTGAGGTTTCGGACCAGTTCGAGGCGACAATCGTCTGGATGGATGACCATGCGATGATTCCGCGCCGCGCCTATTGGCTCAAGCTGGGCACGCAGGCCGTTTCGGCGATGGTGCACGCTCCGAAATATACCGTCAACGTCAACACGATGGAGCACCTGGCGGCCAAGACCCTTGAACTTAACGCCATTGGCGTTGTTGAACTGGCAACCGACAAGCCGATTGTTTTTGAAGCTTATGCGGACGACCGAACGCTCGGCGGTTTCATCCTGATCGACCGGATCAGCAACCGCACCGTTGCTGCGGGAATGCTCCACTTCTCCTTGCGCCGCGCCCAGAACGTCCATTGGCAAGCAACCGACATCAGCCGCGAGGCGCATGCGGCGCTGAAGAACCAGCGGCCCAAATTGCTGTGGTTCACCGGCTTGTCGGGCTCAGGCAAAAGCACCATCGCCAACGAGGTCGAAAAGACGCTCAATCTGATGAACCGCCACACCTTCCTGCTCGACGGCGACAATGTGCGGCACGGCCTGAACAAGGATTTGGGCTTCACTGAGGCTGATCGCATTGAAAATATCCGCCGCGTCGGTGAAGTTGCAAAACTAATGACCGATGCCGGGTTGATCGTCCTAACCGCTTTCATCTCCCCTTTCCGCGCCGAACGGGATATGGTTCGAGCGATGCTGCCCGAGGGCGAATTTGTTGAGATTTTCGTTGATACGCCGCTGGCAGTTGCCGAAGCGCGCGATGTCAAGGGCCTCTACAAAAAAGCACGGGCGGGAGAACTCAAGAACTTTACCGGCATCGACAGCCCCTATGAGCCGCCGGTTCTACCCCAAATCCGGGTTAACACTGTGGAAATGACCCCCGCCGAGGCTGCCGAATTCATCATCCGCCAGATCATGCCGCTCAAATGATGACTGACGCCGATCTCGCCGCGCATCTTGCCGGAGTCGCTGGGAAATTGCTGATTGAGGTGCGCGACAGCGATCTGCTGTCGCTGGAAGCGTTGGGCAAGGCCGGCGACCACACCGCCAATCAGTTCCTGATCCACGCGATCCGAGAACAGCGGCCTGAAGACGGTCTGTTGTCGGAAGAAAGCGATTGCGACGGCACCCGTCTGACAAAATCGCGGGTGTGGATCATCGATCCGGTCGACGGCACGCGCGAATATGGTGAGCAACGCAGCGACTGGGCGGTCCACATAGGGCTTGCAGTGGGTGGGGTTGCGACGATTGGCGCAGTGGCCTTGCCCGGCCTCGGCCTTGTGCTGCGCTCTGACCAACCGCGGTCGCTCCTCCCCCTCGGAAAGCCCTTGCGCATGCTGGTCAGTCGCAGTCGCCCGGCAGCAGAGGCCGTGGCGGTCGCCAAAGCATTGGGTGCCGAACTTGTGGCCATGGGTTCCGCCGGAGCAAAAGCGATGGCGGTGGTGCGCGGCGAGGCGGACATTTACCTCCATACCGGCGGCCAATACGAATGGGACAGCTGTGCCCCCGTCGCGGTTGCCGCCGGCTACGGCCTGCACGTTAGCCGCGCTGACGGATCGCCTATAATCTACAATCAGGCGGACACCTACTTGCCGGATCTGTTGATCTGTCGGCAGGAAATAGCCGAGCGCGTGCTGGCAGAGTTTAGACGGTTAAATTGAACTTGGCCGAACCGGACTGAGGTTGAGTGATCTCCGGAGTGTCAGGAACGCTGCGGCTCATCGGCGCGATGTTGCTGTGTCTGATGACATCCGGTTCCATGACTTGCCGCAGAGGGTTGTTCGAGCGCTCGTCGGATCGAACCGTAGCAAACACGCTGAGTAGACCGCCTTTCGGACGATTTACTCAACGATTTCAATAACTTGGTGCCCAGAAGAGGACTCGAACCTCCACGCCCTTGCGAGCGCCAGCACCTGAAGCTGGTGCGTCTACCAATTCCGCCATCTGGGCACGGGTGGCATGCCGTCAGAGTGCGTCATGCCGGGTAGGAGCGCGCCACTAGCGGGGGGGGCGGCTGCTTGTCAACCGGTGGTTCGCGTAGCACGCGTCGTTTTTGTGGCGAGGTGGTGAGCGCGTGACCGGAGGGGGTCAGCCATTGCTCGCAGGGGCGGCAAGGCTGGAGCAGGGGCGCTTTGGCCGCGCGCTGTGGCTGATCGTCGGGGCCGCTTGCGAGCTGCGGCTGGCGGTGCGCTGGCTGCACGGCACGGCCAACTATTGGGCCAAGGGATATGGGTTCTGTTTCGCCATCGCCAGGAACCTGGCGCAAGGCCGCGGATACGAACTTCTCGCGGATAAACTGATCGTTTCGCGTACCCGGCTATCCCTTGTTCCTGCTCGCGGTGACCGCCAGGGAGTGGCACCCGTGAGCGAATTGCGAGCGCGAGCCTGCTAACGGTGCTGGCCGCCGGCTTGACGCCGTGGCTGCTGCCCGGTTTGACTGGACTGGGGCAAAGCCGCGTTCAGTGGCGGCGCGAAACGCTGTTCTACGCGCAGTTCGCCGCTTTTGCCGGGATCAGCGGATGCTGTGGGCGCAGACCGCGCAGCGGGTGTTGCTCGATCTCTACCTGATGGTGTTTGCCGCCGGTCTGATCAGTGGTTGGCTGGGAATTCGAACGTTGCAGCCACCCGGTCGCTTGTGCCAAGGCACCCCCAAGATGATCAAAGCTGACGGGATAGACATGGCGCAGGATCTTGCAGACAAGTTGGTAGTGGTAATGGGCGGCAGCGGATTCGTCGGCCGCCATCTGGCGCAGGAGCTGCTGAACCGGGGTGCGCGATTGCGCGTGGTAAGCCGCCAGCCTGAGCGCGCGATCGCACTCAAACCGCTGGGCA
The DNA here is from genome assembly GCA_043758955.1 of Novosphingobium sp. Taxonomy (GTDB): domain Bacteria; phylum Pseudomonadota; class Alphaproteobacteria; order Sphingomonadales; family Sphingomonadaceae; genus Novosphingobium. The sequence goes on along the minus strand of JAYVML010000107.1, from coordinate 10,720 downwards.
ATCTGGGCCAAGTGCAGCTGTTACGTGCCGATTTGACGCGCGCTGATGGCTTGGCGCAAGTACTCGCCGGGGCCGACGCGGTGGTCAATCTGGCGGGGACGTTCACGGGCGACCTTGATGCAGTGATGGGGCGCGGCGCGGGCGCGTTAGCACAGGCAGCCACGGCGACGGGGGTGCGCGCATTCGTCCATGTTTCGGCAATCGGCGCCGATGCGGAGGGCGAGACCCGGTATGCCCGCGCCAAAGCGGCGGGCGAAACGGCGGTGCTGGCGGCATTCCCCACAGCAACGATCATGCGCCCTTCGGTCCTGTTCGGACCCGACGACCAATTTATCACTATGTTTGCCGGGCTCAGCGCCAACCTGCCGGTGCTTCCGGTGTTCGGCAGTTCGGCCAAATTGCAACCACTGTTCGTCGACGATCTGGCGCTGGCCATCTGCGTAGCGCTTGAGCAACCAGCGGCGCACGGCGGCAAGACATTTGAACTCGGCGGCCCCGAAGTGGTCAGCATGGGCGAGCTAAACCGCCGCGTCGCGCAAGCTGCCGGGCGCACGCCTTTGTTCGCCGAGCTGCCCGATGTCGCCTCCGCTGCATTCGCCACGCTAACCGGCTGGCTGCCATTCGCGCCGCTTAGCCGTCAGCAATGGAAGCTGCTGAAAGCTGGCAATGTCACGTCGGGCCAGTTACCTGGTTGCCCGGCACTGGGCATAACGCCGCGGCCTATGGGACTGTTTCTAGACCGCTGGCTGGTCCGCTTTCACAAGCACGGCCGGTTTGGCAAGCAGGCAAAAGCTTAGGCGTTGACGTCAGCATAGTGGCTTGGCGGCTGGATCACTTCCATCCGTTCGGCCAAAAGCGGGCGAAAGCTCGGGCGGCTTTTGAACACCGCGTACCAGCCGGCGGCCTGTTCGTGGCCGTTCCAGTCAAGCCCGCCGAGATAGTCGGCAACCGAAATTTGCGCGGCGGCGGCCAAATCGGCCAGGCTCATCGTCGCGCCGGCCAGCCACGGACGGTGATCGATCAGGTGATCGATGTAATACAGATGTTCGTGCGCCAGCTTCATCGCCTCGCGCAGCACCTTTGAATCGGGGGACTGACGGTAAACCAGCCGCTTCTTCATCCGTTCGTGCAGCAGCGGCGCGGTGACATCACCGAAGAAATTTTCATCGAACAGCGCCACCAGCCGCCGGATTTCCGCCCGGCCTGCAGCCGTCCCGTTGATCATCGGCAGCTTGTCGACCGTCTCTTCGAAATACTCGCAGATTGCGCGGCTATCGAGCAGCGTCAGGCCTTTGGCGGGATCGTGCAACACCGGGGTGCGCCCAGCGGGGTTGAGCGCGTAGAATTCGTCGCGCCCTTCCCACGGGTTCTCGCGCCACAGCTCGTAAGGCACGCCCTTCTCGCTCAGCAGCAGGCGGACCTTGCGGCTGAACGGGCACAACGGGAATTGGTAAAGTTGCCACATGATTGGCTGCCATGCCCGGTGGCAAGTCCAGCTTCAAGGGATCAACGGCATATGCCCGATGCTTTTCAGGTGGAAAACCTAACGCACGATCCGCGTAGCTTGCCCCAGCGCAGCGCCGAGCCGGGCCAAGCGCCGCTCAATCGCCCCGTCGATCAGCGCGCGAACCGCCAGCGGCGGAACCAAGACCAGCGCGCCGTCCTCGGTCACTTGCAACGGCACTTGTTTCAATGCGGCAGGTGCGCCCCCGCTCAGCCGCTGCGCCAGCCGCAGCGCATAGCCCCAGGCGGTTGCTCGGGCCAGCCGGTCGGCCGGGGCCAGCCGCGCCAGGATACCCGGAGGCGAGTCAGGCGAGCCGCCCAGACCGACGTGCAGCGCCATCGCCATCACCGCGCGATCAGCCGCGTTTACCCCGATCCAGTTGCCGTGGAGCGCCAGATCCTCGCCCGCCACAGCGCGGAAGTCATTATCGGAGGCCCAGCTGGTCCCGGCGATCAGGCAGGCGGCGTGGCGCAGTCGGCGCTCTGTGGGTGGGTCAGCGGCAAAGGCCGCGTCGCTCCACGCCAGCAGCGCCTCGGCATGACCATCGACTGCCTGCTGCCCGGCCAGCGCATGGCGCACCCCTTCGATCAGTGGATCAAGCAACCGCGTGGGCTTATCAAGCCCTTGGAACAGCAGTCCTTCTCGCAAGCCGTGCGCGGATATGATCACCTCCGATGGCTCCGTGACAGCGACCAGCGCAGCAAGCAACGCGGCGGCATCGTCCAGCTGGAGCGCGCGCGCCGCTTTGACCCCGCGCACTGCCGCGAGTTCGGCGCTGCCCATCGCCCGCACGTGCACCTTAAGGTCGCGCGCGTCATCGGCAAAAAAGGTGTAATCGGCCAAGACCGGCAGCGGAAACTGGCTGCGCTGCATATGCACCCGCGCCAGCGCGCGCCACGCCCCGCCCACCAGGTAAAGCGGATGGCCCGCTACTCCATCCAGCCAGCCATGTTGCTCGGTCGCGCTGCGCAGCGCCTTGCGCAATTGCCCGCGCCCGCCGGCCCGGATCGACGCCACCCGCATCGAGCCCAGCAACAGCGAGGCTTTTTCGTGCACTTCGCCGTCCGCCACGCGCACCAGTTCCAAGCTGCCCCCGCCCATATCGGCGACCAGTCCGCACGCCTGCGGATGCGCCGAGATCACCCCCAGGCCGGCGGCTTCGGCTTCATCATCGCCGCTCAGCAGTTCGGCCGGCAAACCCAACGCGCGCACCGCTTTGAGGAATTGCGGCCCGACGCTCGCCTCGCGCACTGCGGCGGTCGCCACCACCCGCACCCGCAGCGGCTGCATCAGCTTGAGCAGCGCGGCGAACCGTGCGAGGCCGGTCAGCGCACTTTGCACACTGTCAGGATCGAGCCGCCCCAACGCGACCACACCGCGCCCCAGCCCGGCCAGCAATTTCTCATTGAACAGCACCGACGGCGCGCGCAGCGGCCCACCAAACACCACCAGCCGGATCGAATTTGAGCCAATATCGACGATGGCTTGCCGCTGGTCTGTGTTCATGGCTCCGCACTTAGGCGCTGCACCGTGACCATGCCAGCGCCAAGATCAGGTGCCGCTGCGCCGAATTAGCGCGGAACTGGCGTAAACTTGGGTGCTACCTGGCCGAACTGCGGCAAACATTGGGCATATTCGCGGTCGAGCGCCGCAGCCGGGTCAGCCGCCTTAGTCAGACTGTCCTGCAACACGGCGAATCGGCTCATGTAGTAAGCCTCGATCGTCTCGAGCGTGACCGCCTTCTCATCGAGCGCGCGGGCGCCGGTGATCACGAAAAATTCGCGCCCCGGCCCGGCCATTGCTGGAAACCGCTCAGATCGCGGTACCTTCTGACTTTGCTCGCGGACCACCTTCCCGAACACCAGCGCGCAATGCACCTGGGCTTCGAGCTCGGGCAGTTTGGGCGCAGCAGCACCAGACCAGGTGGGCACAGCGCAGAGCGCGGCGGCGAGCAGGATTGCAACAAATTTGATCATCGTGTCGGTTTAACGGTGCCAAGCTTAACGGCAACTGTCAGCAGCGATTGACCGCGCGCGCCACCGGCTTACAAGTGGCCCATCGCAACCCAAATTAACCGGAGAGAGTTCATGTACAGCCACAATATGGTGGGGACGAATGATGTCGCCAAATCAAAGACGTTTTACGATTCGGTGTTCAAGGCCATCGGCGGCAAGGAAGCCATCCAGGATGACAAGGGCCGCCTGATCTACATGCACAACAACGGCGTGTTTCTGGTTACCCCGCCAATCGACGGCCAGCCGGCCACGCACGCCAATGGCGGCACGATCGGCTTTGCCATGGACAACCCGGCACAGGCCGATGCCTGGCACGCCGCCGGTCTGGTCGCAGGCGGCACCGCGATCGAGGATGCGCCGGGCGTGCGCGAAGGCGGCATGGGCAAGCTGTACCTCGCCTATCTGCGCGATCCCGACGGCAACAAGTTGTGCGCGCTGCACCGCATGGGGTGAGCAACGCTCAGGAAATTAAGCCCGACGGGACCCGCGCCGCAGTAATGCGCGCGTGGGTGCCCGAGGCGCCGGTAGCGTTTGAATTCAACGGGCTGGCCTATGCGGTGATGATGGCCACGCCGGCCGATCTGGAAGACTTTGCAATCGGCTTTGCGCTGAGCGAGGGTCTGGCAGCGACAGCGGGCGAGGTCGGCGATATTGGCGTAGCGCAGGTCGAACACGGCTGGATCGTGCGCGCCGCTGTGGCGGGTCTGGGGGCCGAACGCTTGTCCGAGCGAGTCCGTGCGCGGGTCGCCGAATCGAGCTGCGGGCTGTGCGGGATCGAGAATCTGGCAGCAGTGGCCAAGCCCTTACCGCCGGTGACAGCGCACGCCGCGGTTGCCCCCGCCGCGATCTTTGCCGCACTCTCAGCGCTGCGCCCGCTGCAAGCGCTGAACCGCAACACTGGTGCCGCTCACGCCGCCGCCTTCGCTGACCGCGATGGCCGCATCGTGGCGTTGCGCGAAGATGTCGGGCGGCACAATGCGATGGATAAGCTGATCGGCGCGCTGGCCCGCAAAGCGCAACCGCTCAGCCCCGGCTTTGTTATCTCGACCGCACGGTGCAGTTACGAGATTGTCGAGAAAGCAGTGCGCGGCGGAGCGACCACGCTGATCTGCGTTTCGCTGCCGACGTCGCTCGCGGTAGAGCGCGCGACTGCCGCTGGGCTAAGTCTGTGGGCGCTGGCCCGCGATGACAGTGTGTTGCTGATACATGATGCCTCAGCGTGAGAGCAGGAACACCGCGTGTTCGGCGCGCCATGTCGCTGCCGCCGAGCCAATCCGGCGATCGCCCGAGAGGAACCATTCACCCTCCAGGATATAGCTCTTGGCCGCGACCAGCGCCCGGAAATCACGCACCGTCACGTGGTGAATATTGGGGGTCTCGTACCAGGCCACTGGCAGCAGCCGGGTCACCGGCATCCGCCCACCCCACAACAGGCTGGCGCGCACCCGCCAGTGGGCAAAGTTGGGAAAGCTGACAAAGGCCTTGCGCCCAACCCGCAGCAGTTCCCCCAGCACCAGATCGGGGCGCTTGGTGGTCTGCAAGGTCTGGCTCAGGATCGCGTAATCGAAGCTCGCATCGGGATAATAGGCAAGGTCAAGATCGGCATCGCCCTGGATCACCGATAGCCCGCGCGCGACGCATTGCGCCACATTGTGCTGGTCGAGCTCGAGCCCGCGCGCATCGACTTGCCGCTGATCGCGCAGCACCGCCATCAGCGCGCCATCGCCGCAACCGACATCGAGCACCCGCGCGCCAGGTTGCACATGCGCGGCGATCAGCGCCAGATCGGGGCGGAGTGCGCCGCTCATCCCAGAAATCCCGCGATCACGCGGTCCTGTGCGGGCACATCGAGCAGGAAGCTGTCATGCCCGAACGGCGCGCTGAGTTCGACGAAGCTGACCGGCGCCCCAGCGGCGTTGAGCGCGTGCGCGATCCCGCGGCTCTCGCTGGTGGGATAGAGCCAGTCGGTATCGAAACTGATCAGGCAAAACCGCACTTTGCTGCCCGCAAAAGCCGAGGCGAGCTTGCCGCCATGCTCCTCGGCCAAGTCGAAATAGTCCATAGCGCGGGTGATATAGAGATAGCTGTTGGCATCGAACCGGTCGGTGAAGCTCAGCCCCTGGTGACGCAGATAGCTTTCGACCTGGAAATCGGCGTCAAACCCGAAGGTTTTTTCGGCACGATTCTGGAGCTTGCGCCCGAACTTCTCGTGCATTCCGGCTTCGGAGAGATAGGTAATATGCGCCGCCATCCGCGCCACGGCCAGGCCGCTTTCCGGACCTTTTCCGCCATAGTAATCGCCGCTCTTCCACTTTGGATCGGCCATGATCGCCTGGCGCCCAACCTCGTGAAAAGCGATGTTTTGCGCCGAATGCCGCGCGCTTGAAGCGATAACCAAGGCCGCGCGGGTGCGTGTCGGCCAGTTGGCGGCAAAGCTCAGCGCCTGCATCCCGCCCATCGATCCGCCGATCACCGCGTGGAGCTGCCCGATCCCCAGCGCATCGAGCAGCGCGACTTGCGCGCGGACCATGTCGCGGATCGTGATCACCGGAAAGCGCATCGCATAGGTCTGGCCATCGGCAGCCAGACTGGCTGGCCCGGTAGAGCCCATGCAGCCGCCCAGCACATTGGCGCAGATCACAAAATAGCGGTCGGTATCGATCACGTTGCCCGGCCCGACCGACTTGGCCCACCAGCCGGGCTTGCCAGTCTTGGGGTGAGTGCCAACCACGTGCTGGTCCATCGTCAGCGCGTGGAACAGCAGTACCGCGTTGGACTTGTCTGGGTTGAGCACCCCGCTGGTCTGGTATGCCACACTGACATCGCGCAGACTTTGCCCGCCGTCGAGCAGCAGCGCTGCGGGCAAAACCAGCGTTGCATTTATCGGCGAAAGTTCGGGGTTGCCCATGGCCAATCGCTTGAGCGAGGCGTTCTGATCTGTCAATTGCCGCCAAGCCTGCTAAGGGCAGCGCCCGATGACCCTTGCTCCAACTCCCAAGCCGTGGATAGCCGGAATTCACGCTTATGTTCCGGGCCAGGCCGCGGGCGAAGATGGGCGCGTGGTCGCCAAACTGTCAGCCAACGAAAATCCACTGGGGTGCAGCCCGCTGGCCCTGGCGGCGCGCGCGCAGGCCGAGCATCCCTCGCGCTATCCCGATGGTGACAGCACTGCGCTAAGAGCCGCTTTGGGAGCGCTTCACGCGATCGATCCCGCGCAAATCATTATGGGTGCAGGCTCGGGCGAACTGCTGCACCTGGCGGCCAATGGCTATGCCGGACCGGGCGACGAAGTGCTGTTTTCGCAGTTCAGCTTTTCGCTCTACGACATCGTCGCGCGGCGCTGCGGGGCTGAGCCGGTCGAGGCCCCGGCCCGCGATTATGCTAACGATGTCGATGCGCTGCTCGCCCACGTGACCCCGCGCACCCGCATGGTTCTGGTTGCCAATCCCAATAACCCGACCGGCACCTACCTGCCGCGCGCCGAGATTGCGCGGCTGCATGCTGCGCTGCCCGCAGATGTGCTGTTAGTGCTCGACCAGGCCTATGCCGAATATGTCGCGCCCGAGCTGGATGACGGTTCGCTCGAACTCGCGGCGACTTATCTCAACGTGCTGGTTACGCGCACCTTCTCGAAAGCTTACGGGCTGGCTGGCGAACGGGTCGGTTGGGGCACCGGATCGCTGCAGCTGATCGAAGTGCTCAATCGGCTACGCGGCGCGTTCAACGTAGCCAACACCGCGCAGGCGGCCGCCTTGGCCGCGCTGGGCGATCAGGGATTTGTCGATCGGTCGCGCCGCCACAACGCCGAAGTGCGCGCGCGCTTTGCCGAAGCAATGGAGGCGCTGGGCAATCACGGTCTGCGGATGGTTCCCAGTGAAGCCAACTTCGTGCTGGTGGTGTTTGCAGGTGCCTTGACCGGTGAGGCGGCTTACCGCGCGCTTACCAAAGCGGGTTACATGACCCGCTGGCTGCCCGGGCAAGGGCTGGGTCACACGCTGCGCATTACGATCGGCACCGCCGCGCAGATGGACGCCATCGCGGCAATCCTGCGTGCCGAAGCGGAACGCTCACGATGACCTTTCAGCGCGTCGCGATTATTGGCCTTGGCCTGCTCGGTGGCTCAATCGGGCTGGCGGTGCGCGAGCATCTGCCCGGAGTTACCACCACCGGATTTGATGCCGACCCCGGAGCGCGGGAGCGGGCCAGCGCACGCCAGTTGGTCAATCGGGTGTGCGACAGCTCCGCCGATGCGGTGCGCGAGGCCGATCTGGTGGTACTGTGCGTACCGGTTGGCGCGATGAGCGCGGCGGCAGCCGAATTTGCCGATGCCTTGCCCCCGCAGGCGATCATCAGCGATGTCGGCTCGAGCAAGCAAAGCGTCGCCACCGCGCTCGAAGCAGCGCTGCCGGGTCACGCGGTCATTCCCGCGCATCCGGTCGCCGGGACCGAGCGTTCGGGGCCGGACGCGGGCTTTGCCAGCCTGTTTCAGCAGCGCTGGTGCATCATCACTCCGCCCGACGGTGCCGACCCTGCGCAGGTCGCGGCGTTGACCCAGTTCTGGGAAGCGCTGGGCGCGCGGATCGAGCTGATGAGCACCTCGCACCACGATCTGGTGCTGGCGGTAACCAGCCATTTGCCGCACCTGATCGCTTACACCATCGTCGGCACCGCTTCGGACCTTGAAGGCGTGACCCAGAGCGAAGTGATCAAATATTCGGCTGGCGGATTTCGCGATTTCACCCGGATCGCCGCCTCCGACCCGACCATGTGGCGTGACGTGTTCCTGACCAACAAGGATGCGGTGCTGGAAATGCTCCAGCGCTTCACCGAAGACCTGACCGCGCTGCAACGTGCGATCCGGATCGGCGACGGTGCGCAACTGTTCGAACACTTCGCCCGCACCCGCGAGATCCGCCGCTCGATCATCGAGCTTGGCCAGGATGATGCGCGCCCCGATTTCGGGCGCAGCGATCACGAAAATTCCTGACCGTGCGGGATCTTACTTGCCAGTTGGGGCATTAGGCAGACAATGCCTCTGACCATCCAAACCTGGCTCGCTTACGATTTCACCGAGCCGACCGACGTGCTGCTGCAGATCGAGGCAGCCTTGCTACCCGATCAACGCGTGATCCGCCCTGCCATCGGGATCAGCCCGGTCGAACATTTTGCGCGGGTGCCCGGGCACGATGAAATCGGTGAGCGAATCTGGCTGCGGGTGGGTCCAGGTCGGCTGATGGTCGATTATACCGCCGTGGTTGAAATCAACCGCAAGGTGATGATGATCGATCAGCTGCCGGGGACCGACGCGCATTTGCTGCCTGGTGAGGTGATCGATTACCTGATGCCCTCGCGGTTCTGCCCCTCGGACCTGTTCGGCACCTTCGTCCAGACCGAGTTCGGGACCTTGAGCGGCGGGGCCTGCGTCGCCGCCATGCGCGACTGGATCGCCGACCATTTCACTTACACCCCCGGGGCCAGCAACGCCTCGACCTCGGCCGCCGACAGTTTCCTGACGCGGCAAGGGGTGTGCCGCGACTATGCCCATGTGCTGGTCTCCATGGCGCGCGCCGCGGCGATCCCGGCGCGCTATGCCAGTGTCTATGCCCCCGATGTCGATCCGCCCGATTTCCATGCAGTGGCCGAAGTGTTCCTGGCCGGAACCTGGCATCTGGTTGATGCCACTGGGATGGCCCGGCCCGATGAAATTGCGCGGATCGGGGTTGGGCGCGACGCCGCCGACAGCTCGTTCCTATCGAGTTTCGGGCTGGCCGAACTGGTCAATCAGCTGGTCAGCGTAACGCGCAGCTAGGTTCGTTTGCGCTCAGCCCGCGTTGAGCACGTTGATCGCAGCGTGAACCCGCGCCTCGGCCGCGTCGCGCGGCAGGCCCGGCGGAATCGGCGGTGCGATCCGATAGGTGATCACCCCGGCGCGCTTCCACAGTCGGTGGTAAAGCGGCCCGGAGTCGACCGCGATCGGCACCACCGGCAAGCCGAGCAGCTTGTAAATCCCCGCGAACCCGGATTTCAGCTCAGGTCTGGTTCCATGCACCGTGCGTGAGCCTTCGGGAAAGATTGCCAGCGGGCGGCCCTCGCCGCTGATCGCCTTGGCCGCTGTCATCATATGGCGCAGCGTCCGCGCGCCCTGCTCGCGCTCGACCGTGACCAGCCCGTAGCGGTTCCCGGCCAACCCCCACAGCGGGATGCGCATCAATTCGGCCTTAGCAAAAACTCCGGGAAAGGGCAGCACCTGTGGGAGGTCGATCGCTTCAAAAAAGCTCTCATGCTTCATCGCTACGAACACTCGGCCGGGCGGTAGCGCACCCTCGACCCGGATGGTGATGCGCAGGATATGGCGCAGACACCAGCGGTGAAACAGCGACCAACTGTCGACCGTGGCGCGGAACGTTTCGCGCGAAGTGAGCAGCAGTGTAATCAAGCAGGCCAGCACGACGAACACGCTGCCGAAGTAAAAGACCGCGTAAAACAGCAGGCTGCGCAGCACTTCCCCAGCACTCGCACCGTCACTGCGGGTCATGTCAGGCGGAGACCCGCTGGGCGATCCAGCGTGCGATCAGTTTGTGGTATTCAAGGAACAGGATGCGCATGCTGGGCTTGGTCGGCACCGCATCCTCAATAATCGTCAGACCGCCCGGTACCGCGCTCCGCAGTTCAAGCACCGCACGGCGCATGTGCCAATCGCTGGTCACCAGCCGGATCCGGGTGACGCGCTGCTCGCGCATCCAGATCGCGATTTCGCGCGCGTTGGTTTCGGTATCGGTGGCCGCGAACCCCAGCGTAACGCAGCAAGCCATCTGCTGCGGGCTGACTTTGAACTGCGCAGCGAATTCGCCCGGTTTGACATCGCGGTCCACCCCCGAGACAAACAGCTGCGGTGCCCAGCCTTGGCGCAACACCTCCAGACCGCGGTCAACCCGCCCCGCAGCGCCGGTCAGCACCACCACCGCCTGGCTGTGCGCCGCCCCCGCGGGACGCGCCAACAGCAGGGCAAAAGCAATGAAACCCAACAGCCAGGCAAGCAATACCAAAGAGAGAATCCGGCGCAGCATCAGGTTCCCTTACAGCATCTTGCGCAGCGCACGCACCACCGTCTGGCGCGCGGTGAACATTGCCAGGATCACGCCCCCAACGGGGATCAGTGTCAGCAACAGCCAATCGGCCCAGCCCAGCGCGCCCGAGCTGA
>JAYVML010000106.1:0-1917 GCA_043758955.1 Novosphingobium sp. | reverse complement strand
AGTCATGCTCAATCCCGACGGACGGCTGTGGATTGACCGGCTCGGTGCCGGGATCGCCAATACGGGATGCCGCATGTCCGCGGCAGACGGCGAGCGGATCATCCGTCTGGTCGCGCACCATGTTGGCGCTGAGGTTCACGCCGCGTCACCGCGGGTCTCGGCTGAGTTGCCCGAGTGCGGCGAACGGTTTGAGGGGCTGTTGCCGCCGGTTGTCGCTAACCCAAGCTTCGCGATCCGCAAGCCTGCCGTCGCGGTGTTCACGCTTGCTGATTACGTCGCGGCGGGCATCATGACCAGCTGGCAGGCGCACGCGCTGAGGGTTGCCGTCGCTGAGAAGCAGAACATATTGGTAGCTGGCGGTACTTCGACCGGCAAGACCACGCTCACCAACGCGCTGCTCGCCGAGATTGCCAAATCGCAAGACCGGGTGGTGCTCATCGAAGACACGCGCGAGCTACAATGCACCGCGCCTAACCTCGTGTCGCTCAGAACCAAAGATGGTGTGGCGACGCTCTCTGACTTGGTGCGCTCAGCATTGCGGCTGCGTCCCGATCGCATTCCAATCGGCGAAGTGCGTGGGGCCGAAGCGCTCGACTTACTCAAAGCCTGGGGCACCGGCCATCCCGGCGGTGTCGGCACAATCCATGCCGGATCGGCACTTGGCGTCCTGCGGCGCATGGAGCAGTTGATTCAAGAGAGCGTGGTTACCGTGCCCCGCGCGCTCATCGCCGAGACCATCAACGTTATCGCCGTGCTGGTCCGCGATGGCACCGGACGACGCCTTTCCGAGCTCGCCTCAGTCACCGGGCTCGATGAACGCGGTGATTATAAAATCACTCCCATCACCCCTGAACCTCAAGGAAACCATTGATGATCAAGGTCTTATCACCTGCGCGCGCCAAACTGTCGAGCGCACTTCTCATTGCTCTCGTCACCGTAACGCTCACTAGCCCGGCCCATGCTGCGGGGTCGTCGATGCCATGGGAAGCGCCGCTTCAGTCGATCCTCAACTCGATCCAAGGTCCGGTTGCCAAGATCATGGCGGTGATCATCATCATCGCGACCGGCCTGACATTGGCATTCGGCGATACCTCGGGGGGCTTTCGACGCCTCATTCAAATCGTGTTCGGCTTATCTATCGCCTTTGCCGCGTCGTCCTTCTTCCTGTCATTCTTTTCATTTGGCGGCGGGGCGCTCGTTTGATGGACAATGTGCCGCCTGAAGCCGTGCCTGGGTTCGTGGTCCCGGTTCATCGTGCGCTGACCGAGCATATCCTGATGGGGGGTGCGCCACGCGGGTTGGCGATCGCCAATGCGACACTGGCCGGATCGATCGGCCTCGGTCTGCGACTCTGGGTCGCAGGGATCATATTCTTTGCGTTTGGCCACCTGATCGCGGTCTGGGCCGCTAAGCGCGACCCACAATTCGTCGATGTCGCGCGGCGGCATCTGCGCTTGCCCAATTTTTTGCAGGTGTAAGGCTGATGTTTTCCCTTCGCGAATATAGGAACCGAGCCGACCGGCTTGCAGACTTCCTGCCTTGGGCAGCTTTGGTTGCACCTAGTGTGGTGCTCAACAAGGATGGCAGCTTTCAGCGCTCGGCGCGATTTCGCGGACCCGATCTTGACAGCGCGACGCCGTCCGAGCTGATTGCGACAACCGCACGGCTCAACAGCGCGCTGCGGCGCCTGGGCTCGGGCTGGGCGATTTTCGTCGAGGCGGTGCGGCGGCCAGCGAACAACTATCCGAAAAGTCCGTTCCCCGATCCGGCCTCTGCACTGGTCGAGCGCGAGCGTGCCGCGCAGTTCGCCGAGGAAGGTGCGCATTTCGAGAGTGGCTATTATCTGACTTTGCTGTGGATGCCGCCTGCCGAGGACGCCGCGCGCGCCGAGAGCTGGCTTTATGAGGGCAAGGCCGA
>JAYVML010000105.1:0-16698 GCA_043758955.1 Novosphingobium sp. | reverse complement strand
CAGTTTCCGACACAATTTCGAGGACGCACTACGTGAAGCTGGTCTGCATGGAACACCGATAGCGTTATACCTTACAGGCCGATCCGGTGGAGGCGTATCGGCAAGTTACGGGCGTGGCTACAGTAAATCTGCACTCTTGGCCGCTATCACTTTAGTAAAGTATCCCGGTTTGAATTTGGCTTGGTTGTACAACCAGAGCCAGAGCAACCCGGTTTGAAAGATCGAGGTCGCTGACAGCATGAGCACATTCTATAGACTTTCGCAGAGTGTAGGTGAACTTCCAAAATGCGGTTGGTGGGGGATTGATTTTGGCTTTTCCTGATTGGCGTACCGCGTTGCAGGTTTCGGCTGGTGACTTGATGGTGGACCGTGTTCAGTTGGTATGCCGGGGCGAATATGCCTTCGCCCAACCACGCTTACGAGTAGATGTAATTTCGCAATTTACACGAGGCCGCACGCCTTTTGATGGGCGTATGCCCCGTGGTTTCAGATGGATAAATGATGGTGCTGGCCGACTTTGCCTTCGCAGGGTGTCGGAGCACCATGGGTGGCTATTAGAGGTTCAATTGATCATAGGTGAGCCGACAGCGGCCCACCCAGACCGTATGAGTGTCACCGCAACTATTTCCATAAACCCGACGCGGGTACGGGCGTTGCAACCAAACGTTGATGCTAGTCGATGCACCATCACCCATGTTGAGCCGTCGGTAATCGCCACTAGCCAATCCAACCCCCGCGACAATTTCTTCACCACCGCCGAACTTTTGCACCCGGGTGCGCCACCACACCAGCGGATAGACGAAGCCGCCTCCATCTTAGACGGGGCTGTCACTCTGGTCGGGTTAGCATTGTTCGGCGTAAGCCCGGGGGTCGATCCGAGTGAAGGACACGGCCAATTCAACTCGGTAAGCATTAGGCAAATCGAAATTTACAGTGATTTCCGAGCGGACGATCCGGTCCAACAGGTCACCCAGCTTCACACAGGTGTGCAAGGAGGTAGCCGGACAGAGTTCAACAGTGTCAGGATCGGAGATGAAGCTGGCTATCGCACCGTGACCGTGCCGCTCCTCCGAGCAGATACAACGAACGCGGTGTTTTATTCTCGCGGTACTGATCGGATTAGAGCCGAGGTTCGATACCTTAAAAATGTGTCCCGTGCAGTCCGCGGTTCGACATCGGGCGATACCCGCCAGCGGCTGCGTCAATTAGCCGAAGATGCTGCGCGTCGGCTTAATCGCATACTAAGTTCCACTCGGTCTCACAGACGACAGCACTTGCTGGTCGGGAGAACCAGTTTTGGGGAACTTGCCGCCATGGTGACGTCCGTGATTACTGCTTATGAACGACGTAAGGAAATCATCAACCAACTGTGCCAATTCCGCCATATCCGGGTCGGTACGGGTCGGCTCGCCATGATAACGATCCAAGAGGCCAGACAGCTAATTTTGTACGATGTGATCTCACGTGTGCCGGTTCGTAGCCGTGACCCAGACGGAACAGTTTACGGATTGAGTTCCCGCTTTCCGGACATGCCGGGCGGCATCCCATCCGGCTCATAGCGTCTCCGCCAGTATCAAACCGAAGGCCCGATGTCTGCATTTGGACCACCGCACCCCACGTCGCCATGGCTTCTTTGTCGTGGAAAGCTGACTGGCGGATTCCGGCAGTGGGTTGCTGGTAAATTGCCTAAACCGGAGCTAGGCTCTTTGGATGAGCGCGAAAATCGACCGCTGGTGGCTCTGGGTAGCCGCGAATCTTATTGGGATTGCGTTGTTCCTCCATCTTGCCGCTAAGACTTGGATCGAGCCGGAACTCGCCAACGAGCCCGGAGCGAGCGGCGGCGGCGAAGCAATAGTTTGGTTTTTTTCAGCGTTTCCGGTCTTCTTGTTCTTCATGTTGGCACATTTCGCTTCAGGCTTAGTGGCACACCGTCAGAGAGCACAGAGCGGTCGTTGGCGTGGTGAGTTGTTAGTAAGTTGCACGCTCCTTTTCTGGCTTGCCGCCTTCTTCATCGACAATGACCATCATGGAATTTGAGGGTCGAAAGCTGTAATGAGGAATGGAGGCAATTGGCAGCTATCTGGCATTCCGTCGCGCTATCTGAATGACCGCAGTGTTGTCGTGAACGGACTGTCCGCTTTTGGCGCTATCGACCGGTAATGCGTCCCCTTTAAGTGTACCCCCGCGTTACCAGCATCGGTGACATCCCACTTGTAACAAGAGGGTGGTCTACCCATATAAGTTACGGTGATGACCGAGGGTCCACCTATTTGTGACAGGGGGTGACTTGCTCATGGCTAGATACGGTTACGCACGTGTGTCGACCACCGACCAAGACCACACCCTTCAACAGGCCCGGCTTAGAGAGGCGGGTTGCAGCATTGTCCGCGCCGAGAAGGCCAGCGCTGCAACCAGAGACGGGCGTGAAGAACTGGCTACGTTGGTGGAGTTCATGCGCGAAGGCGATGAATTGGTCGTGGTCAAGTTGGACAGGCTAGGACGTAGCACCCGCGATGTTCTAAATTTGGTCCATGATCTTCAATCTAAGGGTGCAGCGCTGACCGTGCTGGAACCAGCGTTTTCAACCCGCGATGCCACCGGCTCTTTGCTGGTCACAGTGCTGGCAATGGTCGCCGAACTAGAGCGTGGCTTTATCCGCGAACGCCAAGCGGCCGGGATCGCGGCAGCAAAAGCCAAAGGCATTTATCGCGGTAGGCGATCCACTGTCCCCGTCGACAGGGTTCGTGAGATGCACGGTACGGGGGTAAGGCCCAGCGCCATCGCCAAGTCTTTGGGCATTAGCCGAATGTCCGTCCACCGCGCTTTGAAGTCCGACGCTGCGCAGCAACGGGCTGCGGTATAAGTTAAGAGTCGAATTGCACCCGGGTGCAGGTAGAAGCGCACCGGTGCTGTCCAGCGCGTTACCGTTCGAATGGAGATTGATATGCCTGTGGTTGAATGGGACGGCGTTCCTTTGTTCGGGGGTAAGACCATCGTCATATCTGGCGCAGCGTTCAAAGGGCGGCCTAAGTCTCCTAACCTATCTAACTTTAAGTCGGGCGATAACGCTAAGCCACCAGCCTTTTTATAAGCGCCATCGCCCAGTGGCGATGATTTCGCCGAATAAGCACACGCTTTTGTATAAGGCTGTGGGCACGTTCAAAGGGCGATTGTATGCCTTGCAAGCGTGCGATCCGGTGATATCAATCCGCTAAAATCAGGGGGGTCGGTTGCCGAAATCAAATCTCGATTGGCTGGGGATCGTGTCGCTTTGGGTTGGCGCGCTCGTATTATTCGCCAAAACAAATGGCTTCCCGCTAATGAAAGGTGCACCAACTTGGCTGGCAAATCCAGTATGGGGATATGCCCCGTTAGCTTTGGTTTCGGTGTACGTCGCAATTGCGATCTATCGTCTGATGCGTCCAATTCTGCCTTTGAGTGGTAACGTTGTGCACGAAGCGCCAGCGATGGCACCGACACAGAATCTGAACCTAGGCCGTCCGCAACCTTCCAGACAGGCCATGTTGTCAATGATCGACCACGCATGCCAAATGGCTGAGTTTGGCTTGAGACACGGCAAGCCTAAAGAGGCCGAAAAGGAGTGGCCGCGCATGCTTGCTGCACTTCTCAGTGCCCAGAAGGAGTTTGGAATCCCTATGCCGCCATCGGGCATCGGGGCCTTGGCAGATCTAAGAATTGCGGAACAAATGCTTGAGCAGGTTGTGCCCTTGCTCAAGGCCGGCCACGACGCAGAAGCGCAGCAAGTAGCCATGTCATTCATTGGACATTTAAAAAGCTAGTAGATGTCCTAGGACCCTACTACGACCATAGGGAAATCATCGCTAAAGCTCTTTACAGGGAAGGGAGGACACTTGATGCGCATTGTTCAGTCCGCCACAATTCTCTTGCTATTCATCGCGCCTTGTCCAGTAAGCGCCCAAACCGGCGATCCAAACGCCGAATCGTGTGTGAGCAAATCCGGCGATGAAGAAATCACTGGGTGCACTCGCGCCATCGCGTCCGGTCGATATAGCGGTGTTGATCTAGCCACACTATTTTACAACCGCGGCACGTCATATGCCCTCATGAACGACTATTCTCACGCTTTGGTTGACTACGCCGAGGCTATCCAGATCAATCCAAGGAATGCGGCGGTGTTCTACAACCGCGGCTCTTTGTACTACAAACGGCAAGACTACGCCCTCGCTTTAGCCGACTTTGGCGAGGCGATCCGACTCAGCCCTCATGATGCCGGAGCATTCTATAACCGCGGCCTGACGTACGCCGCGATGGGTGGAAACGACCGCGCTATTGCTGACTTCGGGGAAGCGATCCGCCTCAGGCCGGAAAATGCAGCAAACTTCTACAATCGCGGGTTGATGTACCACGGCAAAGCCGACTACCCGCAGGCCATCGCTGACTTTAGCGAGGCCATTCGGATCGATCCGCAATTTGCTAGTGCCTATAACAACCGTGGTTACGCATATGCTACTATGCAAGATACCACCCACGCGTTTGCTGACTACAACGAGGCCATCCGTCTTGATCCGCGCTTGTCCGTCGCTTATAATAACCGCGGCAACGCGTACTCTGCTCTGCACGCTTACGCGAAGGCTATCGCCGACTACAACATGGCGGTTGGTCTCGATCCGCAAAATGCCAAAGCGTTTAACAATCGAGGGTTAGCGCGTTACTTGTTGAATAACGACGCTCATGCCATTGCAGACTATAACGAGGCTATCCGTCTCGACCCACGCTTATCCATGGCATACAATAACCGGGGCAACGCCTATTTGGATCGGCACCGGTACGCCGACGCCATTGCGGATTATAACGTGGCGATTCGCCTCGACCCGCAAGACGCTAAGGCGCTTTACAGTCGTGGTTGCGCGAACGCTAGAGTCGGTCGAAGTGCCCAGTCTAAAGCGGATATGGATCGTGCGCTGGCCATCGATCCAAACATCCGCGAGAACGTAAAACTTCCAAAACTAAATTAATCGCGGCATCGCGATGAACCACCGTTGTCGAAACCTGCACCAATAGGAGGTGGCGACAGCAGGTAGTAAATACTTGCAGCCACCGTGACACAGGCCGTTGCCCGTCCGGTGCAAGGGTAAGGAAGTTGGAACCACGGCACTACCCGTCTTAGACTCTAAGTTGATAGGCTGGTGCCTAGGTCATTGGAGGAATATCTTAGCTGGCCTAATCATCTGCATTCGGGTTTCAACGATCCGATCCTTGAAGGTGCGCAACGCGCAGGAGGTCTGCCGCGATAGAAGGGCTAGGTGAGTTTGGATGGAGGAAAAATTTCGCCTCTGAAATTAAAGCCGGGAACTTTGGGAGCAATTGAAAATGGACAATTCCGTCTGGCTGGTATTTCTGGGCCTAGTTATGCTGTGGTGGGTCACGAGCAGGAAAAGGCTGGCGGAAGAGGCGGTAGACGTACTTCAACTGCCCGCCCGTCGGCGCGATGACCGGCCAATGACGGTGCTGGATGACCTAGTATTAGAAGTTGCTCGGCACGACGTTTTAGCGCGCTGGCACGGTGATGGACGTCAACTTTTGCTTGATTCTCCCGTATACGACTTGAACGTAGAGGGGGGGTGGGATGTAATCTCAAGGGATTTTGGCTCAGAAATCGGCGAGCGATACGAGCAACTGTTTCTGACATTTTGCGCCATGCCCAAGAAAAAGCGGCTTGCTGTGCTTTCCGCCGCCAAGGCAAAATCCCAAGTGGCGCGACAATGGTTTCGTAACGCGGACATTCGGCACCCGGATGGAACCGTTCACAAGTTGCCGTCTTGGATGGTCTATTCCTAAATTCTAGTCGGCTACCGCCATTAATGTCATGTCCGGAACGCCTGCTTTAAGCGCAGTCGGCGCGGTAACGGCTATTCGTTCATCTTCCAAAGAGGAGTTACCCAGCCTGCCCAAATCAGTTGAACCCACCGCACCGCACGCACACCAGCGTGCAGAACTCCGTGACCGTGCTCTGGGTGCGCTGGTTGGCCTTGCGGTCGGGGACGCCGTAGGCACTACACTCGAATTTAAAGTCCGGGATACCTACCAATCACTTGTCACCATGATCGGTGGTGGTCCATTTGATCTAAAGCCGGGACAATTCACAGATGATACATCAATGGCACTGGCGCTGGCGGACAGCCTACTGATCGATCCTGAACTTAATGCGGCGGACTTGATGACGCGATTCGTTGCGTGGCGCGATCACGGTGAATACTCTTGCGTGGGGCATTGCTTTGACATCGGCAACACCGTTGATCGGGCGCTCGACCGGTGGTTGCACACCGGCGATCCGGTGGCAGGGTCAACCGATCCTAATACTGCCGGTAACGGCTCCCTGATGCGCTTGGCACCAGTAGCGCTAGTCCACTGGCCTGACCGAGCAAAACTCGCGCAGGTGGCCGCACGGCAGAGTATTACCACTCATGCCGCCCCAGAGGCCGTCAGCGCCTGCGTGGCCTTCGCCAGTGTGCTGGCTGATGCAATTGAAGGGAAACCCCTCCATGAGGTCCTGCGGCCCCGTAGCGGCGACTATGCTGGCGAGATTGCCCCAATCATGGCGGGTAGCTGGGTGGGTAAGCCGCGCACGGCCATTAAGTCGACCGGTTATGTCGCTCATTCATTAGAAGCTGCACTATGGGCAGTGCATCAAACGCGTGACTTCCGCTCAGCAGTGCTGCTTGCCGCCAACCTTGGTGGGGACGCGGATACCACTGCTGCGATAACTGGTCAGCTTGCCGGGGCGGTTTATGGCCTTGCAGCTATACCAGCGGGTTGGCTCTCCAAGCTGGCGTGGCGCGAGCGGATCACCGCGCTGGGCGAAAGACTGTTTGAACTATCGCTAATCCATCACCAGCATGATTGGCACCGCTTAGGTGCTCAATGACCCGGGCTGCGTATCCAGATAAATAGCATACGGGTGCAACAGCTTTAAAAAATGCTTTAAAAACAGCTTTAATTGGGTACCCGGTAAAGCAAATCGGTACATAAGCTGACGCCAAAGAATCGTGGGCAAGCCATTGTAAAGGCTATTGAAAACAAACGTTTTTATGCGGTGATTTGTGTCCCGGTACCAAATTTTGGCCGGTTTGGTTCCGTTTGAATCGCTTTAAAAAAAAAGAGGTGCTGGCTGAGGGCGCTCATTGCACCCGGGTGCATTGATACCCGTAGTTAATTCTGGTCGAAGGGCATCGTTCCGGGGCAAGCACCGGGATAGCGAGGGCGTACTAGCGGTGCGAATGGTACTGAATGTGGTACTAAAGCTATCCGAAAAATATTTCTAACTGATTGAAATTACTATAAATAAGAGAGACCGTGGACCTCCCCCTCGGCTCCACCAGTGTGCTGCAAATTTCCTCAGCGCGGCCCCCAACATCCGCTCATGCTGAGCTTGTCGAAGCTACACGCGCGACATTCGTCCCACAATCGTCTAGGCGCTCCCGATGCATTTTCTCGATCAAGCCAAAGTTTTCATCCGCTCAGGGCAGGGCGGGCCAGGAGCCGTATCTTTCCGGCGCGAAATGTACGTCGAATACGGCGGGCCCGACGGCGGCAATGGCGGGCGCGGTGGTGACATTATTTTTGAAGCGGTGGCCGGGCTCAATACGCTGATCGACTTTCGCTACGCCCAGCACTTCAAAGCGCAGCGCGGCGTCCCCGGCATGGGCCGCGACCGTACCGGCGCGGCGGGCAAGGACCTGGTGATCAAGGTTCCGCTCGGCACGCAGGTGCTCGACGATGACCGCGAGACGGTGCTGCTCGATCTGACCGAGGTCGGCAAGCGGGTGGTGCTGCTCGAAGGCGGAATGGGCGGCCGCGGCAACGCCAGTTACAAGACCAGCACCAACCGCGCCCCGCGTCAGCACCAGCCGGGCGAGCTGGGCAGCGAGATGTACGTCTGGCTGCGGCTCAAGCTGCTGGCCGATGCGGGGCTGGTGGGTCTACCCAATTCGGGCAAATCGACCTTTATCAACCAGATCACCAACACCAAGGCCAAGGTCGGCGACTATGCCTTCACCACGCTCACCCCGCAGCTCGGCGTGGTCCGGCACAAGGCGCGTGAATTCGTGCTGGCTGACATTCCGGGCCTGATCGAAGGTGCCGCCGACGGGGCCGGGATCGGCGACCGCTTTTTGGGCCACATCGAGCGCTGCCGGGTGCTGATCCATCTGATCGACATCAATGGGCATGATCCGGCCGATGCGCTGCAAGTGATCGAAGAGGAACTGGCGGCCTATGGCGGCGGGCTCGATGAAAAGCCTCGGCTGATTGCGCTTAACAAGATCGATCTGGTCGATACCGAACTGGTCAAAGCCTTTGCCAAGGAACTCAAAGCGGCTGGGGCGAGCAAGGTCTATCCAATCTCGGGCGCGACCGGTGCGGGCATGGATGCGCTGCTCAACGCCGTGATTCAGTACTTGCCCGCCGCGACCGTGACCGAACGCCCAACGGGCGAGCGGGAGGAAGGCGAAGAGGCCGCCTGGTCGCCGCTTTAGGGTTTCGCGCGCAAAAAAACCTTCTCCCCTTCGCACCCAACACTCGCTAACGCCAATCAATGCAAATCACCCGCCTGTCCGACCTGGCCGATGTCCGCGCCTGCCCCCGATTGGTGGTCAAGGTCGGCTCGTCGCTGCTGGTCGGCGCCGAAGGCGTGCGGCGCGACTGGCTTGACGGGCTGGTTCGCGAACTCGCGGCGGCGCGGGCGCGCGGGCAGGAACTGATCGTGGTCTCATCGGGCGCGATTGCACTCGGCGCGGCGCGGCTGAAGCTCGACAAGGGCGGGCGCGGCAATCTGGCCGATGCGCAAGCCGCCGCGGCAGTGGGCCAGATTGCGCTGTCGGGGCTGTGGGCCGAATTGCTCGGCGCACACGGGCTGACCGCCGCGCAGTTGCTGCTCACGCTCGATGATCTGGAAGACCGCCGCCGTTACCTCAATGCCACTGCCACGCTCACCCGGCTGCTCGATATGGGGGCGGTGCCGGTAATCAACGAGAACGACAGTGTTGCCACGCAGGAAATCCGCTTTGGCGATAACGACCGGCTGGCGGCACGGGTGGCGCAGGCCGCCGGAGCCAGCGCGGTGTTGCTGCTGTCCGATGTCGATGGTCTGTTCGACCGTAACCCAGCTGCGGTTGGCGCGATTCGAATGACCGAGGTGCGCGGGGTCACCCCAGAAATTCACGCGATGGCCCGTGGCGGCATTGCTTCGCGCATGGGCTCTGGCGGCATGACCAGCAAGTTGCAGGCGGCCGAAATCGCCGAGCGCGCGGGGATCGCGCTCGCCATCGCCTCGGGTTTGGTCGAGGCCCCGCTGGCGCGCGCCTGCGTCGACGAGGTCGGAACGCTGTTCCTACCGCTTCGCAAGGACGCTGCCCGCAAGGCGTGGCTGGGCGGACGGCTGCGACTAAAAGGCGCGCTGGTGGTTGATGCCGGCGCTGCGCTGGCGCTGGCCAAAGGCGGCAGCTTGCTCGCCGCTGGGATCACCCTGATCGAGGGCGAATTCAAGCGCGGCGATGCGGTGGCGGTGCGCGGTGCGGACGGCGCGGTGCTGGCGCATGGTCTCGCCGAATACGACGTGGATGATTGCCGCAAGCTGCTCGGGCGCAAGAACAGCGAACAGGCCGCGCTGCTTGGCTATGCGCCGCGTTCCGCGGTGGTGCACCGCGATCAGATGGTGTTGCTGTAGTGCTGGTATTGACCGGTGCGACCGGGTTTGTCGGACAAGCGCTGCTTGATCGCGCCGCGGCGACCGGAATCGCCGTGCGCGCGCTGGCCCGGCGGCCCCAGGCGGCGCGCAAGGGTGTGGAATGGATCGCCGGTGATCTGGCAGACCGCGCGGCGCTCGCCGCCTTGCTCGCCGGCGCCGAGGCGGTGGTGCATGTCGCGGGTGCGGTCAACGCGCCTGATCCGGCCGGGTTCGAAGCGGCCAACGTCACCGGCACGCTGGCAGTGATCGAGGCGGCGCTGGCCGCCGGGGTACAGCGGTTGGTGCATGTGTCTTCGCTCTCGGCGCGCGAGCCGGCGCTATCGGCCTATGGCGCGAGCAAAGCGCGCGCGGAAAAACTGGTGCGCGCCAGCGGGCTCGACTGGACGATCGTGCGACCGCCGGGAATTTATGGCCCGCGCGATGTTGATTATTTCGAGATGTTCCGGCTCGCGCGCTGGGGGGTGATGCCGGTCCCGCCGCGTGAGGGACGCGCCTCGATCATCCACGTCGACGATCTGGCGCGGCTGCTATTGGCGCTGGTGCCGAGCGGTGAGCGCGTGTCGCACCAGGTATTTGAGCCCGATGATGGCCGCAAAAACGGCTGGAGCCATTACGAGTTCGCGCGCGCGGTGGGCTGGGCGATGGGGCGGCGGCCGTGGGTGGTCCATCTCAGCCGCAAATCGCTCGACCGCGCAGCCAATGTCGACCGAATGGTGCGCGGCGCGAAAGCCCGGCTGACGCCCGACCGGGTCGGTTATATGAGCCATCCTGATTGGGTGGTCAGCCCGTTCTACCGCCCGCCCGCAGCGCTGTGGCGCCCCGAAATCCCGACCCGCGAGGGGTTGAAAGCGACGGCCAAGTGGTACCGGGACAATGGGTGGTTTTAAAACGCCGGATCATACCCAGGCGGCAGCTCGCTCGCCGCGTCAGCGACGTGGATGCCGCATTCAGTTTTGTCCCAGCCTTGCCAGCGGCCCGCGCGCGCGTCTTCACCGGGGCGTACTTTGCTGGTGCAGGGTGAGCAGCCGATCGACGGATAGCCCTGTTCCACCAGCGGGTGAGCGGGCAGCCCGGTGGCGGTGAAATAGTCGGCGATTAGCGCGGCTGACCAATCGGCCAGCGGATTGACCTTGAGCCGTCCTGCTGCATCGGTGGCGTCGAGTTCGAAACGCGGCAGTCCGGCGCGGGTCTCGCTTTGAAAGCCCTTGCGCCCGGTAAAGCTGGCATCAAACTGGCTGAGCGCGCGCGCCAATGGCCGGACCTTGCGGATTTCGCAGCAGCCATCGGGATCGTATGACCAGCGCAGCCCGCTTGCGTCGCGCACGGCCAATTCGGCCACATCGGGGGTCAAGCTGATCACATTGGTTAGACCCAACCGCGCGGCCAGCTCGTCCCGGTAAGCCAGCGTTTCGGGGAAGTGTTTGCCGGTTTCGAGGAACAGCACCGGCACTGCCCGATCGGCGCTGGCGAGCAAGTGGAGCAGCACCGCGCTTTCTGAGCCGAAGCTGGAAACCGCGGCGATCCGCCCAGCCAGACCTTCGCGAAATACCTCGCGCAGCATGGCCTGCGTTGATTGCCCGGCAAAGCGCGCGTTGAGCATCGCGGCATCGGCAGCGGTAAAACGCGAGCCAGTGTCCAGCCGGTCAATCTTGCGCGCAGCTTCAGCCATGACGTTTAGCCCAGATCGGCATGCGGCCATCGACGGTTGGCTGATAAACCTCGGGAAACCGATCGAATGCGGCTTGCGCATGGGCGGGATCGAGCGGCGTTTCGGGAGCGAAAGCATCGAACCCGCAGCGCCGCATATAAGCGACCTGATCGACCAGCACATCGCCGACTGCGCGCAATTCGCCGGTGTAACCGGCCTCGCGCAGAACCCGTGCGGCGGTATAGCCGCGCCCGTCACCATAGACCGGGAAGTTGATCTCGATCAGCCGCAGGCGTTCAAGATGCGGCAGCAGATCGCGCGCCTCGTCGCCCGGCTCCAGCCGGACCGCAGCAGCATTTGACTGCGCACCGAACGCATCGACGGTCACGCCGGGATCACCCACCGCTTCGTCATCGCGAAAGCGGAACTGGACCTCAGCCATAAAGCGCCTCCTTGAACGGGGCCATGCCGATCCGGCGGTAGGTATCGAGGAAGCGCTCGCCTTGGCTGCGCGCGCCAAGATAGACCTCGGTGGCTTTTTCGACCGCATCGACGATGCCATCTTCATCGAAGCCCGGCCCGGTAATCTGGCCGAGCGAAGTATCTGCGCCCTCGCATCCGCCGAGCAGCAGCTGGTAATTTTCGGTGCCTTTGCGATCGACGCCGAGGATGCCGATGTGCCCGGCATGGTGGTGCCCGCAGGCATTGATGCAGCCCGAAATCTTGAGCTTGAGCTCGCCGATTTCCTGCTCTTTGGCGGCGAGCCGCAGGCCAATCTTTTGCGCCACCGGGATCGAGCGGGCATTGGCCAGGCTGCAGTAGTCGAGCCCAGGACAGGCGATGATATCGCCTATCAGATTTAGGTTGGCGGTGCCCAGACCGGCCTCGTCGAGCTGCTGCCACAGCACGTAAAGCTGGTCCTTTCGGACATGCGGCAGCACGATGTTCTGCGCGTGGGTGACGCGCAACTCGTCAAACGAATACTCTGTCGCCAGCTTGGCCATCAGCCGCATTTGGTCGGCGCTGGCATCCCCCGGGATTCCGCCAATTGGCTTCAGGCTGATCGTCACCGCGATGTAGCCGGGGGTCTTGTGGGTAATGCAATTGTTATCAACCCACAGGGCAAAATCGGGATCGCTGCGATCCACTTCGTCAGCGATCCCGACCTCGAAGGACGGATCGGCAAATTGCGCCTTGATCCGCTCAAGCTCGGCCACTGGGGGTTCGATATTCTGGCTGAGCAGATGGGCAAATTCGGCCTCGACCTGCCGGGTATATTCTTCCTTGCCCAGCTCATGGACCAGGATCTTGATCCGCGCCTTGTACTTGTTGTCGCGGCGGCCGTGGCGATTGTAGACCCGCAGGCACGCCTCGGCATAGGTGATGAACTGATCCAGCGGCACAAACGGATTGATCAGCGGACCGATCATCGGGGTGCGGCCCATGCCACCGCCGACATAGAACGCCGCGCCCAGCTCGCCCGCGTCATTGTGTAGGATCTGGATCCCGATATCGTGCAGCCGCATCGCCGCGCGATCGGTTTTGCTGGCGATCACCGCAATCTTGAACTTGCGTGGCAGATAACTGAATTCGGGATGGAAAGTGCTCCACTGCCGGATCAGTTCGGCATAGGGGCGCGGATCGGTCACCTCGTCTGCAGCAGCACCCGCGTACTGGTCCGAGCTGGTGTTGCGGATGCAATTGCCGCTGGTCTGGATCGCGTGCATTTCCACCTTGGCCAGATCGGCAAGGATATCAGGTGCTTCATCGAGTTTGATCCAGTTGTACTGGATGTTCTGGCGGGTGGTAAAATGGCCATAACCGCGATCGTATTTGTCGGCGATATCGCCCAGCGCATGCATCTGCGCGCCGCTGAGCGTGCCATAGGGCACCGCTACGCGCAGCATGTAGGCGTGGAGCTGAAGGTACAGCCCGTTCATCAGCCGCAGCGGCTTGAACTGGTCTTCGGTCAGATGGCCCGCAATCCGCCGCGCCACCTGGTCGCGAAATTCCTCGACCCGGGCATCGACCATTGCTTGGTCGTATTGATCATAGTGGTACATCAGATCACCCATTGTCCGGCGGCAGGATCGGCCGGCTTCAGTGTCAGGTCGGGGCGCACAGTGGGCCCGAGCGCGCGGATACGCTCCTTGATATGCCCCGGGCGCACCCCGGATTCGTCCTTGGCCGCCTCAATCGCATAGGCGGCGTTGACCCGGCGGGCAGCGCTTTCGCGCGCGAGGATCGTGTCAGCACGGTCGCCGACATCAACCGCGTCGCCGACATGGAGCGACCATTGCACACCGTCCCACCAGGTCACTGCGCCACTTTTCAGATCATTGCCGGTCAGGATCTTCATGGCTGCACCTCCAGCGCGAGGGCTCGCATTTGCGTAGGCTCAGGCACGGCACAAACTTCGCCGATCACGATCACCGCCGGACTTTTGATCTGCTGCTGCGCAACGAGATCGGCCAGCGCGGCCAGCGGGCCGTGCAGCACGCGCATCGTGGCGCGGGTGGCATTCTCGATCACTGCCACCGGAATCGCGGGAGACAAGCCATCGGCGATCAGCTTTTCGGCAATCGCCTCGGCGCCGGCGATCCCCATATAGATCACCAGCGTGCGGCCATGACCAGCAAGGCCCGACCAGTCCTGCTCCGAGAGGCCTTTGCACTGTCCAGCGACGAAGCTGACTATCGAGGCGCTGGCGCGGTGCGTCAGTGGTATTTGCGCTGCTGCTGCCGCGCCGATTGCCGCGCTGATCCCGGGGACCACCTCGACCGGAACCCCGGCCGCGCGGCAAGCCTCGGCTTCTTCGCCGCCGCGTCCGAATATGAAGGGATCGCCGCCCTTCAAACGCACCACGTCGCGCCCCGTCAGCGCCTCGCGCACCAGCAGTGCGTTGATCGCGTCCTGCGGCATGGTGTGGCGCGCGCGCTGCTTAGCCACCGAGACCAGCTCGGCGCGGGGCTTGGCCAGGGCCAGGATCGCGGGATCGACCAGTCCGTCGTGGACGATCAGCCCTGCGCGCATGATCAGCCGCGCGGCGCGCAGCGTCAGCAGATCGGGATCGCCGGGCCCAGCTCCGACCAGCCAGACTGTACCGACAGGGGTTCCAGAATTATGGGGTTGCGTGCTCATGCTGGCGGCAATGGCCTCAAGCGCCGCAATCGGCCAGCCAGAATGCCTTTGCCGGGGCTTAGGTTAGCTTTTGCGGCACCGGCGGCGCACTCTCGGTCGGCCACGCCTTGACCCGCACGTCATGTTGGGCAAACGGGATTTCAATGCCGTTAGATTGAAAGCTGGCCCAGATCGCCTTGAGCAGATCGGAGCGGAGGTTGCCCAGACCGTCTTCGGGGTCTTCGATCCACACTTGCGCTTCGAACAGCACCGCGCTGTCGGCAAAGGCGGTTAGCCAGACTTGCGGATCCCGCCGGTTGAGGACACGGGGCAGTCCACGGACAGCGTCGAGAATGAGCTGTTCAGCCAGCGCAATATCGGTCCCATAGGCTACTGGGATCGGTACTTTCACCCGCACATCGTGCGAAGAGTAGCTCCAGTTTTCGACCGTCGAGGTCATTAGCTGTTCGTTCGGGATCAGGAATTCGATCTTGTCGCGGGTCACCACCGATACGGCTCGGATCCCGATCTTGGTTACCTGCCCGACCACCTTGTCGGACCCGGTACCCACCGCAATCACATCGCCCGGCTTGATCGAACGGTCCATCAGCAGCATGATCCCCGAGATCAGGTTGCCGAAGGTCTTCTGCAGGCCAAATCCGATCGCCAGACCCAGTGCGCCTGAAAACACCGTTAGCGCGGTTAAATTGATGCCGAGGAAATCGATCCCGGCCAGCACCAGCAATATCCATGCAGAGATACTGAAGAGTTTCTGCCCCAGCAATCGCTGGGTGGCGTCAAGGCGGCGCATTCGTCCAAACAGATGACCAGACAAGGCTTCGGCCAGCCGCCCGAACACAAACACTGCGATCAAGGTAACGACAAGCAGCAGCGTTCGATAAATCGATAGATGGTAGGGGCCCACATCGAAACCAATCGCATCAAGCTGCGCGACCACTTCCCCGGCGCTTGAGGCCACGGTCACGCCGCGCGCCACGCCGCAAGGCCGCGCGCCAGATCGGCCTTGAGATCGGCCGGGTCTTCCAGCCCAATCCATAGCCGCACCGCAAACCTGTGGGCGGGATCGGCCCCGACGGGTGGCCAGGCCGTGACGGCACGATCTCGCTCTGGGTGAATGCCCAGCGCCAGACTTTCGAACCCGCCCCAACTGTAGCCAATCCCGAACAGTTTGAGCGCATCAATCAGCCGGTCGCGCGCGGCGGCATCGCCGCCCGCCAGAATTACCGTCAGCAAGCCGCACCCGCCGGTGAAATCGCGTTGCCACAGGGCATGGCCCGGCGATCCCGGCAGCATCGGGCACAACACCGCTGCAATCTCGCTCCGGCTCTGCAGCCACGTTGCAATGCTGAGCGCGCTGGCGGTCGAGCGTTCGAGCCTGACCCCCATCGTTCTGAGCCCGCGCAGCGCCAACGCACAATCGTCGGGTGAGGCTTGCTGGCCCAGCATTAATGAACGC
This sequence comes from Novosphingobium sp., assembly GCA_043758955.1. Taxonomy (GTDB): domain Bacteria; phylum Pseudomonadota; class Alphaproteobacteria; order Sphingomonadales; family Sphingomonadaceae; genus Novosphingobium. Next base: position 726 of record JAYVML010000105.1, on the reverse strand, counting down.
CTGCGCAGCTGCGGGTAATATTCAGCGGTGGCGGTGACGCTGCCGAGCATCAGGTCCGAATGGCCGCCGACATGTTTGGTTAGCGCCAAGATTGACAAGTCGACGCCGTGGCCGAGCGCCTGAAATCCGGTGGGTCCAGCCCAGGTGTTGTCGAGCAGAACCGCGAGCCCGCGCGCTTTCGCGGCGGCGGCGAGCGCGGGCACGTCGCACACCTCCATCGTCAGGCTGCCGGGACTTTCCAGCAGGACCGCTCGGGTCTGGTCGCCGATCATGGTGGTAAATCCGCTCACATCGAGCGGATCGAAGAACCGCGTCGTGATGCCATAATCGCACAGAGCGTGGACTGCGAACGCACGGCTGGGATCATAGGCATTGTCCGCCACCAACAATTCGTCGCCGGCCTTGAGCACGCTCAACAGCGCCATCACCGGGGCGGCGAGCCCGGTGGGATAGAGCATGGTTCCCGCCGCGCCGGGCTCAAGTTGCGTCAGCGCATCGGCCAGGGCCCATTGCGTCGGACCGCCGCGCGCGCCGTAATGGAACAGGCCGTCGGCATTAGGCAGCCGGTCAGCCTGCTGCGCTGCGGTATCCTTGTAAAGGTAGGTGCTCGCCCGCCATATCGGCGGGTTTACCGCCGCGCCGGTCCATTCAGGCGTTCGTCCCGCGCCGACCAGCTGGGTACCTGAGCCTGGCTTTGGAGGAGCGTCCGGCGCCATTTGCCTCAGG
>JAYVML010000104.1:0-6048 GCA_043758955.1 Novosphingobium sp. | reverse complement strand
TCAACCCGGCAACCGCTGCTTGAAGAATCTGAACCTGGCCCTGATCGAACAGGGTCACCTGACTATTTCCCGTGCCACTAAGTGTCAATTGCACCTTCTCACCAGCTTTAGCGAGCGGCAAAAGGTTGGCCATGCCATCGCCGGTCGGCACCGCTGCGGGAACATAAGCGAGGCCTTGCGGCCCCTGGCCGACCGGAATAGTGGCGATGACCCTGTTGGTCAGCGTGTCGATCGCCGCAACCGCATCGGCGTTCTCAAGACCTATATAGATGCGGCTGCCATCGCCCGACGACCACACGCCATGCGGCAACGCACCCACGGGGATAGTCGCGACCTGCGTGAAGTCCGCCGTGCGAAACACTTTGACAAGATTTTCTGTGCCGACGGTGACATATGCGAATTGGCCGTGGGCATTGCGCACGATGTTGACGTGATTGGTGATCGGCCCAGTGTCGATTACTTTCAGCACCGCGAACGGCGGTCTGGCGTCAAACACCATCGTCTTGCCGATATCCTTCAAGGTTAGCCAGACCTGCTTGCCGTCGGGTGTAGCTGCGATATCGGGGCAGAACGGACTGGCTTGTTTGACCCGACCGACAATTTTCTTTGTAGCGGTGTTGATAACGACCGTCTCGGGAGAGAAGCTCGAGCATACGTAGCCATACTTCCCGCTAGGAGAGAAGATCGTCATGCCGGGACCGTTAGGCACGGTGATGCGTCCTGCGGGTTCGAAGGTCTTGCCGTCCAGTATCTGGATGTAATTCTCACCGCGAACGCTGACCCACACTTCCCGCCCATCGGGCCGAAAGAACGCTTCGTGCGGCGAGCGGCCAACATAGGTCGTGTGTTTAACCGCATTGGTCGCGGTGTCGATGAACGTCACCGAGTTCGAGCCGATCGAGATCACTACGAGCGTCTTGCGGTCGGGCGAGAAGCCCATGCCGTGAACGAGCAGTTGTCCCTTGTAGAGTGGGCTAAGATTGGCCGGCGTCTGATCGCCGAGCTTGATCACCCCGAGCAGTGTGTTGGTCGATGGATCAATTACTGACACCGTATTAGAGAATTGATCGGAGGAGTAGACCCGATCGTGCGTGCTAACTGGAATGTCGGGCTGGGCGTTAGGCACCTGCTGCGCAGCTAGTGGTGCAGCAAGCGAAGCGGCAGCAAGCACGGCTGAAAGATACTTCATCGGTGCACTCCGGTATGGTCATGGCCGGAAGACGCCGGAACGTTTCGCGGGGATAACGCAGATGGTGCCGACAGGATGCCCTGCATGACCGCAATCTCCTGGCGTTGCTCGACGATAATGCCTTGGGCAAGGCGGCGCAGTCGTTCGTCCTTACCAAAGCTCAGCTCGGCCATCGCCATGTCAATCGCACCTTGGTGGTGCGGGATCATCATTCGCGCGAAGTCGCGGTCAGGATCGCCGGTATAGCCGACCATCATCGCACGGTACATTTGACGCATCGCAGCATCACTTGCGCGGGCAAACCCGTTGGTCTGGGCCAGGGCTAAGCCTGAGAGCGACAACGTAGCGACGCCTGCCAACAGCAATCGAATGTTCATGCGGAGTCCTTCGGATACGCACCTAGAGGTTGCTGGCCGCGATGCCGATCATCATTGTCAGTTACGCCAAAATGGTCACGATCAAGGCTGAAGCTGAACGTAGCCATCCTGCACCAGCTGGATCAACCTTAGATTGCCGCCGGTGTTCACTTTGACACCGGGGAGTAAATTGGAATTGACCCAGCCATTGCTCCGAGCGGTCTGACCGCATTCTTCAAATTGCACGCCTTGCTTCTGCAGGGCGGCAATCTCGTCCTTGTAGGGATTGCCTCGGGTGGTCTTGCGGGCCTTGTTGTAGGCCTCATCGTTCAGCAGCATGTAGCCCGCCATACTATGATACACGGCGATAATTTGGACCGGAACCTTGGCGGCGGCATAGTTCTTCAACATCAGGCTCATGTACATCAGACCAATCGATTGATCGCCGGCGAAGGTGGGATGATCCATGTTGAACACGACTTTGGACGCCTTCATTGCCACTGGCACGTCGATTTGTACTTGCGCAGCAGGTGCATCGGCCGCCCTGACCGGCGCAGCCTGCGCGAACCCGAAGCAGATCAACGTTGCGGCAATAAGGATTGAACGGTTCATAGTGAGTTCCTTTACATGAAGAGGATAGATTACTTTTTTGGGTGTTCGATTTCGGTGACATTTGCGCATTGCACGGCGCATGACTTGACCAATAGGTGCAGCGCGGGCCGTGGTTCGGTTGCTTTCAAAAGACGGCTACCGCGCTTTTCCACAGCATATAGGCAGCGACGACGAAGATCAGGGCGGCGAAGACGCTGGTCAGATGACCGCCCGACGAAAGCCGCTTGGCGGCGCGCGTTCCGGCGAGGCTGCCGATGATGCCGCCGCCGACAAACACCGCCGCAAGGGTCCAGTCGATAAGACCAGAACCCGCGTAATTGAGCGCAGTTGTAAGGCCGAAGGCGGTGACCGCCAGCAGGCTGGTGCCGACTGCATTGATCATCGTCATACCGGTCGACGCGACCAGGCCAGGAACTATCAGAAAGCCCCCCCCGATCCCGAAAAAGCCAGAGAACAGCCCTGTGCCGAGCCCATACGTCAGGACCTTAGGCGCGTTCGTCCGGTCGCAATCTATGCCTTCAACCCCGACGTCGCGGCGTCCTTTCAGCATCAGAATCCCGACGACGACCATCACGATCGCGAACAGGAACAGCAGGCGCTGTCCGTCAAACGCCTTGCCCATAGTCGAACCAGCGAAGGCACCGGCGATGCCGGCAGCAGCGTACATCAGCCCGCAACGCCAGATGACATTGCCCTGCCGGGCGTGGTTGAGGAGCCCAATGGCAGCGTTCGCGGCAACTGCCAATGCGCTGGTCCCGATCGCAACATGGGGGCTTTTGACACCGACGAGATAGACCATCAGCGGCACCGCGAGAATCGACCCGCCGCCGCCGACCAGACCGAGCGAAAAGCCCACGAGGCTGCCGGAAAGGGCGCCGAGAACCAATTGTACGGTCGTAAGCATCAGTGTTCCATCCGCTCGCGCAGCGATGCGAGGTCGTAGCCTTGGGCAGCGGCGACTGCGACCCGCTCATCGACGCTCAATCCGTCTGGATTGGCCAGCGCCCACAGCATCGCCGATCGAGTGCCGGTCCGGCAGAACGCGGCGATCGGCGTGGGCAAATCGCGCAGCGCCTCCGCGAAGCGTTTGACATCGTCGGCGCCGATCTGCCCGGGAACCACAGGGATCTGGCGAGCCGATATCCCGTGCCGCTCGGCCTCGGCGACGAGCGAGGACCACGCCGGCTGGTCGGGCGCCTCGCCTTCGGGACGATTACCGATGATCGACTTGAACCCGCGCGCGGCAAGTTCGGCGAGGTCTGCGGCCTCAATCTGCGGCGTGACTGAAAAATCGGTGGCGAGGGGCTTCAAATTCATGCTGCACCTTTCAGCTTCGGGAAGGGGGTGGAACTGGTAAGCAAGCGATGGATTGTCATGCCGGCAAGCATTGCCACAACAAACGGCAGGACCGCGGCAGGGGACAGGGCAAGCGAGGCAATCGCTGGACCCGGGCATAATCCGGCAATTCCCCAACCGATCCCGAACAGCGCCGAACCGAGGATCAGCCGGACGTCGAGGTCAGAGCGCCCGGGAAGTACAAACTTTTCGGCGAACAGCGGGTGCCCCAGACGCTTGCGAAGCTGCCAAGCGAAGGCCATCACCAGCACTGCTCCGCCCATGACAAAGGCGAGGGTTGGGTCCCATCGCCCAAACAGATCAAGGAAGCCGCGGACCCGCTGCGGGTCGGTCATGCCCGATACAGTGAGGCCGGCGCCAAACAGTGTACCTGCCGCAAGCGCCGGTATCAGGCGGCGAGCCGCGCTCACTGTCCCACCCCACTATTTGCAACGAGGAACACGGTAACCACACCAGCGGCGATGAACGTTGCGGTGGCGACCAGCGAGCGCTGTGACAGCCGGCTGATGCCGCACACGCCATGGCCGCTCGTGCAGCCGCTGCCGAGGCGCGTACCGAATCCCACCAGCAGGCCGGCGACAAGTAGCACTGGCGTGGAAGCAAACGATGCGGGATGCCAATCGGTCGTCGCCGCGATAAGCAGCGCGCCAAGCGGCAACCCGGCCAGGAAAGCCCATGCCGTCCCCAACGGGATGTCGCCGCCCAGCCCGTTCGCGCGTGCAGCAATTCCCGACACGCCAGCGATGCGCCCTAGCCCAAGCAGCATCACCGCCCCCGCGAGCCCGATCAGAAGTCCGCCAATCAGTCCGTGAAGCGGCTGGGCGGAGGGAAAGGTTCCAAGCATCACAACTGGTCCAGCGGCAATTTGAGGTAGCGAATGCCATTTTCCTCAGGCGGCGGAAGGTGGCCAGCCCGGATGTTGACCTGAAGCGCAGGCAGGATGAGTTTGGGCATCGACAACGTCGCGTCACGTTGCGTTCGCATCGCTACAAATTCATCCTCGCTAACGCCCTCATGAATATGCACGTTGGCGGTGCGCTGGGCGAGCATGGTGGTCTCCCAGGCATAGCTATCGCGGCCCGGCGCCTTGTAATCGTGGCACAGGAACACGCGCGTCGTATCGGGCAGCTTCATCAGGCGGCGCACCGAGCGGTAGAGGTGATGCGCATCGCCGCCGGGAAAATCGCACCGCGCCGAGCCGTAGTCGGGCATGAACATCGTATCGCCGGTGAACAGCGCATCACCGACGACATACGCCATATCGGCCGGGGTGTGCCCGGGAACGTGAAGCGCAATCAGCGGGATATCGCCGATCATCAGCGTGTTGCCGTCATTGAGCAGGCGATCGAACTGCGAGCCGTCGCGGGCGAATTCGGTGCCTTCGTTGAAGATCTTGCCGAACACCCCTTGGACGGTCACGATTTCGCGCCCGATCGCAAGCTTGCCGCCCAGCTTCTGCTGCAGATAGGGAGCCGCCGACAAATGATCGGCGTGGGCATGGGTTTCAAGGATCCAGGCTACCGTCAGGCTTTGAGCCTCGACATGGGCGATGATCGCATCAGCTGAGGCGAAGCTGGTCCGACCCGACGCGTGGTCAAAGTCCCACACGCTGTCGATGACCGCAGCCTGCCTGGTTAGCGGATCGCTGACCACATAAGTCACGGTAAAGGTCGGCTCGTCGAAAAACGCCGTGACCTGCGGAGCGCGAATCGATCCGCGCAGAACCGCGCCCACCTGAGCGGCGGCATTGGCGAGAGGTGTGTCTGTCATGCCTGCATTCCATTCGTTTCGGTTCGGCCAAGGGTGGGGCAATAGAGGTCATGAAGCGTGGCGAGCAGGCTGAGCACCCGCGGCTCGGCAATACGATAATAAACTGTCTGCGAACTCTTGCGGGTTGCGACCAAACCCTCCGCGCGAAGCTTGGCGAGATGCTGGGATAGAGCCGATTGGCTAAGGCCGATACGGCCGACCAGCTCGCCAACCGATAGCTCGCCTGCTTCACTGAGGTAACAAAGCACCAGGAGCCGACCTTCATGTGCAATCAATTTAAGCACCGCAACCGCCTCGGCGGCTTGGCCTGCAAATCGAGCGAGTTCAGGAGACGGTGCGGTCATAACATAGTCCATAAGTAATCCCTAATTTAGAAATCACTTCATAATTGTCAAGTGTGACCGTCGCGTGGCTGGTTTGACGCATCAGCTTTTCGGCAGCGGTAAGCTCGCCCACTTTGTCCGCAGTGCTGGCGACATCGGTCACCCGAGAAAAGCGAACTCCGATCGACCCTTCGGCAATGCCCGCCAAAGCCTGCACTGCGGAATAGGGTCCCCATTATGGCGCGGAGATGCGGTCGCGACTTGAACACCCCGAAACTAAATCAGCCGGAACCGGTCGTTGCTTCAACCGAACTAGAGAATTTTCGGGTTGGCAGAGGCTGTCTCCATTGCATTCGCGCTCCAAGCTTGGCGGCGCAGGTGGCCCCGGGGCGACCAAAAGGATCGAAGAACCGGCTCACTCTGTTCTCAGACGCGTTCGATA
>JAYVML010000103.1:0-3047 GCA_043758955.1 Novosphingobium sp. | reverse complement strand
TGACGAAGCGGACCCAGCCAACCATCTGCTCTCGTTTCTGGCGCCGCTGTGCCGCGCCATGCTGGGCGCGGAAGCCGGGGAACTACTGGATTTCGGCGGGCGCGAAGCCGTGCTCGAAGTGGTCGCGGTCGATTAACCGATCTGCGGCACGGCGCCTATTTCAAGGTCTTGAGATATTCGATCAGGGCCTTGCGTTTGGCCGGATCGGTTTGCCCCATATAGCTCATCCGGGTGCCTGGCACCGCTGCCATCGGGCTGGTCAGGAAATTGTCGAGTGCCGCCTCGTCCCAGACCTTGCCCGATCTTTTCATCGCCGCGCTGTAATCGAACCCGGGCAGGCTGCCGGCCTTGCGCCCGAACACGCCCGCGAGGCTGGGGCCAATCCCGTGGTGCCCCGCGCTGACCGAATGGCACGCCGCGCAGGCGGCAAAGGCAATCGGCTTGGCTGGGGCTTCAGTGGCCGCGGCGGGCGTGTCTTTGGCCGCGGCGGGCGCGTCAGCGGCCGCGGGGGGCGCAGACCGGTCCTTGGCTTTACCGCAGCCTGCCAGGCTGAGCAGTAACAGCGTTGCTGTCAGTGCGCCGTATCGAACCATTGCCTGCCTCCGCGATTTGTGGCCAAGCCATAGACCGCGCGTGTCGAGTAGGTCAATTGAGCCGAGCGTGCGGTACAAATTGTCCGTAGTCGCGCTGTGTCGATGCTGTGACAACCTTGCCGCAAGCTGTAAGCCAAATCAGCCGGATTTGACTTCGGGCCTTTCTCCGATCGAGCCACGCGCCTATCCGAGCCAACTTTATGGGGGATCTCGACACTCTTGCTGGCGCACAGGAACTGTGGCGCCGCGAACTGCGCGCCACGTTGCTGCTGGCGGCGCCGCTGGCGGCTGCCAATTTGCTGCAGATGCTGGTCTATGCGCTCGATGTGATCTTTGTCGCGCGGCTGGGTGAGCAGGCGCTCGCCGCCTCCAGCCTGGGGGTGACGGTGTTCGGGCTGATGATGTGGTGCTTTTCCGGGCTGACCGGGGCTTGCGTACCGATGATTGCCGCCGAGCTGGGCAAGCGCGCGCATGCGGTGCGCGAGGTGCGCCGCACGCTGCGGATGGCCTTGTGGCTTGCGCTGGCTTGCGGATTGGCGGGTATGGTCGTGGCCGCGCAGGGCCGCGCGATCCTGCTGGCGACGGGGCAGGAACCGGTTTTGGCGGAACGCGCGGGTAGCTTTCTGGCGGTGCTGCTGTGGGCGATGGTGCCCAACATCTTTGCTGCGGTGCTGCGCAATTTCGTCTCGGCGCTGGGGCGGCCGTTCTTTGCCACCGCGATCACCGCCTTGGCGATCATTGTTAACGGTCTGGGCAACTACGCTTTCGTGTTCGGTCATTTCGGCGCGCCGGCCTGGGGTCTGGAAGGTTCGGCGGTGTCAAGTGTGATCACCTCGGTGCTGATGCTGGGGGCCTATGTCGCAGCCATTCAGACCGACCGTCGGCTGCGGCGCTACCGGGTATTCGGGCGGTGGTGGCGGCCCGAATGGTCGCGGCTTAATGAACTGATCCAAATCGGATTGCCGATCGCACTGATTATCCTGGCCGAGGGCGGGCTGTTTTCGAGCGCTGCGTTCTTGATGGGGCTGATTGGCGAGGCGCAGCTAGCCGGACACACAGTGGCATTGCAGGTAGCCGCGCTGGCGTTTCAAATCCCGTTTGGGATCGGCCAGGCGGTCACGATCCGGGTCGGCTACTACTACGGCGCGGGCGATAACGCGGCGATTGCGCGCGCCGGAAAGGCCGCGCTGGTCATCGCGCTCGGCTACATGGCCCTGCCTGCCGCGCTGATGATCCTGGCCCCCCGGCTGGTTGTGCAGCTCTACGTCGATCCGGCGGCGGCAAAAAATGCGGTGATGGTGGGATATGCCGTGCAATTTTTGGCAGTGGCAGCGGCGTTCCAGCTGTTTGACGGGCTGCAGGCGGTGTTGGCTGGCGCGCTGCGCGGATTGCAGGATACTCGCGTGCCGATGCTGCTGGCGCTGACCGGTTACTGGCTGGTCGGCTTCGGCACTTCGGCGCTGTTGGGATTTGCTACCCCGCTGGCCGGACTGGGGGTGTGGCTGGGACTGGCGGTCGGTCTGGTGGTAGTTTCGCTACTGCTGCTTCACCGCTGGCAGGCCCGGGCCCGGCTCGGTCTGCTGCCGGGGTAATCGCCCGATAATTTTTGCTGTAACCTGTCTTGACCTGCTCGGGCGGCGCTCCCATATGCGCCCTGCTGGCACTCTCGGGAAGAGAGTGCCAATTTACATCAACCATCATGTTGAGAGGAAATCACATGAGCTTTCGTCCGTTGCACGACCGCGTGCTGGTTCGCCGCGTCGAAGCAGAAGAAAAGACCGCTGGCGGGATCATCATCCCCGATAGCGCCAAGGAAAAGCCCGCCGAAGGCGAAATCGTCTCGGTTGGTTCGGGCACCAAGGCCGAAGACGGCAAGATCACCCCGCTCGACGTCAAGGCTGGCGACAAGGTGTTGTTCGGCAAATGGTCGGGCACCGAGGTCAAGCTCGACGGCGAAGACCTGATAATCATGAAGGAATCGGACATTCTCGGCATCATCGGCTGATTGACGCCACACTAATCACCAATCCGGCGCCCCCGCGAAGGCGGGGGTCTCAGGCCTGAGATCCCCGCCTTCGCGGGGATGCGCAAATCTGCAAAGGAAACTGAAATGGCTGCCAAAGAAGTAAAATTCGGCCGCGACGCGCGTGAGCGCATTCTCGCCGGCGTCGATATTCTCGCCAATGCGGTAAAGGTTACGCTAGGCCCCAAGGGCCGCAACGTCGTGATCGACAAGAGCTTCGGTGCCCCGCGCATCACCAAGGACGGCGTTACCGTCGCCAAGGAAATCGAGCTCAAGGACAAGTTCGAGAACATGGGCGCACAGATGCTGCGCGAAGTGGCTTCGAAAACCAACGATCAAGCCGGCGATGGCACCACTACCGCCACCGTATTGGCCCAGGCAATCGTGCGCGAAGGCATGACTTCGGTCGCCGCAGGCATGAACCCAATGGA
>JAYVML010000102.1:0-6853 GCA_043758955.1 Novosphingobium sp. | reverse complement strand
ATGCCCAAGCGGATTGAGCGCCGTCCATCGCCGGACAATTCAGCGCGGCCGCAACAGCAATGACCAACGCGTGGCAACGAAGCCGCCCGTATCGCTCCTCCAAGGCGCGATCCGTGGCGGCTTTTTCGTGTTCCTCGCGGCCGACCAGGAGAACCCAGTTGAACGCGCCCGCCCAATTCAAACAAGGCTCATCGCCGGCGCCCACCGAGCGATTGGTGGTGATCGGCAACGGCATGGCCGGATGCCGCGCGGTCGAGGAGGTGCTCGAGCGCGACCCGGCCCGCTATGCGATCACGATCTTCGGCGCCGAGCCCAGGGTCAATTACAACCGGATCATGCTTTCGCCGGTCCTGGCCGGCGAAAAGGCGTTCGAGGACATCGTGATCAACGATGCGGCCTGGTACGCAGACAACGGTATTACATTGGTCTCGGGGGACCCGGTCACCCACATCGACCGTGCTGCCCAGACCGTGGTTGCAAGGTCGGGACGGATCGAACCCTATGACCGGCTACTGATTGCAACCGGCTCGGATCCCTTCATTATCCCCGTCGCCGGGCACGATCTGCCCGGGGTGGTGACGTTCCGCGATCTCGACGATGTCGACAAGATGCTCGCTGCCGCTGAATCGGGTGGCAGCGCGGTGGTGATCGGCGGCGGGCTGCTCGGGCTCGAGGCGGCGCACGGACTGTCGCTGCGGGGCATGCAGGTCACCGTGATCCACCTGATGCCGACGCTGATGGAGCGGCAACTGGACGAGGCGGCGGGCTACCTGCTGCGCAGCGAACTCGAACGCCGCGGACAGACCATCGTCACCGGGGCCGATACCGCCGGGATTGTTGAGCAGGACGGCCATGTCGCCGGGGTCCGGCTCAAGGACGGGCGGGAGTTTGCCGCCGATATCGTGGTAATGGCGGTGGGCATCCGGCCGTCGGTAGGACTGGCCAAAGCCGCCGGGCTTGAGGTTGGGCGCGGGGTCATGGTCGACGATCATATGGTCACCTCCGATCCTGCAATCATGGCAGTTGGCGAATGCGTCCAGCATCGCGGCGCATGTTACGGCCTGGTCGCGCCGCTATGGGAAATGTGCCGCGCGCTGGCCGATGCGGCGACCGGAAGCCCGAGTGGCTATGCCGGTTCGGTCACTTCGACCAAACTCAAGGTTTCCGGGATCGACCTGTTTTCCGTCGGCGATTTTTCCGGCGGCGATGGCGCGGAAGACATCGTCATGCGCGATGCCGCGCGCGGTATCTACAAGCGCGTGATCGTCAAGGACGATCGGTTGATCGGCGCGGTGCTCTATGGCGACACTGCCGATGGCAACTGGTACTTCGATCTGCTCAAGAAGGGCGAGGATGTCTCGGACATCCGCGAAGCCCTGATCTTCGGTCAGGCCTTCGCTTCAGGGGGTGCGATCCAGGACCCTAATGCCGCCGTTGCAGCACTTTCGGATGACGCAGAAATCTGCGGCTGCAACGGCGTGTCCAAGGGCAAGGTGGTTGTTACCATCGCTGGCGGGGCCTGCAGCCTCGACGCCGTGCGGGCTCAATGCAAGGCATCGGCAAGCTGCGGCTCGTGCACCGGGCTGGTCGAAAGTCTGCTCAAGTTGCAACTGGGTGATGAAGTTGCGAGCGGGCCGCGCACGATGTGCAAGTGCACAAGCTTTACCCACTCGGATGTGCGCCGCCTGATCGTCGAAAAGGACCTGAAGCTGATCCCGCAGGTCATGCAGGAGCTTGGCTGGTCCACTCCCGACGGCTGCGCCTCGTGCCGCCCCGCGCTCAATTATTACCTGCTGTGCGCGCTGCCCGGCACCTATGTCGATGACCAGCAAAGCCGCTTCGTCAACGAACGCATGCACGCCAATATCCAGAAGGACGGCACTTACTCGGTGGTCCCGCGGATGTGGGGCGGTCTGACCAACCCGACCGAGCTGCGCGCGATCGCCGACGTGGTCGAGAAGTTCAATGCCCCGATGGTCAAGGTCACCGGCGGCCAGCGGCTCGACATCTTCGGGATCAGGAAGGAAGACCTTCCTGCTGTCTGGGCTGATCTCAACGCGGCCGGAATGGTCTCGGGCCACGCCTACGGCAAGTCGCTGCGCACGGTGAAGACCTGCGTCGGCAGCGAATGGTGCCGTTTCGGCACCCAGGATTCGACTGGGCTTGGGGTCAAGATCGAACGGATGACCTGGGGCAGCTGGATGCCGCACAAATTCAAGATTGCAGTGTCGGGTTGCCCGCGCAATTGCGCCGAAGCGACGATCAAGGACTTCGGTGTGATCTGCGTCGATTCGGGCTACGAATTGCACGTCGGCGGCAACGGCGGGATCAAGGTTCGCGCGACCGACCTGCTCTGCAAGGTCGCGACCGAGGCTGAGGCGATGGAAGTCTGCGCCGCATTCATCCAGCTTTACCGCGAACAGGCCTGGTACCTCGAACGCACCGCACCGTGGATCGAGCGGGTCGGGCTGGATCATGTCAAGGCCGGACTGTTCGACGATCCCGATGCCGTCCACCAGCTCGCCGCGCGGTTCCATTACTCGCAGCAGTTTATGCAGGACGATCCCTGGGCCAAACGGGCTGGCGGCGATGAGGCAGAATTGCACCAGCACCTCGCCGAAGTGCGTCCAATGCCTTTGGATGTGACTCGCATGGAGTTCGCGAAATGACCGGCGCCATGACAGGAGAATGGCTCGATATCGGTCCGGTCGGCCAGATTTCCCCCGGTAATGCCCGGACCCTGCCGGTGCGCGGCGGCGAGGAGATCGCGGTGTTCCACACGCTAGAGGGCAAGTTCTACGCGCTGGTCAACAAGTGCCCGCACAAACAGGGCCCGCTCAGCCAGGGGATCGTCCACGGTCACGTGGTAACCTGCCCGCTCCACAACTGGAACATCTCACTCAAGACCGGCGGGGCCTTGGGCGAGGACAAGGGTTGCGTCCCGACCATTCCGCTGCGGGTCGATGCGGGACGGATCTATCTGCTGCGCGAAGCGGTGGTCGGCCGCAAGGTAGCCTGAGCCGATGGCCGAAGTCCGCACCACCTGCGCCTATTGCGGGGTCGGCTGCGGGGTTGTCGCTGAGGTAACGGGCAACCGCGACGCTGCGATCAAAGGCGATCCCGCGCATCCCGCCAACTTCGGCAAGCTCTGCTCCAAGGGCACCCATCTTGGCGAAACGATCGGGCTTGAGGGCCGCCTGCTTCATCCCGAGATCGGCGGCAAGCGCGCTTCGTGGGACAAGGCCATCCGCCATGTCGCGCGCGGCTTTGCCCAGGCCATCGCCGAGCACGGCCCAGATTCGGTCGCTTTCTACGTTTCCGGTCAGCTGCTGACTGAAGACTATTACGTCGCCAACAAGCTGATGAAAGGCTTCATCGGGAGCGGCAACATCGACACCAACAGCCGACTGTGCATGTCAAGTGCGGTCGCCGCACACAACCGGGCGTTCGGTGAGGACGTGGTGCCCTGCACTTACGAAGATCTCGACGAGGCCGACCTGGTCGTGCTGGTCGGATCCAACACCGCCTGGTGCCATCCGGTGATCTACCAGCGCATCGTTGCCGCGCGCGCCAAGCGCGGGACCAAGCTGGTGGTGATCGATCCGCGCCGGACCGAGACGTGCAACGACGCCGACCTCCATCTGGCCTTGCGCCCAAGCAGCGACGTCGCGCTGTTCAATGGCCTGCTCGCGCAGTGCCGCGACAACGGGCTGCTCGACCGCGAATATCTTGATGCCCATGTAAGCACCCCGGATGGCTTCTGGGCCGGGCTCGATGGCTGCGGCCTGAGCGAGACAGCGCGCATTTGTGATCTGGCTGAAGCCGATCTGGCCGCATTCTGCACAATGTTCGCGGCCAATCCCCGCACCGTCACGCTGTTCAGCCAAGGCATCAACCAGTCGATTAGCGGCACCGATCAGGGCAACGCGATCATCAACGTGCACCTCGCCACCGGGCGCATCGGCATGTCCGGCGCCGGGCCGTTCTCGATCACCGGTCAGCCCAATGCGATGGGCGGGCGCGAAGTGGGCGGGCTGGCGAGCACGCTTGCGGCGCACCGCGATTTCACGCCCGAGAATTGCGCCGATGTGCAGCGTTTCTGGTCATCGCCCAAGATCGCCCAAAAGCCGGGCCTCAAGGCGGTCGACCTGTTCCGACAGGTGCGGCAAGGCAGGATCAAGGCGCTGTGGATCATGGCGACAAATCCCGCGGTTTCGATGCCGGATGCGGCGATGGTGCGAGAGGCGCTAAGCATTTGCCCGCTGGTAGTGGTGTCGGACTGCATCGCCGAAACCGACACCTCGCGCCTCGCTCAGGTCAAGCTCCCCGCGCTTGGTTGGGGCGATAAGGATGGCACCGTTACCAACTCCGACCGCACGATCAGCCGACAGCGCGGCTTCCTGCAGTCCCCCGGTGAAGCCCGGCCGGACTGGTGGATCGTCGGTGAAGTGGCCAAGGCGATGGGATTTGCCGAGGGTTTCTCCTACGCTCATCCCGCAGAGATATTCCGCGAACATGCGCGGCTTTCGGCTTATCGCAATGCAGGCGCGCGGTTGTTCGACATAGGCCATCTCGCCTCGATCTCCAACGCGGCCTACGATGCGTTTGCACCAGAGCAATGGGGCGGAACGCCATTCGCGGACGGCAAGTTCCCCACCCCGGATGGCCGCGCGCGGCTTGTACCGGTGGCACAGCGCGATCTCGGTTTGCCGCTCGAACGCTGGCCGCTGACGCTCAACACCGGACGTTACCGTGACCAGTGGCACACCATGACCCGCACCGGCCTCAGCCCGCGCCTGTCGCAGCATCGCCGCGAACCGCTGGTTGAGGTCCATCCCGCCGATATTGCCACACTGGGCTTGGTCGAAGGCGCGCTGGCCATGGTCACGACTGCGCAGGGCGAGAGCGTGTTCCGTGTCGAGGCCAACGAGGGCCAGCGCCGCGGCGAAGTGTTCACGCCGATCCACTGGACCGACCGCCAATCGAGTGGAGGTCGCAGCGGACTGCTCCCGCGCGCCTCGGTCGATCCTCATTCCGGCCAGCCGGCATTCAAGCAGACCCCTGCGCGGATCGGGCTCTTGCCGGTCGACTGGCATGGATTTGCGGTGTTGCGCAAGTTGCCGCGACAGATCGCGGCGGCTTACGCAACGCGGGTGCGGATACCCCATGGCTGGCTGGTCGAACTGGCCGGGGTGCGCGATCCCGGACCGCTGGTTGAAACCATCCTGCCGCCCGGTGAGCGGATGGAAAGTATCGACAATGCGCGCGGCGTAAGGCGCATCGCCGTGATGGGCTCCGATCGTCTCGAAGCCGCCATTTACTTGACCCGTACAGGCCCGCTGCCCGCTCGCGATTGGATCATCGCGCAACTTGGCGGATGCTCCGCCAGCGGGATCGAACTGCTCGCCGGTCGCCCGGCCAAACCGGCGCCGGATAAGGGCCCGATCGTCTGCGTCTGCTTCGATATCGGGGCCAGAACAATCGAGGCGGCGGCACAGAGCGGAGCCTGGACAGTCGAGGCGATCGGTCAGGTTACCTGCGCCGGCACCAATTGCGGTTCGTGCCGTCCAGCAATTGCCGGATTGCTCGAAGCAGCGCGAATTTGTGATGCGGAGGCAGTACAATGAACGACTTTTCTTGCGGCACGGTCTGGCTGGTTGGTGCAGGGCCAGGTGATCCCGAGCTGTTGACCCGCAAGGCGGAGCGGTTGATCCGTTCGGCAAGTGTGATCTTTTTCGATGCGCTGGTCGGCCCGGGTGTGCTCGCGCTGGCCGCGCGAACAACGCGCCTGGTGAACGTCGGCAAGCGTTCGGGCCGCCACTCGATGGATCAGGCCACTATCGATCAGTTGATCGTTGCAGCCGCAATGGCGGGTGAGCGGGTGGTGCGACTGAAGGGCGGAGATCCGTCAATCTTCGGCCGCGCCACCGAAGAGCTCGAAGCCTGTCGCGCCGCAGATGTGGCAGTGGCAATATGTCCCGGCATTACCTCCGCGAGTGCGGCGGCGGCCAGCCTCGGTCGTTCGCTGACCCTGCGCGGCTTGGCACGCAAGCTGATCTTCGTCACAGCCCATTCCCGATCAGGCGAGCAGCTTGCGCTTGATTGGAAAGCGCTTGCCGACCCGGCGGCCACATTGGCAGTCTACATGGGTAAGTCCGCTGCCGCCGAGCTATCGCAGGGCTTGCTGGGCGGTGGCCTGTCTGGGGATACACCGGTAGCCGTGGTCGAAAGCGCGAGCCTCCCAAGCGAACAAACGCTGATCACGCGTCTAGACTTGTTGCCGCTGGCGGCTCGGGCCTGTGCGGGAACTGGGCCAGCGCTTCTCCTGATCGGGCAGGCCATAAATCCTTCACTTTCGATTGCAACGAAGGTGCCGACCAACGCTAGAAATGCCCCTATAGAGCAAGCGAGATGAGCCTTCATTATGCTGCGAGTTTGGTTGACTCCATTGATATGCCATCGCTGAGGGTAGACTTGGTAATGTGGGGTGCTGTCATGTCTGGACGGCGCCCTGAGATCAAGGGTGATTGTTGGTGATTCGACGCTCACGGGTGCGGTCATGTCTCCGGCCTTTGATTGTGGGGTTAATCCACTGGCCCTGATGTTTGTCCGCTGATCTGGCTGCCCCTATCAGTCTACCGCGCTTTGCTGCGCAGACAGAGCCTCGGGCTTGGCAGATTATATCCGGTTCTGTCGCATCACCTCATGGTCACCCGAGATTGTGGAGCGCTATGCGAGGGCCTGAAGGATGTTCAGGGTGCTGTCAGTTGGACTGCAACTTGTCTCCGATTGACGTGACTTGGGCTAAAACACCGATCTTTAGCTGGCAAGCGACTGCCACTCGGCCAGGGCG
>JAYVML010000101.1:0-14482 GCA_043758955.1 Novosphingobium sp. | reverse complement strand
GAGTGACTGGTATTCCTGATCGAGGTACTGCTTCACCACTTCGCCCAGTTCGGCCAGTTCGACGCCGCAGGCTTGCATCACGCCCATCGCATCTGGATCATCGATCAGCGCGAGCAGCAAATGCTCCAGCGTTGCATACTCGTGGCTGCGTTCGGACGCATTGGCGAGCGCGGCATGCAGCGTCTTTTCAAGGCTCTGAGCGAAACTGGGCATCTAATGGTCTCTCAAAAGAGGGGTAGGCACTCCGACTGGTGAATTTGGTGCTGCCGGAGAATATGAACTGTCGTGGTTAACCAAACCTATATCGCCAGCTCTATATGGCCAGCTCTATATGGGAAGCCCAAGCGGCGGCGAAAAGATGCCGAGCGGCACATCAGGTCGATTTACCCCCGAACAACGCATCGGCAGCAGAGCGGTGCGCGGCGGCTTTGTCGCGGTGAGCCTTGACCCGCGCGATCTCAGCCTCGAGCACAGCGATCCGTTCACCCAGCTCGCCTTGCGAATAAGGATCGAGGCTTTCCTTGGAAAGCAGCGTGGCGGCATCGCCTTTTGGCCGAGGCAGATCTTCGTCCATTGCCACGCAGAATCGGACGCTGCGGCCTTGCTGTCAATGCGCCCAACAGCTAAGGCAGAAATTGCGTGGCTGGCGGGCAACTGGGGTGTAATAAATGACTGAGTCTATTACACAAAATCTTCCGCAAACGATGCAGGTTGCGGGGTTCGATGCCCCCGGCGCACCCGAAGTCCTGCATTTGAGCGACCTCCCTGTCCCCACCCCCGGCGCGGGCGAAGTGCTGGTCAAGGTCGCCTTTGCCGGGGTTAACCGCCCCGATGTGATCCAGCGCCAAGGGTTCTATCCGCCCCCGCCGGGTGCCTCGCCAATCCCCGGGCTGGAAATTGCGGGCGAAGTGGTCGCGCTGGGCGAGGGCGCCGATCCGGCGCTGCTCGGCCAGCAAGTGTGCGCGCTGGTCTCGGGCGGGGGTTACGCGCAGTATTGCCTGGCCGTGGCCGAGCTGTGCTTGCCGGTGCCGCCCGAGCTGCCGCTCGATCAGGCGGCAGCCATGCCTGAAACGCTGTTCACCGTGTGGCACAACGTGTTCGAACGCGGCTGGGCAAAAGAGGGTGAGACGCTGCTGGTTCACGGCGGCACCAGCGGGATCGGCTCGATGGCGATCATGCTGGGCAAGCTGTTCGGGCTGACCGTGATCGTCACTTGCGGCGGCGCAGACAAGTGCGCGGCGGCGCTCAAAATTGGCGCGGACCATGCGATTGATTACAAAGCTGGCGATTTTGTCGAGGAGGTGGCGCGGATCACCGGCGGCGCGGGTGTGCAGATTGTGCTCGATATGGTCGCGGGCGACTATGTGGCGCGCAACCTCAATTGTCTTGCTCCCGATGGCCGTCATGTCACCATCGCGGTGCAGGGCGGGCTCAACGCGACGATCAACATGGCGCAGGTAATGCAGCGCCGACTGACCCTGAGTGGATCGACGCTGCGCCCGCGCACCAACCAGTTCAAAGCGCTTTTGGCGCAGGAAATCCGCACGTTCGCCTGGCCCTTGTTCGTCGGCGGCGTGCTGCGTCCGGTGATGGACCAGACCTTCCCGCTGGGCGAGGCCGCTGCGGCGCATGCCCGGATGGAATCAGGCACGCACATCGGCAAGATCGTGCTGAGGGTTGCTTAGCACGGAGCCCCCCGGCAATTTTCCGCCCCGGGGGCTAGCAGGGGCATCGGGTTCATCGCGGAACCGCTTGTTGCAATGGTTATAGGAAAAGAGAAAATCGACAGCGCCTTCCTGCTTGCCCCGCCGCCCCATTAGTCCTAGATGCGAGCCAGCACGGCCGCTCCGCAAGGGGCGGCCCTAACTTTTTCTGGTGCTATCCATACGGAGAATTCGAGTGACTCAGCCGACCCCGCTCATGCCGCACGCAACCGCCTCGTGGCTGGTTGATACCACTGCCTTGAGCTTCGAACAGATCTCTGAATTCTGCGGACTGCACATCCTCGAAGTGCAGGCAATGGCCGATGATCTGGCCTCGAGTAAATATACCGGACGCGATCCGGTGCGCTCGGGCGAGCTGACCATGGCCGAAATCGAAAAAGGCCAGGCTGATCCGGCCTATTCGCTGGTGATGCAGAAAGCCCCGGTCACGGTCAATCGCACCAAGGGTCCGCGCTATACCCCGGTGTCGAAGCGCCAGGACAAGCCCGATGGCATTGCCTGGATCCTGCGCAGCCACCCTGAAATCTCGGATGCGCAGATCGGCAAACTGATCGGCACCACCCGCAACACGATCTCCGCGATCCGCGATCGCAGCCACTGGAACATCGCGAACATCCAGGCCAAGGACCCGGTTACGCTTGGGCTGTGTTCGCAGCGCGAGCTTGACGCGATCGTGGCTAAGGCGGCGAAAAAAGCCGGGCTGATCGATCAGGCTGGCGACGATGCGCGGCTGGGCGATGACCGCGTGGCGCTGATCGAAGAGCTCCGCGCCGAACGCGAAGCCTCCGTCAAAGCGGCCGGCGAAGCGGCACAGGAAGCCGAAGCCGCCGCCTGGCTCGAAGCCAAGCGCGCCGCCGAGGCCGCTGGCGAGACTGGCGGTGATCCGGGCGCTGAACCGGTCGGCGAGACTGGCGCACAAGCCTAATCGCCGGAATTTGCTGACGCTCATCCGGATTGCGCGCTAAACTGCGGGCATGACCTTAGCTAACCTGACTGCGGAACCCTGGCGCGCGCACTATGCTCACGGCTGCGCTTGGGACCAATCATTCCCCCCCTTGGCGCTGACCGAACTGTTTGCGCAGGCTGCAGCGCGGCACGGCCCGCAGCCACTGGTCGATTTCCTAGGCCGCCAATTTAGCTATGCCATGCTGCAGGCCGAGGCGCGGGCGTTCGCCGCGGGGCTGCAAAAGCTGGGGCTGGTTAAGGGCGATCGGATCGGGCTGTATCTGCCCAACGTCCCGATTTACGTCTCGGCTTACTACGGGGCGATGCTGGCCGGGCTGGTCGTGGTCAATTTCAGCCCGCTTTACACCACCGCTGAACTGACCGCGCAGGTGCAGGATTCGGGCGCACGATTGCTGGTCACGATCGATTCGGCGGCGTTGTTGCCAACCGCACTCCAGGTCCTCGATGACACGGCTTTAGAACACCTGGTGGTCGCACCACTGGGCGCAATGCTGCCCTGGGTAAAGCGGATCGCGCTGGCGCTGCTGGGCCGCAAGGCGCTCACTCCGATCCCGGCGCGCGCCGATGTGCGGCGTTGGGCAGCGATGCTGGGCACTTCTGCGCCGCATCCGGTATTGCTCGATCCCGAGCATGATCTGGCCTTGCTGCAATATACCGGCGGGACCACCGGGGTGCCCAAGGGCGCGATGCTCACGCACCAGAATATCTCCGCCAATGCGCGCCAGGTTGCGGCGATCGACCCGGCCGTGGGTGCGCGCGACATGATCCTGGGAGTGCTGCCGCTGTTTCATGTCTTTGCCAACGTCTGCGTGCTCAACCGCACTGTTGCGAACGGCGGGTGTATTGCAATGTTGCCGCGTTTCGAGGCGGGGCAAGCGCTCAAAACGCTCCAGCGGGTCAAGGCCACCGCGCTGCCCGGCGTGCCGACGATGTTTCAGGCGCTGCTCGATCATCCGCAGCGGGCGCGCACCGATTTTTCAAGCCTGCGGATTTGCATTTCGGGCGGCGCGCCCTTGCCGCTGCCGCTCAAGACGCGGTGGGAAGCGCAGACCGGTGCGCGACTGGTCGAAGGCTATGGGCTGACCGAAACCTCTGGGGTGGCCTCGGCCAATCCGTACGAAGGTGAGGAGCGGGTCGGGACCATCGGCCAGCCGCTGCCCGGAACCCGGATGATGCTGCTCGACCGCGAGGATCCGTTGCGCGATGCCCCGGCACGCGAGCCCGGGGAATTGGCGATCCAAGGCCCGCAAGTTATGCAAGGCTATTGGCAGCGACCCGAGGCTGCTGCGACCGCCTTTACCACCCGCCTCGATGGCCGCTGGCTGCGCACCGGCGATGTCGCAACCATCGACGCGGACGGCTATGCCAAAATTGTCGACCGGATCAAGGACATGATCGCGGTGGGCGGCTTCAAGGTGTTTCCCAGCCAAGTCGAGGCAGTGTTGCTGACCCACCCGGCGATAAAGGAGGCGCTGGTGATCGGCGTGCCCGATCCCTATCGCGGCGAAAGTCCGCGCGCTTATGCCACCCTGTCAGGCGAGGCATCGGCGGAGGAACTCAAAGATTGGCTCAACCACCGGGTCGGCAAGCACGAGCGGGTCGACCAGGTGGTGATCCGTGAGACGTTACCCGAGACGATGATTGGCAAATTAGACCGTAAGGCGCTGCGCGAAGAGCTGGGACTCTAGCTGACCGCCAGACTGACAACCGAGGTGTGATCTTCGGCCACTGCGCGGGGGGCAAACCGTCCATCGACCTGCGCGCCTTGCTCGATCGTCAGCGTATCATAATGCACGTCGCCGTGGATCCGCGCGCTTTTCAAAACCACCAGTTCGCGCACATTGATCGTCCCGCGCACCGTGCCTGATAAACGGGCGGTCTCGGCGGTTATTCCGCCGACGATCTCGCCACTTTCGCCCTGGACCAATGCTGTGCAGCTGACGTCGCCTTCGACGTGCCCATCGATGTGCAGGTCGGCCGAGGCGGCGACATTGCCTTTGATCTTGATATCAGGCCCGAAGACCGAAAAGGTTGAATTGGCCATCGATCTACCTTGTGGATTGTGCGGCAGCGTGCCGCCCGGTTTTTTCGAGAACATGAGGAACGGCCTCCAGGAAGGGGCGGGGATTAACCGGGTGATCGTTGATCCGTACTTCGAAGTGCAGGTGCGGCCCGGTTGAGCGGCCGGTCGAGCCGATCAAGCCGATCACCTCGCCCGGCTGGACAACTTTGCCCTGCACGGTGCGAAAGCCTGACATGTGCGCATAGCGTGTAACCAGGCCGTTGCCGTGATCGATCTCGACACAGTTGCCATAACCCGAACGCTGCCCGACGAAGCTGACCGTGCCGCGCGCCGCGGCAAAGATCGGTGCGCCCACCGGACCGCGGAAATCGAGCCCAGGGTGGAATGCGCCCGCTCCGGTAAACGGATCGATCCGAAAGCCGAAACCCGATGAAATATAATCGAGGCTGGCGGGTAGCACTTGCGGCAGCCGTGCAACGTTGCGTTCCAGCGCGTCCATCCGCGCCAGGCTCAGCCCAAAGCGCTGGAACCGCGGGTCAATCGAACCATCGGCTGATGTGGCGAGTGTGAGCAGCGGACCACCCTGCGCCGACTTATCATCGAGCGATGCCAGTGCTGCGTGCGAATTGAGCCCGAGGCTGGCAAGTTTCGCTTGCGCTGCTGCTGAGCGCCTATCGGCGCTCCGGGTCAGCACTTCGATCAAGGACAGCTGCCGCGCCTCGACCTGCGCCAGCGCTGCTGCTTGCGGCAGCGCCAAGCTGACCTTCTTCACAGTCTGCGCAGCTTCGGAGCTGCTGTCGGACACGGTTTCCCCGGGTTTGGCAGCGGCGGCATCCTTAGGCAGATCGCCTAGGTGCGCGTCGACGACAGATTCGATAAAGGTCTGGCGCCGTTTGAGATCGTCCGCGACTTTGCCGATATCCTGACCGTAAGCGTTGAGGCGGCTTTCCGAAGTGGCGACCTTCGCTTCGCGCTCAAGCAGCGAAAGCCGGTCTTGATTGGAGACGTAGCTCGACAACGCCATGGCCGCAATCGTCAGCGCCCAGACGAGCAGCAAGGCCGTGATCCCGCCTGCAGCGAAAAGCTGCAAGCGCGAACTCACTTTGATGAAACGGACCTGCCCTTCGGATCGCATGAAAAATTCGCGATCCGGGAACCATGTCCGCAGGCGGGTTGTAACCCTGCCAACGGCTGTGCTTTTCAAGACGACCCCAGTCCCTCTTTAACCCTCGCTGCGGCGCGCTAGCAGCTTGGCGGACGGTAGGCGAATCGATTGCGGTACAGACTCGCCGAGTCGAAAGACTCGCGGGGTAAAGCGTTTGCGCAATCGATCCGCGTCTCTCCTTCGTCATGCGCAGAACTGCGCTCGGCGGTGACAAGCAGGCTGGGGAATGGTAGGCGCCCAACATGACTGATCTGCCTGCCTTGGCCGAGAGCCCTACAGACGTTGTCGTCCGGCTGGCGCAGGCTGGCCGCGCGGTCCAGCGCGGGCTGGCGCGGCTTGATACGCCCAGCAAAGCGGCGGCTTTGCGCGCGGCAGCAACGGCTTTGCGCAGTGCTGAACCGGCGATCTTGGCCGCCAATGCGCGCGACATGGCTGCGGCCGTGGCGGCGGGATTATCGGATGCGCTGCTTGATCGGCTACGGCTCGATTCGGCGCGGCTGGCGGCGATGGCTGCAGCGGTCGATCAAATCGCCGCGCTGCCTGATCCGGTCGGGCAAGTGATCGACGCTGCGACTCGCCCGAATGGGCTCGAACTGAGCCGCGTGCGGGTGCCGATCGGGCTGATCGGGATCATTTACGAAAGCCGGCCTAATGTCACCGCCGATGCCGCTGCGCTGTGCTTTGCCTCGGGCAATGCCGTGTTGCTGCGCGGCGGAAGCGAGGCGGTCCACTCAAACCATGCCATCCACACCGCATTCGTGGCCGGACTTACATCTGCCGCAGTTCCCGCAGCCGCGGTGCAGCTGGTCCCCACGCAGGACCGCGCGATGGTGGGCGCGATGTTGGCCGCGGCGGGGCAGATCGACCTGATTGTGCCGCGCGGGGGCAAAAGCCTGGTCGCGCGGGTCCAGGCAGATGCGCGGGTCCCGGTCCTCGCCCACCTTGACGGCATTTGCCACACTTACATCCATTCAGCCGCCGATCCGGTTAAAGCGGCGGCCATCGCATTAAACGCCAAACTGCGCCGCACCGGGGTTTGCGGAGCGATGGAAACGCTGCTGCTCGATGTCCAGTTTCCTGGCGCTCAGGCAGTGGTGACCGGATTGCTCAAGGCTGGCTGCGAGCTGCGCGGCGACGCCCGCGCCTGCGCGCTCGACCCCCGGATCACCCCCGCCAGCGCAAACGACTGGGACGCTGAATACCTCGACGCAGTTCTGTCGGTCGCCGTGGTCGATGGGCTTGAGGCAGCGCTGGCGCATGTTGCGCGACACTCCTCGGCGCACACAGAAGCGATCGTCAGTGAGGACGCGGCGGTGTGCGAGCGCTTTTTGGCTGAAGTGGACAGCGCGATCGTGATCGCCAACGCCAGTTCGCAATTTGCCGATGGCGGGGAGTTTGGACTGGGGGCGGAAATCGGTATTGCCACTGGGCGCTTGCACGCGCGCGGTCCGGTCGCGCTCGAAGGCCTGACCACTTACAAGTGGCTGGTGCGCGGCACCGGTCAGATCAGGCCGTGAACAGGAGCCAAGCCGGCCCGCTTGGCTCATGTCGCATGAAATGTGACCAGGAATGACCCGAATCGGGCTCCTCGGCGGCAGCTTCAACCCGGCGCATGGCGGGCACCGCCGGATCAGTCTGTTGGCGATGGCGCAGCTCGGGCTCGATGCGGTGTGGTGGCTGGTCTCGCCGGGCAATCCTCTCAAGCCCAAGGAAGGGATGGCGCCGCTGGCGGCGCGCCTGATTTCAGCGCGGCAGCAAGCGCGCCGCACGCGAATCGTGCCGACCGCGATCGAACGCGAATTGGGCACGCGTTATACCCTTGAAACTCTGCGCGCGCTGCGGCGGCGCTATCCCAAAGTGCAGTTCGTGTGGCTGATGGGCAGCGACAATCTGGCCCAGTTCCACCGGTGGCGTAGCTGGCGCGCGATCGCCCGCACCATGCCGATTGCGGTTATCGCGCGTCCGGGCTATGAGGGCAACGCACTGGCGAGCCCCGCCGGTGCCTGGCTCGGCCGTTACCGGCGGCCGTCGGCCATGTTAAACAACCGGGCAGGATGGAGCGCACCCGCGCTGATATATTTGCGTTTTGATCCCGATCCGCGTTCGGCCACCGCTTTGCGCAGCGCCGATCCAGCATGGGCGCACCGCTTTGTCGGCTTGCCCCAGCGCGATCCCTTGACGCACCACCCCGTTGATCCCGACATCGCATGATAGTCTTGCGACGCCCGCCCAGAGGACTGTTCCCGCTTTCATGACGCCCAATTCCAATGATCTTGCCCAGACCGGTCCGGATCCAGTTTCCCGCACCTCGCTGCCGTTGCCCGAAGCCGAGCCGGGCTCGCTGCACGCGTTGGTCTTGCAATCGCTCGACGATGATCAAGCGCAGGAGCTGGTCTCGATCCCGCTCGAGGGCAAAAGTTCGATTGCTGATCACATGGTGATCGCATCGGGGCGTTCCACTCGGCAAGTTGCCGCGATGGCGCAGAAGCTTGCCGAACGGATCAAGCGCGGCGGATTTGGTCACGTGCGGATCGAAGGGCTGCCGGCCGCCGATTGGGTGCTGGTCGATGCCGGTGATATAGTGGTTCACTTGTTCCGCCCCGAAGTGCGCACCTTCTATAATCTTGAACGGATGTGGGCCTTCGGAGATGCGGGCAGCGCGTGATTAATCCAGCCTTACGGCTGGGCGCTGGCGGCAACCGGCGCGGATCAGGCAGCTAATATGCTGCTGCATGTGATCGCACGGGGCAAGATTGGCCGGTCGCCCGAAGCCGAACTGTTCGAGCGCTATACAAAACGTCTGGCCTGGCCATTCAAGCTGACCGAATTGCCCGAAGTGGGCGGCATTGTCCCGGCTGCGCTTACTCCGGTGCGCGAAGTGCTACTCGATGAACACGGTTCGCAGCTTACCTCCGAACAATTCGCCGCGTTGCTCGGCAAATGGCGCGATGAGGGCCTGCGTGAGGTGCGATTTTTGATCGGCGGCGCCGATGGCCACGGCGCGGCGGCGCGCGCCTCCGCAGATCAGCTGCTGGGCTTTGGCGCGATGACCTGGCCGCACTTGCTGTCGCGCGCGCTGTTGGCCGAACAATTGTGGCGCGCTACCAGCATTCTTGCTGGTCATCCATACCACCGTTCCGGATAAGGGCGGCGTGAACCCGCGCCTACTTCTGCTGCTCGCCCCGCTGGCCGTGCTTTGCGCACTGAGCGGGAGCATGGCGCAGACCACCGCCGGGATCGATAACACCGAAGACGCGCAGGCGGCTTTGACCCGTGCGCAGGCGCAGGGAGTGGAGGCGCGGAGCCGCGCTGAACTGCTGGAGGCGGGCGCCACAACTGCCACCGCTGCGGCTGATCGCACCGCACAGGAAGCCGCGGCGCTGGCGGCACGGGTGCAGGAGAGCGAAGCGCAAATCGCGGCTAACGCTGCGCAGCTGCAGCTGATCGGGCAGGACCAGATCCGACTGCGGATTGAACTGGCTGCCAAGCAGCGTCCGCTGATCGAGCTCACCGCCGCGTTGCAGCGGCTTTCGCGCCGTCCGCCGTTGTTATCTTTGCTGCGGCCAGGTTCGCTGCGCGAGGTGGTTTACTTGCGCGCGGTGCTGGAAACTTTGCTGCCCGAAGTGGCCCGCCGCACCGCGGGACTGCACCAGGCAATCGAGCGCGGCCAAGCCCTCGCTGCACAGGGTCAGCAGGCCAGCTCGGCCTTGCGCGCTGGGCAAGTCGAGCTCGCGCGCCGCCGCACCGAATTGGGGGTAATCGAAGAGCGCCAGCGGCTCGCCTCGGTTCAAGCCAGCGGTGCGGCCAATCGTGAGAGCGAGCGCGCCTTGGCGCTCAGCGAACAGGCCCGCGATCTGAGCGGGCTGGTCAATGATCTGGCTCAGGCCGGCGCTGTGCGCGATCAGCTGGCGGCTTTGCCTGGACCCGTGCTGCGCCCGGCACAGCCGCAAGCCGCGCTCGCCCCGGCTGATCAGTTCGCCAGTCCGGCAGCCACTGACGCTCCGGCGCGATACATATTGCCGGTGGCGGGGCGGCTAGTCAGCGGCTTTGGAGCTAGCGGCCGAACCAGCGGCGCAGCCCAGCTGCAAACGCGCGGGCTTTCGATCCTCGCGCAAGGCGGCGCCCAAGTGATCGCGCCGGGTGCGGGCCGGGTCGCTTTCGCCGGGCCCTATCGCGGCTATGGGCTGATCGTGATTATCGAGCATGGCGGCGGCTGGACTTCGCTGGTCACCGGGCTCAGCCAGCTCGATTGCTGGGCGGGCGAACAATTGGTCGCGGGCGGTTCGCTCGGGCGAGCAGGGCCGGGCAACCCGCTCCTGACACTCGAGTTGCGGCGGCAGGGCACCCCGGTTAATTCGCTCGATTTCATCCGCAATTAGGCGCTGACCTTGAAGCCGTAACGCGCCATCTGGCGTTAACCCCCGGTGCGCGATAGAAGGCGCAGACGATTTATGAGAGACACCACGATGAAGATTGCTCCGATGTTTCGTGCCGCCTTGCTGGTCAGTGCCGTTTCGCTCATTCCTGCGACCACCGCCGGCCTGGCTGCGGTGGACGCGCGGTCGGCCACGCAGTTCGAACGGCTCGCCGCCGTGTATCAGCTGGTCAAGCTGCGCTACGTCGAAAAAGTCGACGATGCCAAGCTGGAAGAAGGCGCGATCGACGGCATGCTGGCCAGCCTCGATCCGCATAGCTCGTATCTTTCGGGTTCGACCATGCAGCGGCTCAACACCATGATCGACGGCAACTATTCGGGGCTGGGACTGTCGGTGGTGATGGACGACGGCGCGGTTAAAGTGGTCTCGCCGATGCGCGGCAGCCCGGCGGCAGCGGCGGGGGTCAAGGCCGGGG
The DNA here is from genome assembly GCA_043758955.1 of Novosphingobium sp. GTDB lineage: Bacteria > Pseudomonadota > Alphaproteobacteria > Sphingomonadales > Sphingomonadaceae > Novosphingobium. Next base: position 3,753 of record JAYVML010000101.1, on the reverse strand, counting down.
ATTATATCACGCACCTCGATGGCAAGCTGATCTATGGCGGCGATCTGGATGATGCGGTGGCCAAGATGCGCGGCGAGGCTGGATCGAAGATCCGCCTGACGCTGTTCCGCGCGGGTCGCACCGAACCATTCGACGTAACCGTTACGCGCGGAGTGATCCAGCTTGAACCCGTGACCTGGGAACTGAAAGACAATATCGGCGTCATCACGGTCAACGAGTTCAGCCACGATGTCGGCAACCTCGTCAACAAGGCGATCACCGACTTGAAAGCCAAATCAGGCGGTAAGCTTGAAGGGTTCGTGCTTGATCTGCGCGAAAATCCGGGCGGCGAACTCGAAGAGGCGGTGGGTTTGTCCGACCTGTTTCTGACCAAGGGCGTTATCGTCTCGCAGCGCGGGCGCGACTCGTCCGACGACGAATACTTCAAAGCAGAATCGGTGTTCCCTGGCGACATGGCCAAAGGCTTGCCGCTGATCGTGCTGATCGATGCGGGCTCGGCCTCGGCATCTGAAATTGTCGCCGGCGCGCTGCAGGACCAGCATCGCGCGCTGATCATGGGCGAGCGCAGCTTCGGCAAGGGCAGTGTTCAGTCGCTGTTCTTCCTAGACCGGTCGCGCACCAGCGCAGTCAAGATTACCACCGCGCGCTATTACACGCCGTCGGGCCGTTCGGTGCAGGAAGGCGGGATCGATCCTGATATCCGCGTGCCGCAATTGACCGATCCCGATGCAGCGCGGCGCAGCGAATTGTCGGTGCGTGAAAGCGATCTGCGCCATCATTTGGTCAACGAAGCTAGCCTCGATGACAAGAAGCTGGAAAACGACCGGCTGGCCGACCCGCGGTTCAAGTTCACTCCAGACGAATTGAAAACTAAGGGCATTAAGGATTTCCAGCTCTATTACGCACTCCAGACGTTGCACCACACCGCCGCCACGGCCAAGCGCAAATGAGTGTACTGCCCAGCGGCGCGGCGGCGATGCACAGGGCACGCGCGCTGGCCTTTGCGGTGCCCGCCGCGCTGCTCGGCGGCGCCTATGTGGGGCAATATGCGTTCCATCTGTTCCCGTGTGAAATGTGCTGGTGGCAGCGCTATGCGCACTTTGCCGCACTGGCGCTGGCGCTGCTAGCGTTGGCGCGGCCCAAGGCCACGCTGCTGACCTGGCTTGCTGCACTGGCGATCTTGGTCGGAGGTCTGCTCGGGCTGTATCATGCCGGGGTTGAATATGGCTGGTGGCAGGGCCTCACCGCCTGCACCAGCGAAGTGAAACTGGGCGCCGATCCGCTCAGCGCGATCCTTGATGCGCCGTTGATCCGCTGTGATCAGGTGCAGTGGTCGCTGGCCGGAATTTCGCTGGCGGGCTTCAATTTTCTCATCTCGGTCCCCGCTGCGCTGCTGATTTCTGTGCTGCTCCGCCGCGGGCAAGAGCCAGTTCAATGAACAAGGGCAGCCCTATGAATGCAAAAGCCAGCGGACGGATGCTGCGGGTCGATCAGGCGGGCGAATATGGCGCAACCCGGATCTATGCCGGGCAACTGGCGGTGATGGGCGACCGCGCGCCGCTCGCCGGCGACGTGCGCCACATGGCAGAGCAGGAGGCTCAACACCGGGCCAAGCTCGACGCGCTGATGGCGGCGCGCGGCGTGCGGCCGACCGCGCTCCAGCCAGTGTGGGACGTGGCCGCGTTCGCACTGGGGGCGGCCACCGCATTGATCGGGCCCAAAGCGGCGATGGCCTGCACCGCCGCAGTTGAGACCGAAATCGACCTTCATTACAGCGCGCAGCTCGATCAATTGGGTGACAGCGATCCCGAATTGTCCGGGCTGATCGCCGATTTCCGTGAAGACGAGCGCGCGCATCGCGATGTGGCGCTGGCCAATGGGGCCGAGCAGGCGCCGGGCTATCCGGTGCTGTCGGGCGCTATTCGGCTGGGTTGCCGTCTGGCGATCCGGTTGGCCGAACGGATCTGACTGCAAACCCCTGCGCGGAACCCAAACCTAGCTTCAGCTGTTATTCAGCGCGCGGCATGCCTATATAACGCTGTCCGCCAGGAGTCTCAAGATGCGCCCGATCATTGCTATCCTCGCTCCGCTCGCGTTGACTGCGCTCTATGCCGTTCCGGCGGGCGCGCAAGCAGCGCCCGAACCCAAGGTCAACCAGCTGATTGTCTTCGGCGAAGATCCCTGCCCGCAATCGACCGACGACACTATCACCGTCTGCGCGCGCAAGGACGAGGGCGAGCGGTTCCGCATTCCAGAGTTGCTGCGCGAACATTCCAGCCCGCAGAACGAGGCGTGGAACAACAAGGTGCTTGCCTACGAAACCGTTGGTCGCACCGGCACGATGAGCTGCTCACCGGTTGGTGCAGGCGGCTGGACCGGGTGCTCGGGCAAGCTGATCAATCAGGCCTATGCCGAAAAGAGCATCAATCCCGACATCAAATTCAGCCAGATGATCGCGGCCGAGCGGACCAAGCGGCTCGAAACGATCGATCAGGACGCGGCCGCAACGCAGGCCCGGGTCGAAGCGCTTGAAGACCAGATGGATGCGCGCCGCAAGGCCGAAGAAGCCAAGACTGACAAGGATCCTAATGACACCATAGCGCCCCCGGCCGTGCCCCCCAAATCGAACTAAGCCTCAGCTCAGCGCGATATCGGGCGCGTCCTCCTGCTTCATCCCGATCACGTTGTAGCCGCCATCGACGTGATGGATCTCGCCGGTCACGCCTGACGCCAGGTCTGACAGCAGGTACAGACCGGCTCCGCCGACGTCACCAATCGTTACATTGCGGCGCAGCGGCGAATTAAGCTCGTTCCATTTGAGGATGTAGCGGAAATCGCCGATCCCGCTGGCGGCGAGCGTCTTGATCGGCCCAGCCGATATCGCATTGATCCGGATATTGACTGGACCCAGATCATTTGCGAGGTACTTGACGCTGGCTTCTAGCGCGGCCTTGGCCACCCCCATCACATTGTAATGCGGAATGACCTTTTCAGCACCGTAGTATGACAAAGTGAGGATTGCCCCGCCGCCAATGCCGCTTTCTGGATCGAATGTGGGCATCATCGCGGCCGCGCGCTGCGCCACCGCCACCAGCGAATAGGCCGAGATGTTCATGGTCATCAGGAAGTTTTCGAGGCTGGTGTCGATATAGCCGCCGCGCAGTTCGGTTTTGTCCGAAAAGCCGATCGCATGGACCACAAAATCGATCACCGGCCAACGCCCCGCGAGCGTCGCAAAGGCGAAGTCGAGCCTGGCCATATCGGAGACATCGCAATCGATCAGGAAATCGCTACCCAGACTGGCAGCGAGCGGCCGCACGCGTTTCTCCAGCGCCTCGCCCTGATACGAGAAAGCCAACTCGGCTCCCGCTTCAGCCAGCTTCTGGGCAATCCCCCAAGCCAGCGACTTTTCATTCGCCAGGCCCATGATCAGCCCGCGCTTGCCCTGCATCAATCCGCTCATAGTCTTTGTCCCACCGTCCCTCAAGCGCCGGTCTTGTCGGTGCTTGCCCGATTATCCGCTTGGCCGATCAAGTCCTGCTCTTCTGGACTTTCGGCTAGCGCGGCGTTCAATTCTGCGCCCACCACCATCCCTAGTCCGACCAACCAGAAAAAGAACAGCGAGATCATCACCCCGGCCAGACTGCCATAGGTTAGATCATAGGTGAAAAAGCGGTGCAGCACTCCCGGCAGCGCCGAGCTGACCGCCACCCACCAGACTGTGACCAGCAGCGCGCCGGGCCATTTGGGATA